>CAWVXU010000001.1:0-94685 GCA_963934255.1 uncultured Fibrobacterales bacterium
CATAGTGCTAAAGAAGTTGTTACAGTCATTTTAGAGTCAGCTGAGATCTAATCGAAGAGAACTACATCTAGTGAGTGTCGGGGTTTTCTTGGTAGGGTCTGGAAGTGCTGTTGTCGCAAGTACACTTCTTCATCCGCATACTTCAGGGCTATCTCCTACGGCCTTAGATGTTTTAGAATGGCACGATATTTGGGGCATATAGCACAACTGTGAGTTCAGTAATTGTTTTCACTCTACTTATTGTAAGTTCACTTATATTTAAAGCCAAGTGGGTGAAGTTCTTACTTATTATTGCTTTATTTAGTGCAGTGAGTGTATCAATAACGGGCCACTATGGCGTGAACCCAGGCCATATTCATGGCGTTGGAATTGAAGGCATGAATCTTGAAATGGATCATCCTCATTAGATGGGTTGAATTCTGATATAAAAGAAAGATTTACAAAGATTATGGAAAACAAAAAACCATTTGAAAATAACATTGAGTTTTTTTCAGCGTTACTTCAAAGATTTCCGAATAAAAATTTTGAAGCACTTCATTTTAAAAGTGGTGAATCTCAAGTCGCCCGCTTTATTGTCTTAGCACAAATTGCCAATCTTGAACAAGCTTCAGTCTTAGACTATGGCTGTGGACTGGGTGACTTTGGATATTTTTTAGAGAAAATGAATCAGAATAAAAACTATATAGGCGTGGATATATCTGCAGATATGGTTCAAGCAGCCAAGAGTAAATTTCCTGCATTAAGGTTTAAAAATATTACTCATGATAAGATGTTAGATGAAATTGAGAGACCGGATTATTGTATTGCTTCAGGTGTCTTCAATTTACGCCAAGAAGATGAGGAGCTCACATTAGATTATTTGTTAATGAATCTTCGTGTGTTATTTGAGCATTCAATAGTGGGAGTTGCTTTTAACTTTACGACAAATAATAGCGGGGATAATACTTTTGCTATTTTTGATCCGGTACTTATTTTAAATGAAGCTAAAAAACTAAGCCCTAAAGTAGTCCTGCGAGAAGATTATATGATGGGTGACGCAACGATCTATATTTATAAATAATTGAACTAGAACTTATCACTCTAAAAATTATTAATCTAGAAGTATAAATAAAGTGTGGTCTCAAGGTCTAATGACCAGCTCATCACAAGGCCCGACACTTGAAAACGAGTATCAACTGCTAGGATATTATCTATAGATAATCCTCGGACTAAAACTCTATTTTCCCAGCCAAATCGTTTGTTACTCATGTGCACGCCAGCTCCTGTGTGAAAGCCTTTACCCCAAAAATGTGCGTTTGATTTCTTGCCAGAAAATAGAGCAGTTTGTGCTGTTTGAAAACGGTGAAAGTCTAATCCGAGAATCATGGAGGGCTTGATGTTTTGAGGAAATACAAACATGTATTGGTATTCAACATTAAATTCGTGGAAATCATCTAATATTGGCGCAAAACCATATTCAAATGCAACGATGTGGTTTCTAATTCTTGAACCAACACCTATTTTCACTGAACTCGAATGTGAGATTTGTGGGAGTTGGACTTGACCCACAATGGCATCTGATAGTTCATCCCCCGGCTGTGAATCTTGGTTATCATCCGAGTTAATGCTAATTTTGTTACTAGAGGCATACTCTCCAAAAAACTTTTTAAATCCTATGCCAGTTTTGATGAAATACTGTTGATCTATGCCTAAGGCTTTAGGGGAGGCTAGAGGTTGAGAGTACCCTGAAGAAATAAAGAAGACGCAACTTACAAGTAAGAAGAGGTTGATTTTAAATTTTGATAAAAGCACAATGCCCCCTTAGCCTCTAAAACAGACGCTTCAGCCTTTAATTTAGAAATTCTATCCCTACTAGAACACGAGTACATGTGATTATTTCTACTTTCAGTTTTATGATGATTATGCGTATAAAATATTGGTTTTGCATTTGGGTCGTTGTATTGACTGCAAATACTTGGTCAGATTCAAATCCTCCAAATACTTTACCTCAAGCTGCTGACTACGGACTTTCAGAGACCAATTCATTGGGTCGAGCTATCACTTATTATCAATTAATCGATACCATTAAAGTCAATGAGTCATGTGATTGTTCAAAGAGTCCAGGCTTTAAGAACACTCAACCTGAAGGTTATTTCTATGGACAAAGCCTTGTTGTGGAGGATAGTTTAAAAGAAATGGTGATTAACCTCAAGGACACCCTCAAGGTTAAACAGCGGTGCCAATGTCCTGTGATCGAAGGAAACCAAGACTCTCGATTTAATAGAAATAGTCCAAATAATAAGTCAAATCAAAAACATTTAGAGAGTGGTGCAAGTCAGTCGTGGAATCATGTCGTGACCACAGGGGCTTTCGCTGAGGATTTTGGAAAAACGACGATCCATTATACGGCGATTTATAATTACCAACACGCACTAAGAGTAGGTTCTGGTATTGGATCAAAATATGGTTCTGGATATGGTTTGGATTTTCAGTATAGTTATATGTTGAGCCCTTTTTACGAAGACCCGAGCGTCTTTGGTGTGAGACTAGGGTACCGCCAAGCGTCTGGAGAGACAGAAATTGGTGAGGAAGGTGATGCAGAGATAAAGAGCACATTGAGTAAAATCGATGTATGGGACCAAGCTCTGACTTTAGGTGTAAGTTATGGCCATTGGTATCAATGGGAGAGTGGTTTTACAATTCAGTGGCAAATTGGTGTAGCACATCCGTTGAGTGCAGAGACGCATTGGATCAATTCAAATTTTGCCAAGCAGTCCTTCTTTAAAGAAGAGACTGAAAGTCTCGAAAACTTTATCACTGTTTTAAATGTTTTGAGTGGAACAGGCCTGTCATTGGGTTGGACTTTTTAAATAGGGTCTTCTCTATGTAGGTTCATGTAGTATGGTTTTTGTTCTGGACTCACCTTTTCAATGAATATCTAAGAGTCGTTTGAGGCATAATTTTTGCATAGCGAAAAATTTAAACACTGTGTTTACTGACCAAAAAACCAGCTTATTTAGCTGGCCTTGGTGGTTGGTCAATATTTAATTGAATCCCTGTAGATGATACATTGGGTAGCTCACTAGGACCAGGATTGGGGCCTGGACGACGAGCAGGCGCGACACCTGGTGTCGGTCGTCTTACTTGTGGTGCAGCACTCGCGGAGGAATTCATCGGCGCAACTTGTTGAGCTGCGGCTGGGGCTCTTACTTGAGGCTGAGCGGGCGCATGTAAAGTTTGAGCTTGTTGAGCCGGTTGGCTGCTAGCTTCGCCTTCAATACCTGGTCCATTGGCGTGTATATCTCGGACTGCTTGTCTCTTGAGACGGCCTTGTGAATCGGCTTGACGGGTATTTTCAACTTCATTTGTTTTGAGCTCAGCATCATAGGCATCGTGTTCAATGTAATCTTTTTCCATAGCTTCAAGTAGTTCTTCTTGTGTGCGAAGAGCATTGCGAATTCGTGAGAAAAAGGCTGTTTTTTGAGCGCGAAGCCCTACTATCTCAGTTCTGAGATTTTCAGACTCACGACGGATTGCTTCAGTTTCTTTATAGGCGTTATTTTTTGCTTCGGCTATGATAAACTCAGCTTCTTTTTGGGCTTGAACTTTCTTTTCTTCTAAGATTTTTTGTAAAGTAAGAGCCGTCTCTTGAAGTGTACCTTCCAAAGATCTGTAATGTGTGATTTGCTCTTTGGCGATGATTAATTTATCACTAGCGTCTTGAGATTCACGTAAACGAGATTCATACTCTGAGGCCAGATGGCTCAAAAAGGCTTGTACTTCTTCAGGGTCAAGTCCACCGAAAGTTTTACGGCGAAACTCTTGATTGCGAATATCTAAAGGGGTCATTTCCATGTGAAATCCTTACAAAAATAAATAGGCTAAAAATTTGGCAGAGCTCATCACTGCAATAATACCTATAATCGGACTAAAATCAAAACCACCTTGCTCTGTAGGTAATATTTTGCGAATAGCGTCAAGTAAAGGCTTGGTGAAATCACGACTTCTACGAACCATCGGGTGATCAGCAAAGGCAGGGAAAAAGCTACTAAGAGATTGTATAGCTATTAATAGACAATACAGCTTAGCGGCTGTCAGTAAAATCCATGTAATCATTGGCTTTCTCCATAATTTCTTTGGCCAAAAAGTGCTGTACCGACTCGAATCATCGTGGCACCTTCATCAATTGCTACCTCTAAATCAGCAGTCATCCCCATGGAAAGCTGCTTAAAATGAGTGAATCGCTCGTCTTTGTTGACAAATTGATCTCGCCAGGTGCGAAGTAAAGTAAATCCAGCTCGGGAGTCTTCGGGGACTCCGCTATTGACACCAATAGTCATTAGACCAGAATATAGCAAATTGTGGGTCTTTGGAAGTGAGTCTAAAAAATCAACGATATCACTCGGTAGAAATCCTGATTTGGATTTTTCACCACTGGTATTGACTTGAAATAGGATTTTTACTTGACGGTTTTCCTCTTGGGCAATTCGCTCGAGTTGGAATAATTGCTTGGCACTCGAAACTGTGTGAATCCAATCACCCAAAACAATGGCTTTACGAAGTTTATTACTCTGAATAGGGCCGATAATGTGAAGTTGACGATCGGGGTGAGGCTCAGAAAACTTTTGAACGCACTCTTGGATCTTGTTTTCACCAAAATCCACTCTGGTCAGGCCAGAATCAAGACCGACCTCAGTGGCCGCTTCTACAGCCTCTATAGAGTTGGTCTTAGAAACCCAAATAATCAGTACATCTTGTAAATCTCGATTGGCTGACTCGCAGGCTAGCTGAAGTCTGGCGCGTAAGGCGGTATAATTTGCTAAGAGGTTGGTTTTCCAGTTCATGCTAATAATCTAGAAATATTTGAGTGAGGGTTTTGTCTTTTAATAAGCAAAATTTCCTTCACCTCTGATCAAAGTATATCCTGAGTTGGAATTTCATCTCGCTTACCTGTTTGTGTTTTAACCTGATAGACTCAAGCTGATAATTAGGACTTCGTTTTGACCTTCGACCTTGTCTTCGGTTTCTCAACTTTAACAGTTTTCGAAACAGTAGGTTTTTTCCTACGTACTACTTTCTTGAATAAAATTTTCAAGATGTCATCTATATGAGTAATCTTCTTAATCTTCAAACCCTTTTTGACGGGAGCTGGAAGCTGAGGAATTTCTTTGGCGTTTTCTTCAGGGATAAATACTTGAGTTACACCGGCATCAAGAGCAGCGAGGGTTTTCTCTGGAAGGCCACCGATAGCATGGACCTGACCTGAGAGACTGACTTCACCTGTACAAGCAAAGTCACGCGGAATTATTTGTTTGGTAATAGCTGACAAAATCACTAGTACTAAGCCAACACCCGCACTGGGTCCATCTTTGGGTATAGAACCCTCTGGGAAGTGAATGTGAAAATCGGTTTTGCGAAGTATCTCAGGGTCTATACCATAGTCGCTTGAACGCTCTCGAACTAGAGTCATGGCAATCTCAGCTGACTCCTTCATCACATCGCCTAGAGAGCCAGTGAGCTTCATACGACCTCGACCAGAAAGCGGTGTACATTCAATACTCAATACATCACCACCTACAGGCGTCCAAGCAAGACCACAAACTAAACCAGGCATATCACGAGTCGCTAGACGAGGCTTACTAAAGGGAGCCGGCCCAAGCCAGGTCGATAGAAGTTCAATACTAGGGGACTTTCCAGCAAGGAGTGCTTTTTTCTTAGAGGCTGTTTTGCTATCGCCATCTTTAAGGATTTGAAGAGTGCGTTTTCGTGCGACTTGGTCGATAGTTCTTTCAAGCCCACGAACACCGGCTTCACGAGTGTAATTACGAATCAAAAATTCCATAGATTCATTTGAAAGCTCAAACTCCTCACCCATTTTAAGACCGTTTTTTTCACACACGCGTTTCAACAAATGTTGGTGAGCAATTTTTTCTTTTTCGTGATAATGATATCCTGTGAGGCGAACAACTTCCATACGATCGCGAAGGACAGACGGGATGTTTTCACCAACATTGGCGGTAGTGACAAAAAGTACTCGACTCAAATCAATCCCTAGTTCAAGATAATGATCAGAAAATTCTTGGTTTTGTTCTGGGTCAAGAACTTCTAATAAGGCTGAACTTGGGTCACCCCTAAAGTCATTGGACATTTTATCAATCTCATCAAGTAAGATGAGTGGGTTCATCGCCCCAGCCTTTTTGAGGGACTGGATGATACGACCTGGCATCGCTCCGATGTAGGTACGACGATGGCCTCTAATCTCGGCTTCATCGCGAACTCCACCGAGTGCAACTCGAACATATGGGCGACCTAATGCTTCGGCCACACTTCGCGCTAGTGTGGTTTTACCCACACCTGGTGGTCCGATTAAACAAAGCACTGGCGCTTGCTCCCGCGGAGCTCGTGAAAGAACAGCAACGTGCTCAAGTATTCGTTCCTTAACAGTATCAAGACCATAGTGTTTTGAATTGAGAGCTTTGGTGACTTGATTTAGTTTGAGATTGTCCTGGGTATAAACCCCAAAAGGTATTCCTTGAATCGTCTCGAGAAAATTGCGAATGACAGTATATTCAGGAGAGCCTGGTTGCATCATTAAAAGTCGCTCAAGTTCTTCGTCTACCTTTTCTTGGACTTCTTTAGGGAGGTCTTTGGCCATCAGTGCTTCATGCAATTTTTTGAGATCTGGAGGGTAAGCTCCGTCATCACTTTCAAGTTCTGCACTGAGAGATCTGATCTGTTCATTGATCATAAAATCTTTTTGGTTCTTTTGAATACGGTGGCGTACATCTTGTTCGAGTGAACGTGTCAGTTTCACCACATCTAGCGCAGTTGACATGAGCTCCATCAGAACTTGTGCTTGAGCTTCTAATGTTTCGGCGCCGAGCATAGCTTGTTTAGCTTCGAGGGGCCCGTCTACAAATGATGCCATTGAGAAGATGTATTCTTCTAAGTCACGTCTAGGGTCAAGTATTTGGTCAACTTCAACTGGCAGGTCGGGGCGAGTGGAGCGATATTGACCAAAGAGAGACACGAGCTCATCTTTGATACGGTTCTCATCATGAACACTAGGCTCTTTAATCTTGCGAAGCCTATACTTGCCTTGGATGATGTTTTCTTGCTCTTCATTAAACTCGATGATATCAACTATCGCAATCGTTTCAACTAAGATCTTTTGCATGCCACCAGGTAGTTTGGATAAGCTTGATATTTTGGCAATGACACCGGTACGATAAAGATCAGTTGACTCAACTTCTTCTTGGTCAGGGTCTTTTTGCAGTACTAACAAGAGATTGTCGCCCGCATTTTTACTGGCAAATTGAATCGTATCAATTGAAGAAGGACGACCAAGTAAAAGTGGAGATAAGGCATGTGGAAATACCACCATATCTCGAAGAGGTAGGATGGGGAGTAAATTTAATTTTGTCATTTTTATAATTCTTTAGAATTTCGAGGTGCGTTCAAATGATGAAATGAACAGGCGAACGCGATTCGAGTGGTATTAATTTTATTAAGATACTTTTTGTTTAGAGGACTCAAGGATATAAGTCGGCTCGGCACCATTGTTAATTACGTCTGCGGTGATGACAACTTCTTTGACACCAGTCATTGAAGGCGCTTCATACATTATTGACATAAGTGCATTTTCAATAATCGAGCGAAGCCCACGAGCACCGGTCTTGCGTTCGATTGCATGCTCAACGATAGAGTCAAGTGCGTCGTCCTCAAAGGTCAATAAAAGATCATCCATTTTGAATAATTTCTTGTATTGCTTAAGAAGTGCATTTTTAGGTTTTTGTAAAATAGCCAAAAGTGCTTCGCCATCAAGTTCTTCTAAACCAACAGTTAATGGAAGTCTTCCGACAAGCTCGGGGATCAGACCAAATTCAATCAAATCATCAGGCTCTACATAGGCTAACATTTGAGTGGTGTCGTGATCAGACTTTTTAGTCACCTCAGCACCAAACCCCATGCCACCTTTGTTGAGGCGTCGAGCGATAATTTTGTCGATGCCTTCAAAAGCACCACCACAAACAAATAGAATGTTTTTGGTGTTGATTTGTATGAGATTTTGTTCAGGATGTTTGCGTCCGCCCTTAGGTGGAATGGCCGCTACAGTGCCTTCTAAAAGTTTAAGAAGCCCTTGTTGAACACCTTCGCCAGAAACATCACGAGTGATCGAGGCGTTAGCACTCTTACGTGCAATCTTATCGACTTCATCTACGAAGATGATGCCTTGTTCAGCACGAGCTACATCGTAGTCTGCTGATTGAAATAATCTAACGATGATGTTGTCTACGTCTTCACCAACATAACCTGCTTCAGTAAGAACTGTAGCATCGGCGATAGTAAAAGGAACATCAAGATATTTGGCTAAAGTTTGAGCCAAAAGAGTCTTACCGGATCCAGTAGGACCAACAAATAGGATGTTTGATTTTTCAATCTCCACACCATCTGCAGTGACTGGAGCGCGAAGTCTTTTGTAGTGATTATAAACTGCAACAGAAAGAGCTCGTTTGGCTTTTTCTTGACCGATAACAAATGTATCAAGGTGACCTGAAATTTCAGAGGGAGCTGGAAGTGTTGAAACACCCTGTGAATCACTAGTATTAGCTGATGCGGCTTCAGTCTTTGCAGCCGTTGATCCATTGACTCCATTACCACCTTTTGAGCCGGAGGCGTTGACGCCTGCTTGATCAACAGGCTTGGCTTGAGTAAGTATGGTATTACACATGTCAACACACTCGTTGCATATGTGGACGCCAGGCCCAGTCACTACTTTAGAAACTTGTTC
The DNA here is from genome assembly GCA_963934255.1 of uncultured Fibrobacterales bacterium. GTDB lineage: Bacteria > Fibrobacterota > Fibrobacteria > Fibrobacterales > CAWVXU01 > CAWVXU01. The sequence continues at coordinate 8,771 of CAWVXU010000001.1, forward strand.
TGCAGCTTTGCCACAAAATGAGCAGCGAATTTGACTGCCCTTACCTGATGTCCCTGTTGCCATTAGTCTTCACTCTTTGGGTATAAAATTTCGTCTATAGCGCCAAATTCGAGAGCTTCTTCTGGGCTCATGAAAAAGTCACGCTGAGTTTTCGCTAAAATATCAGATTCGTCGCGTTTGCAATGCTTAGCGAGGATACCATTTAATTTAGCACGAGTTTTGATGATCTCTTGAGCATGAATCTGAATGTCAGAAGACTGACCACCTGCACCACCAGAAGGTTGATGCATCATGATACGAGAATTAGGAAGTGCAAAGCGTTTGCCTTCAGCCCCTGCAGTCAATAGAACAGAGCCCATTGAGATAGCTGAGCCTACACAAATAGTTGCTACATCAGGTTTGATGTGTTGCATAGTATCATAGATCGCAAGACCAGCCGATACATACCCACCAGGTGAGTTAATATATAGCGTGATGTCTTTTTCAGGGTCTTCATACTCAAGCAAAATAAGTTGAGCCATAATAACATTGGCGACATTGTCGTCAATGGCTGTGCCTAAAAAGATAATACGCTCTTTTAGAAGGCGAGAGTAGATATCATAGGCACGTTCTCCGCGCCCTGTACTTTCGATAACCGTTGGAATGATCATGCTATTCTCCAGAATAATGCAATTTGCAACATTGTTGCTTTAAGCTTTTAAAATTGAGAGCCCTTACGTTGAATTTGACATCAAAGAGGAATCCTCAAACAATGTACAAATTCAAGTAATAAGAGCTTGAATTAGCTTAAAATATAAGTTTTAAGCTTCTACTGCTTCAGTTTCGCGAATTCCCACCAAAAAGTCAAGAGTTTTCTCTTTTTTAAGTTCTTCACGAATACCAACGATACGACCGCTTGAACGAAGTTGAGATTTAAGCTCATTGAATTCCATACCGTACATGGCAGCAATTTCTTGAATTCTTGCGTCTACTTCAGCTTGTTTGACCTTGATTTTCTCTGTTTTAGAGATCTCTTCAAGAATTCTGTATTTTTTGATTTCAGAAATAGCTTGGTCACGAAGTCCACTTACTTCTTCTTCTGAAGTAGTTTCGCCTTCTTTTTTTTGAAGAGTTTGCTCTGCGTAGTATTTAACACGAGCTTCTGGTACTTCAAATCCATTGCGTTCAATAAGAATTTCCATCACAGCATCGTGTGCTTTTGTTTTGGATTGATTCATTTTGTATTTAGAAATGTTTTCTTTAAGAGATGCTTTGAACTCGTCAAAAGACTCGGCGCCAAGTTTTTTAGCAAACTCGTCATCAAGTGCTGGAAGCTCAAGAGATTTGATTGACTCAACTTGGATCGTGTAGATTGCATCTTTGCCATCTAGCTCAGCTTGACCGTAGTCATCAGGGAAGCTAAAAGAAATTTCTTTCGTTTCGCCGGCTGTGATGCCTTCAAGATGTTCGTCAAATCCCGGAGTACGTGAAGCGCCGATTTCGATACGAAATGCAGGGTTTTCAGGAACAGGACGTTCTTCACCTTCGATGATAAGTTTGAGGTACTGACCTTCAAGTACGTGACCTGATGCAGATGCTCCTTCAACTACAGTCTCTTCAGCAAATTGCTTTTGAGCCGCTTCAATTTCAGTTTCAATCTCAGAATCTTCAACAGTCACAGCTTCAGGAACAACATTTAAGTTGTCGTAGTCTTTGATTTCGATCTCTGGATCTACTTCAACTAGAACTGTAAATTTGATGTCGTTTTCTTTGTCATCTTCGAATTTTTCAATAGTACCTTGAGCGATAGGCTCAATTTTGGCTTTTTCAAGTTCAGATTTGATTGCAATATCAATCGCCTCTTCAACAGCTTCTTGACGGATAGCGGCACCAAAACGGGCAACGATCATTTTACGTGGTACTTTACCCTTACGGAAACCTTTGATTTCGATTTCTTTAGAATATTTAGCGATCTTTGAGTCAAAGGGACCCTTGATGGCTGATTGTGGCATTTCGATGTCAAGAGTACGTTGTGTGCTCGTTGGCTCTGCGATAGTTGATTTCAAGATAAACCTCGTATTCGGCTGTGATAAAGTAAAGGCCTTAGAGCTGAGAGCGCTAAGGCCTTTTATGAGTGCGGGTAGAGGGAGTCGAACCCCCACACCTTGCGGCACCAGATCCTAAGTCTGGCGTGTCTACCAATTCCACCATACCCGCGGTAGTGGCACAAATATAATAAATCAATTTTGAAAAAAGAAGTGGTTTTAGTGAAAAAGCGTGACTTTAGTTAAGAAGTTTTCTTTTGAGGTAGAAATTGACTCTCATTTGCTGAAATTAAAATTATTTCATTTTATACAAAAAAGGCCTCCTGAAATAGGAAGCCTTTAGTTTTAAACGTCTTAGTATTTAAACTGATACTTGTGAGTGATGTCATCACCCGACTTGGTATCAAACATATGGTACTCATTGATTTGAGCATTATCCCATTCGACAAGGTCAAGCTCTAAGCCGTACTTGTCTTCCATGTATTTGAAGTACTCGCCACGGTTTTCAACCATCATCTCAATAATAGGAGGAGGCAGTACCATGGTGATATTGCGATGTGTTCCGTCTTTTTGTGAACGAGCGAGCCAACGATCCATCTCAGAGACGGTTGTCTCAATTGAATAAACAAATCCACGACCATGACAGGTAGGGCAAGAGTTCGTTTTTTCAGTCATTAAGTTCACGCGAACACGCTTACGAGTCACTTCCATGAGTCCAAATGGAGAGATAGGGACAAACGAGACCGGAGTCTTGTCTTTTCTTATCGACTTTTTGAATTCATTGTTAATCGTTTGGCGGTCTTCTTCTGATTCCATATCAATGAAGTCAATGATGATCAAGCCACCCATGTCGCGATAGCGCATTTGGCGAGCGAGCTCATGACAGGCATCAATATTAGTCTCTAAAATGTTCTTAGCTTGATTGCGGCCATGAACTTTAGGTCCAGTGTTGATGTCAATTGAAAGTAGTGCTTCAGTTTGCTCAATAACGAGTGATCCACCGCGTTTGAGTTTGACTGTTCTGTGGAGAGTTTTCTCATACTCGTCTTCGATACGGAAATGCTCAAATAGTGAGGTGTTGTCACTCCATAATTTGATACGGTCCATCTTGTCCGGAGAAAGTACGCGAAGATAAGACTTCATCGCGCGGTATTCGACACGGTCATCGACATAGACAAAGTCAGTGCTATCTGAGAAGTAATCACGCAGTGTGGTCTCAGTTGAGTCCGACTCTTGGTATATTACAGAATAAGCCTCAGCTTCTTCAAACGCTGATTTGGTCATGGCCCATTTGGCTTCTAATGAGCGCATCTGTGATTCAATCTCGCGGTCAGACTCGCCGAGTCCGTTTGTGCGAACGATGTATCCCACGTCTTCAGATTTGATCTTGCGGACCAATGTTTTGAGCGCGCGGCGACGACTATGATCACGTTCTTTTTTGGAAACACCAATAAAGTCAGTTCCCGGCATACAGACTAAGAAGCGGCCAGGGAAAAGTATGTGAGTCGTGAGGCGCGCACCTTTGGTAGAAATTGGCTCTTTGGTGATCTGAACCATGATCTCTTGACCTTCTTTAAGGAGTTGGTCAATTGTCGGTTTAATGGATCTAACACGAGATTTGTCATCGTCATCACCGAAGTCTTTGCGAAGTTGGATATTCCGGTCGATGACATCATCAACATGTAAAAATCCTGCTTTTTCGAGTCCCATGTCTATAAAGGCAGCTTGAAGTCCTGGTAGGACCTTTTGAACGACACCTTTGTAGATGTTACCCAAAACTCTTAGAGTTTCTTTTGATTCTACAACTAATTCCATCAATTCGCCATTTTCCATCACAGCGATTCTTTTGTCATAAGGAGTTTTAGAAATCAAAATCTCACGTTTGTTGTGGTTTCTCATTCAATAAACTTTCTGTAAATTTTTAAAATTCACCTAGAAACCAACTAGAAAGGCCAAGTAGCCAAGTTGATTTGCTTAAAATAAAATATTCAACCTTCCAAATTCAAGATGAATCTGGATCGATGCAGAAAATATACACAATTTTGAGGGAAAAACTTGATTTGTACGAATATTGGTCCTGTGATAGGGAGTGAACAACTAGCGGGATAATAATGATGATGGAACGAATAATTGAAGTAGTTGATTCAGTTAGAAAAAATTGAGTGGTGGATTTTTATAAAAATCTAGCTCTCTCTATCTAGAGCAATTCAAGCAGACTACATCATTGTCGGTAAGCTGGAGCCTAAGACTTTAGATGTCAATAGTGTGGCCTTTACTGTGGGCGCTGAAGCCTATGTTGGATTGCCTGTGTTAGATAATGAAGGCACTCCAGTCAGCATTTTGGTGGCACTTTATAAAACAGAGCTGACTTTTAAGGTATTGCGCGCCCAGCTCGACGCTGAGTTCGTTCGCCAGGATATGGACATTGCTATAGGTAAGATATTGGTTGTTGATGATCTTACTATAAATCGCTCAGTGTTGAAAGTGTCATTAACTAAGATGGGGAATGGCTTAGAGGCTAGCGTGGCCATCCGCCAACTTGAAATGCAAGCTTCTATATTGCCTCATGCGATGATTGGAGTGTCTGTCCATGCCAATCGCAAGGAGTGTATTCATGCAGGTATGGATGAGCATATGGCAAAGCCCGTGAGAAGTGATGAGCTTCTCCTGACGATTGAATACTTAATGCAGGCCGCAAATAATCAAGAAATCGCCTGATAAGTCAAATTTAACAATTTTTAAAAGACCATCTTGATTTGTATTTGATATTGCAAACGGCTTTCGATGAGCTCACGCTGATCGTCTTCTTGATTTTCAGAAGCGTCATATCTAGTGATATGGTGTTGGTACTCTAAAAATGCATCACCTGTAATTTTGTCCGTAAATCGGTAAGCTGCTGAAGGTCTAAATGTGTAACTTGTTCTATTGATCGGAGTTGTACGCTCAGGGTTTTCAGGGTCGTCTTGTTTGACTAAAAAGTCAGCTTCATAAACTGGGTGAGCCACTCCATTAATATCATAGGCATTACCTATGCTTGTTCCATCACCCAACAGTGGGTCATAGCTCGGAGCTCGGTATTCTTTGCGCCACTCTAAATTGTGTTCGTAGAAGAATTTAAGGTTAAACTGGATTGGATTTTTGAGTCTAAAGTACCAACCCCACAACCTAAAGCCTCTGTTGGTCGGCATATCATAGGCTATGTTGAGATCATTGGAACGAGTTAAGCTACGAGATCGTATGAGCCCTGCAAATGTGTAGGGGGTCGGAGCCCAGTTAATAGGAAGTTGATCATATTGCGGATAGAAATCTTGCGGTACAAATTGGATTCCATTTTCAGAGGCGTAATTTGAAAGTTCAGGATTGGCTTTTGGGTAATTCCAACCATGGACGACTTTCCAATTAAAGGAATTAGATATGCGAACACGTTTCTTCGTTGTTGCGCTAATTTTAATCAATGGCTCCCAAGAATAAGTTCGGTTGGTATAATCTTCATCATTTTGGAAGGGTCTTGAAATACGTTGGCGTTCAAAGGCAAACTTATGGTCTGTAGTAAATGAAGTAAAGTATTTTTTTAAGAATGAGTATTTAGGTGCAAAGTTCGGGACTCCGACGCCTACATTCCATTTGGGCCAGGTGAGTGTGGTATCAAGATAAAGTGGAGTTTCACGGTATTGTGCAAACTCTTGTTTCCAATAGATATTACTACTAGCATTTAATTTGCCGTAGGGGATGGTAAACCGAGTCCCCATCTGGGCGTTACGAGTCACATTATGCATGTAGCTTAACTGATAAACTGTAGAGTCCACATTGTTACTTAAATATTGAGCAAAACCTCTGAAGTTTTGGCCGTTGTGATCCTTGCCATGAGTCTTACCCATATCTCCTGTTATGATATCAAGTCCATTGCGAAGGCCTGTGCCATCGCCCAGACCTAGGGCGTAAAGGTAATATTGGGCCGGTGTCACACCGATGCTATCTAGATGAGTGAGTGTATAGTCTTCGTTGAGATCTTTGACATTGACACTCCAACTAGAAGTGATTGAGTTCCAACGCCATTTTTTTAAGAGACTACTGATGCTACTTTTGGACTTGTTTTTACTGTCGAAAAGTTTGTTAATCTTAAGAGTCGGCCTAAATTCAAAAGTGTTGTCGCGCTGTAAAGTCCAGTAGTTGGTTTGCTGAGAGCTATATTCTGTTTGATCAAAATTATCCGGGATGAACTTGGTATGGCTAAAGTTGGTTAAAAATCTCGTGCGCACTGTGAGGAAGTCAAACCATCTAGGATTGAAGGCGAGGGCAAAATTTTGAGAACGGCTGCGTTCATTGTGTAAGATGAAATAGTTACTTCCGAGCTTTGTTGAATTGGAGGCTAGGACTTGAGAAAGTGTATCAAACATAGGCAGACCATTAACATCAAGCGAAGGCTGGCCATTGTTTTCTATTGGACTAATGAATGATTTGGTTTTGTAGGCAAAGTCTGAGGTGTCAAAGGCCCAAATCCGGTTCCAAGCAAGAAAGCCATGCTCGCTTTGGTCAAATAAATGTTGACTAGAGAAAGCTTCATGGTCGTCATCCATATCGCGACTAATGTTAGTCCCCATAGTAAGATTTAAGAAAGGAAAGATGTTCCAGTTTAAGTCAGCTTTATGTTGTAGATCCAGATTATAGTCTAAGATCTTAGGTAGAGTAAATTCTACATCTTCTACATTGCGTGGACGCAGAAGATTGCGATTAAAGTCAAGGTCAAAGACGGTGAAATCAAATTTCTCTGGCCAATATTGGAAAAAGCGACGCTCTTTGTTGAGTTGGCCTAAATTATAACCTAGCTCTGTACGGTAATTACGTACGGTGTCAGCAGCAAGGGCGTTACGGGTTCTACTCCAACTAAACCGGTAATTGAGGGTAGGGCGCTCAAAGATAAACTGCGAGCCCAGTTCAGTGAGCAAGTTGGCATTTTTGACGTGGCCTTTGGAATAGCGCCAAGACATCGTCCACATATCACGCCAATTTTGATAACCTTTGGATTGAGGCTTAGCATCATAGCCAATGCCTTCGCGAAGTTCCTTCTCTTGAAGAGCATCGTTTATAGTTTGTTCATTCTCTAAAAATTCAGGAACTAGGTCCGTATAATCATCTTGAGTCAAACGAAGATCTGATTGAGGTTTGAGATAAGGCCGCTCTATTTGAGCTTGATAGGAGAGGCCAAATGGCATCTTGACGTTAAAGTCTTCGGGCAAAAATTTATCTGTGGAAAATTGGAAATCAAATTGATGTCGTAGCGATGACTTGGCCTCAGAAAGACTCGGCAGTGGTGAGCCTATACCTGATTGAAGACTAGCAAAGTTTCCATCTTGATAATACATGTTACCAGAAAGAGACATCACATCGGCAAAGTCAAATTGAATCGATCCACGTCCTGCAGTACCCCAACCTGAACGAACTCCAGAAAGCCTCAAATCATTAATCCAGAAAATACCTCCAATGTCGTCTGTCTGAGGAAGCCCCTCATCGACATAAATAACAAAGCGCATCCAATTGACTCGAGAAAGTGAAGGATTACCGACGATACTAATCATCTCGGCGCGTTGATCATTAAAGCCTGCTTGGAGTGTGTCAGTTAAAATATCTGAAAATTCTCTATGCAAACTATCTAGGACTGAGTTGATGCTTCCTGTGACTGCTTGATATTTTTTGTTTTCCTGATTCCAGACCATTTGCACAGTGTCAACATTGCCGCCATTCCAGTTGGGTTGAAGTTTAAGCAGAGGCCAATTTTCCAAATTAAGGCTCATGGCATTGAAGTCCCAAACTTTTTGGTGACATGAAGAGTAGATGTTCTCTTGACTGAGTTTGGAGGCCGGGCAATTGTCTGCTGCTCTTGGTCTAAATGACCATTCATAATAATCTTGTGAGCCATTGAGGCCACCTTGGCCAAATTGAATTCCAAAGCGTACGTTCTCAGGAACATTACCAATTGAGTCTAGATGGATCTCCATTTTGAGTGTTTCATAAGATGTGAGATCTTTAATGTCTCCGTCAAAAAACCTTGTAACTGATACTTCTTGTCCTGGATGGAGTTTGCCATATTTCAAAACTAAAGATTGCTCGCGAAGTGATATGTCCGAGTTAGCTTCTTTCTCGACTTTGGTGCGAGGTGAAGGGACATAAGTATTAATGTCATCACGATTGTTGATTACTCGGACATCAATAAAATTGGAGTCAGGGTTTGCGCTACTATTAGAAAGATCGGTATATAAAGTATCATTGCCTAAGACACTAATCTGATAATTTTGATCTTGATTGTACTCATAACCTTTGGAGCGAGCAGAAGCTTCCCATTGATTACCGACCACAGAAATTTTTGCAATTTGTGCTTTGACTTGCTCGACATTTTTAGGTAGGTCACCTATCCACACTCTAGTATAGGCGATGTTTTGGATCAGAGTTTCATATTCGTCATTTTGGGCGCTGATGAGCTCGTGGTAATCTGACAAGGGGATTAAGTAGCGTCTCCAACCATTGGCCAAAATCTGAAATCCGATATTTTCGTTGAGATCAATTTTATATCGAATGAAATTATTCTCTTGATCTAGTGATCCATTACGATTAAGATCTTCAGTGTCATAACCGTATTTGTCAGCCGCATTATTTTCTGTTCCATTAATGCGAGTATCTGGATCGGATGAATTTTTTTGAACTTCAAAATTGTCTTGAGCTGGATCAATCGAGCCCTGCCCAACAGTTCGCTCAATGCTATTACACTCGGTATCTCTACAGGTCCAACTGAGTGCCGTCTCTGTTCCACTAGCTGTGGCACCATCAAGGCCGTCATCGTGTTTTTGTAAGTTGGTATAAGGGTCGCCCTCGGTATCTAGATTTAAATTTGGGGCTTGTCCATTAATTGAAATGTCTTCTGATATTTCACCAATATCTATATAGAGAGAGCCTTGGTTGCCCTGAATGACAATATCAATATATTCGTGTTGAGACATGTCTCTATAGTAATCAGAGTTAGCACGCATCACTCCTCCCCAAGAGTTGCCTTGGAGGTTATCGTTGGCTCGAAGTGTGAGTTTGAGTAATGAGATATATCGATTGGAAATTTCCGGGTCCTCGGCTGCACCATATATATATCTGAAGCGAGTTTCGTTATTGGAGTGCCAAATAAATTCACCTTTGTGTCTATAGTCAGTGAGTGGCTGATAAGTGTTGAGGTCCTGAGATTGCACTCCTCCAGGCGGACTCGAGGCAGTCCATGAATTTCGTCTGAGAGAAAATGGGAGTTCACGCTTGGATCCTTCAAAGTCTTCAAGAAGTGCATCACCTGCAGTGTTCGGATTGTGAAAGGACCATGCAAGCTCTGCATCGGTTTGCCATTTAGATTTGGTTTCAGAGTGGATAAAGGGAATCGCATTCACGAATTTGTCCATCCACTTGGCATTATCTAGCATACGTATGTTGGCACCTAAAAGTAGACTAGAAAAAGGCTCGTTACCAAATTGAGGACGTTTAGAATCGGTGGTTTGATTTTTCCAAAGTGCGGTGGCGCCGATATGTGAACCCGAGTCAAGTGTGTTAAAGAAGTATTCTGCGCGAGCACCTAATAGAAATTTGTTTTCAATTTGAAATAATGGTTCACACTCGTAAGTGACTTTAATCTCTGAGTTGGGGTCTTTGGCGCGATCTGATAGAAGTTCAATTTGTCCTAGTTGGTAGAGGACTTCATAATCAATTCCCCGTTTAAGTGTAGTCGATCCAATTTTGAGTTTTTCGGAGCCAGGAGCGATATCTACACAGCCACCTGAATTAACGCTATGAGAATCAGAAACACGAAGTGTGGTGTTTTTGCGTTTGGTCTTTCCTCTGAAGCTGTACTTGGATTGGATGCGATTAAAATTTCGAATTTTATCATCATATAATGCCCCGAGGCTTTTGTCTAAATTCCTCAAAGGCTCCAAACAATTTTGGCTGGCATTACTGACTTCACTCGAGAGGTAATTTTTGGTTGGACGACAAGGTAAAATCATCTCACCTGTTTGATCATCAAAAATTTCTGGATTTTCACGTAGGATTACACCAGTCGAATCCACAAGTCCTAAAGTTTTCATATAGTCACCTTGTTGACTATTAATGTCCTCTAAGTAAAGTTGAAAGTTGGATTTGTTTGTTTCGGAGTAGCCCACGTTGTAGTGATTTCGAACCATTAAAGATTGCAAATCTGGTTCAACATTGGCTTTGTCTTTGATGACCATGACCGCGGTCCCGGTCTGCACACCATTATTGGGTCTTATTGCACCTGGCCTAATGTCAGTGGGTAAATTAGTAATAGAGGATCGGTCAACGACGACTGCAATGAGTTGATCGCGTTTGGCGCTTCGAAGTGTAATATATCCACGGGGATGCCAGCTCCATTCCTTGTCTTCTAGTTTGCGAAGTCTTAAGTCTTTATATTTTTGTTCAAATGTTCCATCAATCTTTGGGATGTAACCGTTGATACCGAGTGCAACATTGTCATCTTTACCCGGAGGCGCTTCGGTCCAAACTTCAAGACTTGATGGTTTGCGGAAGTTTGTTTTATCGCCGCGAAGGAGACTTCTAATGAGGTTATTTTTGTGAGTATGATGCATGAAGTAATGCCTATATGCCACAAACTCTTTTTCACGAATAACGAAGTCAGTTTCTGAAGCTCCAGCATTGAGGTTGTATTCTTCCTGAGAGCCACCCTCTTGTGAAGCGATTGTCGTGAGCCAAAGATCACCAAATTTGAATTTCGCTTTAATACCAAATAAGCCTTGATGCTCTTCGGCATAGCCCGTGAGCTCTGTACCAGGCAAAGAAAGCGATGTATTACCAGCTTCTACTTCTTGCAGTATGAAATCTTCGAACTCACCTTCGTAACATTCTTTATAAGTCACTCGCAGGCGGTTTCGAATTCCAAAGCCCTCCTGATTGTCAATATTGAGGGTGATGTGACAGCCAACTGATCCGGTGACTTTGAAGTTGGATTCGAAGTTGGGATTAAAACCCGGCCAAAGTGAGGTGGTTGCGGATGTTTTCTTGTTGGTCGTTTTGCCGACCCCGCCGACAGTCAGAAGCAAAGTACCTTCAATCTGAAGTTTCGGTCGTTCGAGCTTCATATCTCGCATCCATGCTGGGAGCTTAATGGGAATGTCAATATTAAATAAACTATCGCCATCGGCTACGGGGGACGTTTCTTGCCCGACAAGGCCATCAAGCCAGAGTTTTTTTAGTGCCATTTGGTTCATATCATAAGCGTAATCACCCATTTCGGAGTAATTTTGGGTCCAAATTCTAGTGGTGTCTTTGGTGCCTCGATTGATGTAGATTTTTTGAATTAATACTTCTCGGGTTTGAGTGTTGACCTTGAGGTCCGTTTTATATCGATTTGAGTCAATATATAATGGCGTGGTCTTGGGGTCTTCCATTGCACCCTTGGGAAGAATGCTTTCTAGAGGGCGTGCATTTTCGGGTAATGGAAGCATTTGAAGACTCTGGTCAGGAAACTCATTATTTGACTCTGAATCTACCTGAGCCGACAACGGGCTTGATAAAATGGTGATTACAAAAAGATAAATAGCTAGACTCTGGCTTAGGTCTATGCTCGTAAAGCGTCCTTTGGCTAGTTGAAAAAGAGTATTTTTCATCAAAATTTCCATCATATCCGTCACAAAATAGCAAAAACCTATCTACTAGACGAATTTCTACATTTATCTGAAAGGAGAAACTTATGGACCGCAATCGCAGACGAAAATTTGGACAAAATTTCTTGAATAATCAGGGGATTATTGATGCTATCGCAGGTGATTTGCCTATTAAACCAGGTGATACTGTCCTAGAGGTTGGCCCTGGCCACGGTGCTTTGACTAAGTCCCTTCTCGCTCGCGGCGCTCATGTGACCTCCGTAGAAATTGACATCGAATGCATCAAATTTCTGAAGTTCAAAATAGAAGAGGAACACTTTAAGCTCATTCACGCTAATTTTATGGATTTTGATCTTGAGCCTTGGCTTGTTGCTAACCCCAATGCCTGGATTGTGGGTAATTTACCTTACAATATGGCCACACCGATTTTGATGAAAATCCTCCCTTTAGCTCACCTTTGTAAAGGGACTATGGCGATGGTTCAATACGAACCAGGCAAAAGACTTTGTGCACAACCGGGGACGAGAAATTTTGGTCATTTAACTGTGATGCTACAATCTTATGCGACTTGTAATTTACTTCGCAAAGTAGAGCCTTTGAATTTTACCCCTATCCCTCGAGTGATGTCTGCGACGATTATGATTGAAGCCTTAGCTGTGGATCAGCGACGTGAAGTCAAGCCTGGGTTCTTCACATTCTTGGCGCAGTGCTTTGCACAAAAGCGTAAAAAAATGTACAACTCCTTAGAAACTATTTACCCTAAAGCGCTTGTTAAAAAAGCTTTGGCTGAACTTGAAATTGAAGAAGGAATTCGAGCAGAGCATGTGCATACCGCACAATTTTTTGATCTTTTTGACAAACTCGGTTTACCTGAAGTTCCTGAGAGTTTAAAAGTTAAATAAAGCCATGACGAAGCTTCGTTACTTATTAATAAACGTCAAATCTTTGAGAATTTTGTTTGTCGTCATAATATTTATTGCCACAGTGATGTGTGTCATCATTTGGAAAAATGGATGGCATCAAAAATTCATATCAGCAAGTGACTTCCCTTTTGAAGTGCTAGGCGACTACCAAACACCCATTACTCGAGTTGAGATTCTAAATTGGGATTTTCAAGGTGATGATGCGCTGCAAAATAATTGGAATGATTCAACATGGGTACTTCTTGTGTTGGGACAATCTCAAGCGGCTAATCACGCTCAAAAAATGCACCAAGAAATCCATCCTCAAATTTGGAATTTTTATCTAGCGGACACTTTTAGAATAGATACTCTCAATCAAATTGAAACAGCGTATGTATCAAATCCTAAAATGGTTATGGCACAAGATCCTTTAAAGGGGGCTAGTGGAGATTTCGGTTCTGTTTGGATTCCTTTGGCTCATAGAGCTATTGATTCTTTAGAGATAATATCACGAGTCATCCTAGTGCCTCTAGCACAAGGTGGCACGGTAGCTAGGTCCTGGCTTCCGGGTGGAATTTTGTTTGAAAATACTCGAAGATCTATCGCTGAATTAAAAAGTAAAAACATTCAAATTGATCAAGTGATTTGGCATCAAGGTGAAAGTGATTTTGTTGAAAAAACAAATTTAGAAACTTACTATCAACAAGTCCGGTTAATTATGGTTGAGCTTAATATGCAGTTACCTGAAGTGCCGATATATTTAGCAATATCAACTTATATAAATACTGAAGAAGCGTTAATGTCAAAAACTCCAGGTGTGAGTTTACCACTTCAGCAGACCCAACTAAGGTTAATAAATGATTTGCCTTTTTTACACAAAGGCGTGGTGAGTGACTCACTCGTTGATGTTAATTTAAATCAATTACCGGCGTTGAATATTTTACGTTTTGACGGGATTCATTTTTCAGAAATTGGGCAAGATATTTTAGTAAATCGATGGTGGAGTACTCTTTGGAATTAAAATACGCCCATAGGTAGACCAAATTGCAAACCTACAATTTGATGATTGGCTGAGAGTAGCCCTGTAAATTCCAATGATAAACCAACAAAATGTCCTCCACTAACTCCCACTCGAATAGGGATGCCGAAGTCGGTAGTTTTGTTGCATTCATTGATTGAAGTTGGATTGGCCGGGTCACTTAATTTACAATCAGCTTCAGCACCAAGAGCTGCAATTCCTGTTTGAGCATAGACCTTGACATAAGGGTTGATGTAATGGGCTCGTCCATAAAGGAAGTTGAAAGTATGGTGGGGCCCTTCAACACAACCGACGGCTGAAGTACTGCAAAACTGATAAAACAATATTTGTAGTGCGTAATGTTTATTAGTGTGTTGATAATTCAATGAAAGAGCACCATGATTAGTTTCTGTCAGAGTTTTACCAGCACTTAAATCAGCCCAACCCGAGCTTCGTCTTGGTAGCTTCTGGCTAACACCAGCAAAACTTGAGACCACAAATACACTGAGTATGATGACTAAAATAAGAGAGAGCTTTTTATTCATTTTCATCTTTCTCTGTCGGTTCATTTTGAGCACGAGATGGTGTTTTAGCCAACTGCTCTTTGGCCTTGGCTTTGAGCTCAGCATGATGTTCAAACTTTTTAAGTAAAAATAGAACATCTTCGACTTCTTTGGCGTGAAGAATTTCATCACGAATTTTTTTGTCATTGAGTAAACGAGCGATAGATGCTAGTAGCTTCAGATGTTTGTTTTGTTGTTCAGCTGGAGAAATAATCAAAAACACAAGTCTTACAGGTATGGCTGAATGAGAAGTGTCTATTAGAGGCTCGGCGAGCTTAGCTAATAAGCAGACTGAATCATCTAGTTGATTAGAATAGACATGATTGACTGATGCTCCAAAATTAAGAACCAAGGGGCGTTCTCTACCAATTTTGTTAAAATCTTCGAGTAGTTGAGATTTGAGTAAGTCAGGGTATTCCTTAGTAACATTGACCAGTAGCTTATCAAATAAGTCTTCCAAGCTATCAGCACCTTGTAGGAACATAATTCGACTAGCAGTGATTATCTTTGTGACCGGCTCTTTAGGGATTCTGAAGCTAAGTCTATGGACTGTTTGATCTGCAGCTCCGGGATCTGCATCTCTAAATTCGTAAATGTGAGTATTGAGTAATACTCGTCCTCCATTATATGTTGCAAGCTCCATACGATTAGGAGTGGTGTCATCAGTTTCATCTAGTTGCCTGAGTGTTCCCATTTCGATTTGATGAGAGACAACTGAGGGCTTGGGAAGATCTGCAAAAATGACCTTACCTAAATGACGATAATCGTTAATCCCTTTTTCTTCTTCTTTGTCAGCCCAACGAAGAGTGCGAACCCTTTCACCTAAATCTTGCCAATGCTTACACAGTGTTAGATTGAGGTCTTTATTGTCTGTGAGGGCAAGTACATTGCCCACTTCTAGGAAGTCTTCTCGTTCGAGAAGTTCTAATTCGAAAGCATTGGAGGTAATTGCCACAAGGCCTTCTTTACGGGCTGCTTGTACATTGTTGGAATTGGCATCAATCAAGTAGACTTTGCAACCACGCCTTTGAATAAAGTGAGCGATCACACGAGAAAATTTATTGGCTGAAATAATAATCCAGTCTCTTCTTGGAGGGCGTTCGACTTTGAGAAGTTTGGCTACAAACCCTGCCGAGAAACCTTGAAATACAACTGTGACGCCAATGACACCAAACACAAAAGCCGGTAAAATATCAGCTCCAGGCATGTTGTTTTCTTCTAAAGTGATGCCTACAATTGAGGCCATAGATGCTGCGATAATTCCACGCGGAGCAATCCAGGATAACATGAGTTTATCTCTAAACGGAATCTTTTCACCACGAGTTGAGAGAAACACACCAAGTGGTCTGATAATAAAAAGCACGAGGAGTAGTATGATGACGCCTTTGACCCCAAGTGCCATGAATGGCTCAAGCTCAAGTTTGGCGGCAAGTAGAATGAACAAACAGGCAATACAGAGATCGGTGAGTTCAATTTGAAACTGTTTAATTTTTTTGAGAAAAGGAGGCTGTTTAATACCTAAAATAAGACCAGAAATAGTCACAGCCATAAGGCCTGTCTCTGGTACAATTGACTCACAAAGTCCGAATAAACCGAGAACCGTCGAAAGCACAAATAGATTGATTGCTTCTTCTTGCATTCGAAGTTGACGCACCATATAGTTGATGAAAAATCCGCCGATGATACCGAGTATAATACCAAAGAAAATTCGAGCTAAAAAGTCAATAATTGGTGCCGCGCTAGCCGTTTCAACGGCATTAACACTGACCCACTCAAGGCAAAGTAAAGCCACAAAGACACCAATTGGGTCTCCAAGAACACCTTCATAGTGAAGGATATGATGAAGTCGAGTGTTGACTGAAACTCTTTTAAGAAGTGGTGTAATTACGGTGGGCCCGGTGACAATGATAAGTGAGCCGCCGAGTAAAGAGAGGACGAGTCCCAGATCAAAGAGGAAGTACATGGCAGTTGCTGTTCCTAGCCAAGTCGTAAGGACTCCTATAGTAAGCATCTTACGTATGATACCGCCGGCTGACTTGTATCCCTTGGGGTCTAAACTTAAACCACCCTCAAAAAGGATAATAGCAACGGCAAATTTGATGAGAGTATTTAGCTCATCTTGAATATTGGCAGGATTAATCCATCCCAAAACTTCAGGACCTACGATAACACCACCAAAAAGTAGCGGTACGATTGCTGGGATTTTGAGTCGATTGGCAATAACAAATAGATACACGCCTATGACAATGGCGCTGATGATTGTTAAGAGTAGTGTATCAGTATGGTGTTCCATGTGACCCATTCAAAAAAATTACACCCATTATAATAGTATGCAATAGGGCAAATAACCAACATTAAACCTCAAATTTCTCAATAATTAACGGTTTTAGGGGCTTTATTTGAGACTTATTGTCTAAAATGCTCGTTTATCATTAGATGATATGCTTTTCACGTCCTTTTCACAGAGTCTTCAAATGAGTTTCACAATTGACTCCTAAGTTAATAGAAACACTTAACAAAGGACTCTCATGAATTCGGCAAATCAACCAAACGATCTAAATCAATCAAGTCAATCAAATCAACCTGATGGTTTATCTTTAAAAAATACCGCCACAGTTTCTTCAATTTTCACAAAAATGACGAAGTCTTGGAGTTTGAAGATTGTCACCTTAATTATTCTTGCTTTACTTTTGGCTATCCCTACATTTTGGATTGATTCTATGGTGAGCGAACGTTCTAAATATTTTAATCAAGCTGTGGGAGCATTTCGGACTACGGTTTAAAGGTCATTCAACTCTTCAACAAGAACAACTGACCCAGCTAGCTTTAGAGCGAGTCTTGAAACTTATCTAGATGTTGAGACTTTTATCAAATGGCTTGCTGTGAATACTTCACTGACTAATTGAGACAATGATGAATCTATGAATTTAAATGGTCGTGGAGTGCCCGACATGGACCTAGGGGATATGGATGATAGTGGGCCGCTCGTTTCATATATCATGGATGATGCCGTATATGAAGCAAAATATTGGGTCGAAGTTCAAGAATTCTCAATCAACCATTGATTGTAGCAGTCCTTAAGCCCGCCCCAATAAACAAAGATCTTTACCCTTCTTTGTTTGAAAGACGGCTCAGTGCGAGCCGTGTTTTTTGGTTTTGGCCCACAAGATTGCTACCTTTGCGGAAAACATTCAATCTCTAATTTGAGATTTGATTTTAAGCACTTTTATCGAGGTATCATCAGATGGCTGAAGTTTTAATTAATGCAACTGGCATTCACAAAGCATGGGGGACAAAGGTTCTTTTTGATGATCTTGATTTTCGTATCCACAAGGGTCAAAAGCTCGCATTTTTAGGTCGTAATGGCTCTGGTAAATCAACACTCATACGCATACTCAGCGGTGAAGAGACATCCTTTGATGGTGAAGTCCAATACAAACGTGGCCTCAAGCCTAGAGTTCTCAGCCAAGATAACAACCTCAAAGTCGGCCAATTACCTATTGAAGTAGTACTTGGACCCTATGGCGAAGGTGCCAAAGCCCTTCTTAAGTATCACAAAATCTTGGGTGATCTCCAAAGTCCTGAAGTTTCGGCTGACATGGATTTGATGGAGCAAGCACTAATCGACCTCGCTGATGCCGAATCAGAAGTAGATGATTCAGGTCTTCGTGGTCTTTACTCTGAGTTTTGTTCACTTTGTGGGCGCTTTCAAGTGGATCTTTACAAGCCGTGGGACGATACCTTCTCTGGTGGTGAAACGAAGCGCATTCAACTTGTTGCTGCCCTAGTAGGTGAGCCTGAGCTGCTTCTTTTGGATGAGCCAACGAACCATCTCGATGACGCATCAATTGGCTGGGTAGAAGATTGGCTGAGTTCTTATCATGGGACTCTGGTACTTGTGACTCATGATAGATACTTCCTTGAGCGTGTGGTCACTAGTATATCTGAACTGGTTCATGGAAACCTTGATCAGTACGAAGGTAACTTCTCGGTCTATCTGGAGAAAAAGCAACAACGTCTTGAACACGCTAGAATTGACGAACAAAAGCGTCAGAACTTTTTGAGAAAAGAAGTGGATTGGATCAGACGTCAGCCGAAAGCTCGTGGAACCAAATCCAAAGCTCGTATCCAACAATACGAGGAAATTAATTCACGTCGTCACTTAACGACTGAAGCTCGCCTCAAACTTCAATTTGGTGATTCATTTAGACTCGGTAAGCGTGTACTTGAAATGCATGGACTAGGCTTTGCTTATCCCAACTCTGAGTTCTTATTTAGAAATATTGACCGCAAACTTTTCCGTGGTGAGCGCATCGGCATCTTGGGTAAAAATGGAGCAGGTAAGTCTACACTCATTAAAGTTTTACTCGAGCAGCTTAAGCTCTCTGAAGGTGAAATGAAGTGGGGGGAGTCCGTCCAGACTTCTTACTTTAGCCAAAAACGTGAGGCACTTGATCCGACTAAAACTGTTTGGGAATCTGTACAAGGCGAAGGTGATTATGTTGAACTCGGTGAGCATAAAATTCATAAGCGCGGGTTTTTAGATAAAATGCTTTTTGACACTTCTCTTCAAAACACCAAAGTTGAACGTCTATCTGGTGGAGAAAAAAATCGTCTGCAATTGGTACAAGTGATGCTTGAACCTTCAAACATGTTGATCCTGGATGAGCCAACGAATGATTTGGATATTGAGACTCTAGGCAGTTTAGAAGATTATGTCGTTGACTTTCCTGGTGTTGTTTTGGTGGTGTCGCATGATCGATATTTCTTAGATAAGATTTGTACTTCACTTTGGGTGCTAGACGAAGGTGACCTGACTGAAATCCCTGGAAACTATAGTGATTTCCAAAACTGGAAATCAGGTAAAGAACTCGCTGCTCGACAACTAGAACTCGAAGCTAGAGATGCGAAAAATCAAGCCAAGAATCAAGGGACAAAATCTAATTCAAAAGATTCTAAAAAAAAGAATGAATCAAGTACATCAAAAAAAAATGATAATTCTTCGAACTCAAATTCAAAAGTAAAAATTTCCTGGCAAGAAAAAAAAGACCTTGAAGACATGGAAGCCTTGGTGCTGGGTCTTGAATCTTCACTAGAAGAAATAGATGTTGAAATGGCGGAAGCTTCCAAAAATGGCCAAGTCAAACGCCTTCAAGAATTAGAAACATCTAGATCAGAAACTCAAGATAAGATATCAGCATCTTATGAGCGTTGGCAATTTTTAGAGCAAAAGGCAGCCGAAGCTTAAAAGTTGAGACTTCGTTGTTAGTCGTCTTCTGAAGGTTTACGACGCAGTGGAATTTGTAGAGTAAATACACTGCCTTCTTGATAAACACTATGGACATCGATGCTGCCATTCATAAGCTCAACGAGTTCTTTGACTATCGCCATTCCAAGTCCGCTACCGCCATACTTTTTTTCTATGCCAACTTCACCTTGAGTAAATGGGGTAAAAAGAGTATCAATTGATTCCTTCCGCATTCCAATCCCTGTATCCCTGATAATAATTTCTAGTAATACATTTCTCTTACTTTCGGACTTGATACTGGCTGAGAATTCAACAAAACCTTTGTCGGTAAATTTGATAGAATTCTCTAAAAGATTCGTAACAATTTGTCGTAATCTAGTTGGATCACCAAGCAGCCTTGAAGTAATGTTGTCTTTTTGAATGACTCTAAATTGAATTCCTTTTTGGTCACATCTCGAACGATATAGCCCAACAATATCCTTGAGGAGATTATTTAATCCAAATGGAATTTCTTCAATCTCGATCTTACCTTCTTCGATCCGAGTTAAGTCCATCAGGTCTCGAATAATATTTACAAGAGCGCCACTAGTTGTATTCATGATGGCCACAAATTTTGTTTGCTTTTCATCGAGAGAAGTTTTTTGTAAGAGGTGAATCATTCCTATGATTCCATTGAGTGGATTTTTAATTTCATGACCCACACTTGCGGTAAAGAGGGCACGAATTTTGTTTTCTTTTTTAGCACTATTGGTGGCGTTAATCAAATCAATATTGAGTTGATGTTTTTCAATAAGAATAGTCGATTTTTGATGGTTGATATCTTCCCATGATTTGACAAAAATTTTAGCTACAAGGGCTGATGATAAATAAATAAGTGTGTACTTGATGATGTTAAATTCAACTGGATAAACAGAGTTTTCAACAAGTGGGGCGGTTACTCCGCTTTTAGAGAATTCATAGAGCGCATAGTTACTTATGATGGCTGCAAGGGCTGCCCACCATGCGGCATTTCCATTAATTAAAAAAGCCGATGCAATGGGTAATAGCGTAAACCAAGCTAGTGAAGGGTTGGGGTAGGGTTCGCCATGGAGTAGACTCGTAAATAGCATTACGAAAGTGTTGAGAATAACCATGGTGCCAGCGGTTTCAAGGTTTCCATTTCTCTTGATATAAAGTGGGATTAAGAGGACAGAAATAAAGCTGATGAGAACTGCTTGAAATAATGTGTTGAATTCAAAAAAAACAAAATAAAATGGTAAGAAAACACAACCATTAAAAATAATAATCAGGCAAGACCAAAGCAAGAAATTGCATTTGCGATATTCTAGAGATGCTTTTTGGCCAATGAGTGACTTAGGGACAAAGCTTTTTACCAAATAGTGAAGGAGTTTGTTCATTTTATGTTATAATATTTCCAAGCATAAGTAATGTTAAACATAATATAAGAAGAGGGTTGTGATGGGTTTTATTTTGGCATGTGATGCGGGTACGACGAGTTCAAGGACCTTAATATTTGATGAAAATTTTGATGTTCTGACTAGCTCTCAAAAAGAGTTCAAACAACATACACCACAAGCTTCTTGGGTCGAGCATGATGCTGAAGAAATATGGAAGACTCAACTTTGGACTATTAAGCAGAGTCTTAAAAATTTAAAGGGACAGGGCAACAAGCAAATAATAGCGGTAGGCATCACTAATCAACGAGAAACAATAGTTGCCTGGGATAAAAATACTGGCAAATCATTGGCCCCGGCCTTGGTGTGGCAGGATCAACGAACTCAAAAAGAGTGTGAGAAATGGCGGGCTCAAGGTCATCAAGAAGTTATCCGAAATCGGACCGGCTTGGTTCTTGATCCCTATTTCTCAGCTTCTAAGATAGCTTGGCTTTTAAAAAACAATTTTGAAGTGAAAAATGCTTTAAAAGAAAAACGACTTTGCGTGGGAACTATTGATTCATGGCTTATCTTCAAGCTCACTCGCGGTGTGTCACATGTGACGGACGCTTCTAATGCAAGCCGAACCCAGCTTATGAATATCCACACCAATGCTTGGGATCAAGACCTCTGTCGATTTTTTAAAATTCCTATGAATATTTTACCACAAATTTTAAATTCAGCTGATGATTTCGGTAGGATTAAAATTGCACCGCTTAAGGGGGTCCCTATTACAGGCGTCTTAGGAGATCAACAAGCTTCACTATTTGGCCATAGAGCAATAGCTAAAGGTCAATCTAAAAACACCTATGGAACGGGTTGTTTCATGCTTAAAAATATCGGCCTAAAATCCTCGCAAATGGGTGGACCCCAAGCTCAAGTTGGTGTTTTGGAAACAATTGCTTGGCGTATTGGGGAGAAAACGACTTATGCTCATGAAGGGGCTGTGATGGTAGGGGGGGATGTTATGAAATTCCTAAGGGACAATCTTGGCTTAATCGAGGATGTTTCCAAAAGTAGTCAAGTGGCAAAGTCTTTAACCTCTAATGATGATGTGTACTTTGTACCAGCCTTTGCTGGACTTGGAACTCCTTGGTGGGATTCGAGTGCTCGTGGGGCTATTGTGGGCTTAACGGCCCAAAGCTCAAAGTCTCATATCGTGCGAGCAGCACTCGAGTCAATTGCTTTTCAAAGTTTAGATCTTGCTCGGGGAATGGAAATAAAAGGGGCTATTAAAGTTGATGGTGGTGCAACGACAAATAAATTTTTGATGCAATTTCAAGCAGATATTTTGGGCCAAGTAATAGATGTTGCTCATATGAGTGAGGTAACTGCACTAGGTGTCGCACAAATGGCAGCAATTGGGGCTGGGCTTATAACAATAGTTGACATCAAAAATATGGATGAAAAAATATCGAAACTTGATACACAGAGAAAAGCTCTAAGGAAAACTCAAAGCTACGAACCACAAATGAAATTAGCAGAACGTAAATCACTAGTTGTCCGGTGGCGTGAAGCTGTAGAACGTAGTCGTCAATGGCACAAAAATTAAGTAGATTGTAAGCATGAAAAATCCTAATTCTCAATACTGGCCTTTGATTATCATAGCTAGCCTCATGATGATAGCCTTTTTAAAAGTGGCAAAAATTATTGTTCTACCTATTGTCGTTTCAATTTTTTTGTCCTTTATGCTCATCCCAATTATTCATTGGTTGCGTCGTAAAAAGGTTCCACCAGTACTTAGCTCATTTTTATCTTTGGGATTAGTTTTCTTGGTTATTGCCTTCACAATCTCTATTGTGGTAGTGAGTTTACAATCGCTCTCTGCATCGCTGCCGGGTTACGAAGAGAGAGTCCAGATACTTCTGGCTAAATTAGTCAATTATATTAATAGCTTTGGTTTTTCATTAAATGCACAAGACTTTCTAGCGATAATTGACATTAAATCTCTGATGAGCTTTGCTGGTAAAAGTGTTGGAGCAATTTTAAGCATTGGTTTTGATATTTTAAAATACGGTTTATTGATATTTTTCATCTCCCTTTTCATGATGATTGAGTCTACGCGAATAGGTCAAAAAGCAAGGAAAGCTTTTGGGCAGGGGCAAATACTTGATGACTCAAGCAAACATATCGCCATAGAAATTCAACGTTATATTTTTTATAAAACAATCATTTCTCTTACTACAGGAATACTTGTTTGGGCAGTGCTTCGGGTTATTGGAGTTGATTTCCCTTTAGTTTGGGGACTCCTTGCTTTCTTATTAAACTTTATCCCTTCGGTCGGTTCAATTATCGCAACCCTCCCTCCTGTTTTAATGGCACTACTTCAATTTGATACTCCCCTGAAGTATGCTGCTATTGTGTTGGCATCCTTGATGGCAATACAGGTCAGCATTGGAAGCTATTTAGACCCCAAAATAATGGGAGAACATTTAAACTTATCAACTCTGGTGATATTTATTTCCATGGTTTTTTGGGGTTGGGTCTGGGGGCCCGTAGGGATGTTAATTGCCGTCCCCATTGCCGTGACTTTCAAGGTAGCGATGCACCATCACCCCCGTTTAAAACCGATTTCTCAAATGATGGAGGGCTAAATGCCTTGGTTTGAAATCCCAGCTGCCACTTTGGTAAAAGAGGGTGAGCATAAGTCTTTTAGTGTTCGTAATGAAAAATTACTCGTTTGTCGAGTCGATACAAAGCTCTATGCAGTTTCAAATTATTGCCCTCATGTAGGGGCATTATTGACTACAGGCGACCTGAGTCAAGGTCAAATCACATGCTCTTTCCACCAATGGACTTTTGATGTAAGAACGGGTGATTGCACTTATCCACGGCAGGGTCCTCAATTGGAAACCAAAGCCACCCGAGAAATTAATGGTATCCTTGAAGTAGAGCTCGTTGAATAGTTATAGTCTAAACACAAAAAAGGCGACTTCCAATATGGATGTCGCCTTTCTTGTCAGTTTGCTCATTTGAGCTTAGGTTTATTATTTCAATGAGTACACAAATGAGTATATCATTAAAAAACTAAAATTACGGGTTTAACTTTAAGCCAATGGCGAAGCACTCTTTAAAGTGCTTTCTTTGGAGTAACTCATCGACACAGACCCTTTGACATTACCAGCGACACCAATAATAACTGAAATATTGTAGTTGACTCGCTTCGCAGAAACTCATTTGAGCTGAAGTGCCTTTGGAGTTGTCCCAATCAACAAACTATAAATTTCCATCTTTGCTATTAGAAACGGGTTTACATGTTCAATGCTTATATTAGTAATCAAGATTCCTTTTCGTTTATGAAATGATTATACTTTGAATAACAGGTAAATTACAAGAGTTTTTTTATGTTAGACCGAATTACCCATGAAATCAGAGCTTCTGGTGCTGAAATATTTTCAATCCTTGTGAGAAAAAATGGGACAACACTGCTTGAAGAGTATTTTCACGGTCATGGACCAAGGGATTTACAGCGGCTTTATTCCTGCACAAAGAGTATTTCGTCGCTTCTTGTGGGGCTGGCGATCCAGGTTAAGGGTCTGGACTATGATATGGTCCTTACTCAGCGGGTAGTTGATCTTTTTACGGACTTTGAAATAAACAATCCTAGTGACCGTAAAAATAACTTAAAAGTGGAACACCTCCTTAATCAGACTACTGGAATAAATTGGAAGGAAACTGGCCGTCCTTGGAGTGAAGGCCATTCGGGTTATGATATGGAAAAGTCAGCCAATTGGGTTGAATTTGTACTCGGACAAGAAATGACCTCTGACCCTGGTAAGCGTTTTAACTATAACACAGGGGTTTCACATCTTTTGACTGTACTTGTTGAAATATTGACAGGCATGCCTGCTGATAAATTTGCCACCAAGTATTTATTTGAACCTCTAGGTATTACATCATCTGAATGGACACGTGATTCACATAATTATGTGCAGGGTGGCAAAGGGCTTAGCCTATCCCCAGATGCTCTTGCTCGAATAGGACAAATGGTGATGGCCAAAGGTCAATTTGAGGGTCGTCAAATAATCAATGAAGAATGGCTTGAGATGAGTTTGAGTCCACAATCCAAAGGACATAAATATTATGGAACCTATGGATTTCAATGGTGGTTGAAGAATTTAACCGAAGGACCCGAGCCTGATGGTGATGGATATAACATTCGTTGTGGCATTGGCTATGGTGGACAATTTATTTATATGGTTCCCAAATGGGACCTACTTGTCGTAATGACTGGAAATATGATCGGGGCCGAAAAATTTGAAACACCTCAAAATATTTTTAAAGACCAAATTTTATCTTTTTTTCAAATTTAATCTATGGAACAATTCACCACTCATATCGTTTTTGAACTAATCTCAACCCTCGTGGCTTCAAGTGTGTTTGTCGTTTTACTTTTTGACCGAAAAGAAGGTCCAATTCGGCTGAGTTTTTTGGCCATGATTTTTTCAATGATGATTTGGCAATCAACTAAACTATACACCAATGCGTCAATTATATATGGTTATGACTTAGATGTTGAATTTTGGAGACGGCTGAGTTTTTGGTTTATTTCTCTAGTGCCTCCAACTACTTTTTTGATGTCGAGTTTTTTAAGCCGTCGATTTAATACTTGGGTCAAATACCCTATTTTACTTGCTTTTGTTTTGATGATTGGTTTTATGGTTATAGAGCCCTTGGGTTTAATATTTAAAGGTCATCAAATCACCTCATATGGATATTATCATATCCCAGGTGATTGGTACTATGTCTGGATGGCAGTATATTCAATCATCATTTCTGCAGGTCTTTATTTATTATTTCCATCGCATTACAAGCGCTTCCCTGATTTTCAAAGACAGTCCATCTTTATTTTTAGTGCAGCAGGATTTGGCTTTGCTGTGGGCGCCTTAGAGTTTTATTCAGTTCTAGTAGGGCCTATTTATCCTGTTGCAGATCTTGCTCCTTGTATTTTTGGAGGTCTACTTTATTGGACGATATTTAGATATAATTTTTTAGGTGGCTGGGGTGTATTTAAAATAGTCACCATGCGTTTGATGTTTTTTGCTGCAATCTATCTTGTAGTTTATTTAGTATTCAATCTTGGGATATGGGTTCAACATGCTACGGGACTTCCAAGTGGTAATTCGATTTTTGTTTTTTGTGCCGCACTTGTGGCCACATTGATGATGCCTATATATATTACACTCGTCAAGAATATCCGACGTAAGTTTTACCCGATTCGATTTGGTTATCGTACAATTTTTTTAAACCTATTACAAAAACTAACTCAACATCAGTCCCTTGATGAAATGGTTCGAATCGCCCTTGAGGAATTGGAATATCATTTTCAATATGAAAATGGTTATGGTATTTTGTTTGAGACGAATGGTCTTGATATTAAATCCAATCAATGGAGGATAATCGGATCACCGCAGAAGCCACCTCAAATTAAACCACATTTATTTGAGCGTTCACTGGAGAAAATTGTTAATCGACATCATCTTTTACAAGGCCTAAGGTTTTCTAGAACACTAGAACAAGACCGAGGCCAATTTCTGAGAGATTATAAATTTATCCAAAGGCTAGATGCTGACCTTGTTGTACCGATAAATTCAAATGGTAAATGTTATGGGTTATTGGTCCTTAAAGAAAGACATTATAAAGCTGAGTCTTGGGAAGTGGCAGAGCAATTACTCAATTCCATATCTGAAATTTTAGGTGGACAAATTGCACAGATGTCACTCTTAGAGCATCAATCAAGACAAGATAGATTGTCTCAAGTAGGTATGATGGCAGCAGGCATGGCCCATGAAATAAAAAACCCTCTTGAAGGGATTTATGGTGCAGCTCAATTATTGGAAGAGGAGGCCCTTGACTCTGACCCTACTGAGGAGATTGTAAAAGAAAGCAGTCAAGTCGTGAGTCCTATGATTAATATTATTTTAAAAGAATCGCGAAGGCTGAATGATCTTGTTCATCAGTTTCTTACTTTTTCACGACCCTTTAGGCTTAGTAAAGAAAAAAGTTTTGTAGGGCTATGGCTTCAAGAGTTTATTGATGATCAAAAAACTCTTGGGATTGATTTAGATTTGATTATTTCGTCAAAGACCTTGGGCACGGAAACTCATACTGATGTTGATTTAAGAGGTTTGCATCAGATACTACTTAATCTAGTTCAAAATGCTGCGAGATATCAATTGCCAGGTAAGCAGCCACGTATCTTGTGGGATCCAATTGAACGAATTATTCAAGTTCAAGACGATGGACCTGGAGTCCCTATTGAGGAACAGAGCAAAATTTTTAACCCATTTTATACCACTTCAAATAAAGGGACCGGACTCGGCCTAGCCATCTCGAATAAGATTGCAATTGAAATGGGTGGAGATTTACATTACCAAACATTAGAGCCCGGCTCTAGTTTTATTTTAGAACTCGGAGAGCACCCTAAATGAATCGTATCCTAATCGTAGATGATGAAGAAAACATTAGAGAAATAATAAAGATGACACTGCGTAAAAATGCAGATGAAATTTTTACAGCCGAAAGCGCTGAGGCGGGTCTTGAAATTCTTAAAGAAAATAATATTGATATAGTTATTTCTGATATTAAAATGCCCGGCATGGATGGGTTAGATTTTTTACAATGTGTCAAAAAAGAACAACCAAGAGTCGAGTTTTTAATGATTACAGCTCATGGTAATATGGATACTGTGATTGAAGCGATGCGCTTGGGAGCAAGCGACTTTTTATCTAAACCTTTTGAAAACAAGATTCTTCGAGAACAAGTTGCGAAGCTTCTTTCTATTAAAGAGAAAAACAAAGAAAAGGTCAGTACACCTAATCATGCCCCTAAACTCGAAGGTATGATTGGCGATAGCCCTGCTTTTAATAAATGCGTTAAGCGGGCCTTAAAGTCTGCAGCGAGTGATTCAACGATCCTCATTAATGGCGATAGTGGGACAGGTAAAGAAGTTTTTGCTCGTGCGATTCATCAAAATAGTCCTCGTGCTGCTAGTTCTTTTATTGCGGTCAATTGCGGGGCAATCCCTGAGAACCTCATTGAATCAGAACTTTTCGGGTATGAAAAAGGAGCATTTACGGGAGCGATGTCTGAGAAGCCGGGTAAGTTTGAACTCGCGCAAAATGGTACTTTATTTCTAGATGAAATTGGAGAAATGCCACTTCTTATGCAAGTGAAACTTTTAAGAGTACTACAGGAGAAGCAAGTTGACCGATTAGGGTCCACAGCTCCAATAGATATAGACTTTAGACTCGTTGCTGCTACTAATAAGGATCTGCAAAGAGAAATAGCAGCGGGTAGATTTCGAGAAGATTTATTTTATCGTTTGAATATTATCCCTATCTTACTGCCTTCGTTAAAAGACCGTGAGGATGATGTGACTCATTTAGCGCAGCATTTTTTAAATGGGTTTAATGATCGCTATGAATATACTTATCGTTTTAATGTCAAACAAATGTCAGCGATTAAAGGATATACATGGCCGGGTAATATTCGCGAGTTAGAGAATATTGTTGAACGAAGTGTGGTACTTGGAGATGGTGAACAAGTTGAACTTGATATACCTGGTCTTGACAGTGATGAACTTCTTTTGACTGAGTCTGATGCTTCAGATGAAACTTTATGGGTCGGTCCATTGGTAAACCATGAAACTAAAGCTAAAATAGAGAAACATACAGCGACTCATGCAACGGCAATAGTCACCCCATTAGTTCACAAAAAAGGATTTAAAATTAAACTGACATCCTCTCAGATACTTCAAGCTCTTAAAGAAAACAACGGCAATAAATCTAAGACTTCAGAAGTATTGGGAATTAGTAGACGCAGTCTGTTGTACAAAATTAAAGAGTTTGAAATTCTATGAAAAAGAGAACCTTGATATTTGGGCTAATCAGTTTTGCTTTGAGTGCTTGTAGTTCAAGCGTACCTGTAAACGTGGTTCGCGCACCTACGATTGAAATGAATAATATTGAAACATTAGCTGTGAATATATTTGATTTATCAGGTCGTAAGAATCTAGAGTATGTTGACTCTACTATGATTGATAAAGTCGTGGAAATGTATGATAGAAATGCCAATCTAGGATATGCATTTAAAAGAGATTTTAAAAGACGGCACCGTTATGGTTTAGAGTCAGCCCTACAAGCTCGCAAAAAGTTCAAAATTGTTTCTAACCATAAAAATGCTCAAGCTAAGGTTAAAGGTGACTTAAGGCTAGAAATAAAAGATGAAGGTAAATGGGTGGAACGCGCACTTTCAGATGGTGAGAAAGTCAACATTTATCAGGTGTATCGAGTTGTCAAGGTGACGGTAGATTTCCAAGTAAAGCATCAAAATAAAATTATTGGAAATGGCAGTGTTTTTAAAACTGCTACAAGTTCAAGTGAAAATATTTCACAAAAAGCTGCAATCAAGAATCTAGCCGATTGGGAAAACCTAAGCTATCAAGCTATAGATAAGACACATGCCGATGTACTCAAATTTATATTCCCATACACACAGACTTATCAAGTCAAACTTGAAGAAGGTGATGACGATGATCGTGTTGAAGAGGGTGCTGGAATCGCGGAAGACGGAGATTGGAAAAAAGCAACCTCATTATGGAGTGAAGTGATAGCAGAAAAATCAGGTGAAGATCTAGCTGCTGCCCAGTTTAATATGGGAGTTTACCATGAGCAAAAGGGTCAGTATTCAAAAGCAATAAATTGGTACAAATCCTCCTTAAGTAGCTATAATTTAGAGTCAGCAAGCTCTGGTTTAGGACGTGTCAAGGCCGCTCGGGCAGATCGTCAGAAAATTAACCAGAGCAAACCTAAGACAAATCATTCCAAATCAAAAGCCAAAGTGAATATTCACAAGCAACACGATGGTAAGAAATGGAAGAAAAAACAACCCAAGTCTCAAAGTATTGAGGCCATAGATGAGTCTGAAGAATCTTCAGACCCAGGTGTAGGATTTTAAAAAATGCTTAGAGTATTAGATCTCAATAATTTTTGGAGCCCAACAGGTGGCGGAGTTCGCCGTTACCATTTGCAGAAGTTGGAGTATTTCAAAACTCGTGAAGATGTACATTATGTGTTTTTGATGCAAGACAGTGAGACTCGGACTGAGGTGATTAATGAGACTACTCTCATTGAGCATGTAGAAGCTTGGAAAGTTCCTGGTAACTGGGAATATCGATTTCTAAAAGACTGGCGTAAAGTTCTTGAATATATTCTTAAAGTAAGACCTGATGTGATTGAAGTCGGCTCTCCTTATGTGATGCCTGGCCTCGTTAAGAAGGCAATCGACCACCTACCTGATGGCTTTATTGCTCCGCGTGTAGTTGGCTTTTGGCATGCTGACTTCCCGGTCACTTATATCTATAGGTTCTTTAGGAAGTTTACTGAGCCCGTGGGGAAATTATTTGGTGCTATGGGATGGGCATTTGCGCGGCGTCAGTATAATTGGATGGATGGCATTTATGTTTCTAGTGAAGTCATAAAAGAGCGAATGTTATCCCATAAGATGAAGAAAACATTTTTTGTTCCTCTTGGTGTTGATGCTGAACACTTCCACCCTTCCAAAAGATCTAAAGTGATAGAAGCCAAATTACTTAAGATGGATCCTGGCTCTAGTCGAAGAAGTATTTTCTTCCCTCATCGTTTTAGTCAAGAAAAAGGTGTCAGAGATCTCGTTGCAAGTTATAAATCTCTTAAAGATGATTTCCCCAACCTCCCGCGTTTAATTTTTGCAGGTACTGGTCCTGACCTTGAAATGGTCGAAGAGTTGATTGAAGATAACGGTCTTTGTCGATACCTTGGCTTTATCAAATCCAAAGATGAAATGGCAGAATGGTACGCCACATGTGAGCTAGGACTTGCACTTTCTGGTTGGGAAACATTCGGACTATCTATTTTAGAGGCGATGGCCTCAGGGCAAGTTCTTATAGGGGCAAATTCGGGCGCTGCTAGTGAACATATTACTAAATCTAGCTCAGGTTATATGGTGCCGACTGATGATGTGCCAGCTCTTATTGATGCGATCAAAAAATTAGCAGAACTTGATGATGAGACATTAGTTAAGTGGAGTCAAAAATCACGGGCTTATGCAGAAAAGCTGACTTGGAATCATTGCTTTGATCTTGAAGTGAAGTACTACTTAGAAGTTTATGAAAACAACAAAGGCCAAAGACTCGATGTGACTTTATCGGCCCCAATTTATAGTGATGATTTTTTTATAAAAAAAGAAGTTTCTCATCAGGATGAGTCTAAGACGAATGATTTATATGTTGATGAGTCCAAAAGTACAGGTGAACAATGATCCCTAATCGACTGATATTTATATGGTTTGGGGATAGCTTTCCCTGGGAAAACATTATTGCGATGAGATCTGCAATTAATACTAATTCCCCTGATGAAGTTCTACTCATACATCAAGGGCTTTCAGCTGATATGCCTGAACTCGCAGAATTTTTCAAATTGAAATTTTTTCGTTTTGTTGAAGCTGATGCATCTTGGTTTAAAAACCTGCCAGATGAAGGAATTGCTTGGGAACTTTTTCAAGAATTAACATCGCCTGCTAGTCGGGCTAATCTACTTCGTCTTGCGGTGCTTTGGAAAATGGGTGGTGTCTATCTTGATACTGACACGATTACTATTCGGGACTTAACACCATTACGCCAAAGTCACCAAGGGTTTATTGGCGTGGAGCCAGTAGCCTTACCACGTGAATATTATCAAAGCTCTAATCCTTTGCGCCATATCACGGTGGGTCTTAAATTTATTTGGAGAGAGTTTTGCGCAAGAACTCCGGGTGGTGCCAAATGGTTCCGTTATACTGAGGGTTGGTTTCATCCTTCAGTCAATAATGCGGTGATTGGATCAATCCCTGAGCATCCAATGATTAAAAAAGCGTTTGAAACTATCCTTACTATGGATGCTGAAACGCAACGCAAGAGATTTAGACTAGGTACTCATCTGATGCAAGATGTCACGGGAAACACCTCACAGGAAAACTTCGAAGTATTTGACTCGGAATATTTCTATCCACTAGGTCCTGAAATTTCAGCTCAATGGTTTAAAAAAGGGACGGACACTAAGGTTCGAGAATTTTGTCGACCTAATACTTTTGTGGTACATTGGTACAACTCGGTGGAGAGACGGTTCCTCAAAGAAAATCTCAGTGCAGATTGGGTGAAAAGAAACCCAGCCTGTGCATTTTCAAAGCTCGTGAGTGAGTATGGTGATGAGGTAAAGCTCGACTAATCAGACCTTAACGATTTCGTCTTTAGATAAAAAATGCCACCTTCAAATTTGAAGGTGGCATTTTAATATTAAGATGTAATCCATGAATATGATCATGGACTGATTAATTCCTAAGAATTTAGTCACGTATTAGAATAGTGCGAGCTGCTTTAAATGTTCCTTTGTCAGAACTGACTTGAACAACATAAGTACCCATTTGTAAGGCTTGAGTGAAGTTCACCTGGTGTGAAGTGGCTGATGCACTCGAAGCCTCGGCTAATAGTTGACCTTCTAGACTGTATACTGAAACGTGCAGCGCTTCAGCTTGACCTAGTGTTGCCTCAACGCTAGTGGCAGATATCTGAATAGTTTGGTTGAGTAGAGTTGTTGATTCGATGGATGTAGTCACGTCACCGCTTAGGAATTTAATTTCTTTTAATATTACTTGGAAACTATCTGCGACTTCTGAGTTGCCAATCTCAAATGCCATTACCTCTAAGTTATCCCAATCTATTGTCGCAGGAGAGCCGTAAGCTACTTCAAAGTTATCACGTGTTAATTTAACAGTGGATTCTGTTGCCGCAACGGGTAGGTTATGGATGAATCTCCCTATTGTTCCGTCTTTTAAAATTAAGCTAGTAGCATATTGTGCTTTGTAAGTAATAGACAGTGTGTCGTCCAAAGCAAAAGCATAAGCCGTATCTATTGATAGTCCGCCACCATTCCATTTATAGCCTGCATCTATCAAAGATACAGTAAAGATCATTGCGCTTGTGCCATTATCAGAAGAATGAAGATTACCACCAGTAGTTGGGTCAATCGATGCGCCAGCATATGCAGATGGGTACCATTTGACTGAATGAATCCAGTTTAAAGGGTCGACCACAACGACAGGGCCTGTGCTTGCAATAAATTCAACTTGCTTAATAGTTACGTTGTGAACTGCGGCGGGATTTTGAACACCGATGTCAAAAACAAGAGTCGTTAATTGAGACCAATCAAAATTTGATGGGTATTCCCAATTAGGGCCGAATTGTGAGCGAGTGATTTTTTTGAGGGTATAAGTCACCGAAGCCGGAAGAGTCGTCAGATAAGTGCCATTATTTACATCTTTGACCATCAAACTTATCGAGTGATCTGATTTATAGTGAATAAAAAGAGTGTCGTTAGCTGGAAAGCCAAAAGTTGTATCGTGTTGAATTCCACCACCATTCCAAACAGTTCCACCGTCGATAGTGGTCACAGCGAATTGAAGAACATGATCAACACCATCAGTCGTGTGAAGAGCTGCAGGAGTTCCCGGTGCAATCGATGCTGAATCGGTATCTAGTGAACCATAAGCAGATGGAGCCCAAGTCGCCGAGCTTACCCAATTTTGTGCGCTAATAGATGCAGCACAGACCAATGTTGTTAGTATTGTAGTTAATTTCATGATTTCCCTTTGCTGATACTATCATAGTACTCAAACTTATGCTTTTAAAGTAAGAATTGTCCTTCTATTATCCTCGTAAAAACACTGTTGAGAGAGAAGAAATGGAACCTTATCGGAGGATTCTGTTCAATATTCTAAAAATTCTCGCCAAAAGTAGTGAATCTTAGGTATTAAAATTATTTTAAGCTTCGATTGATAAAAGACTTACGGGCTGATTAGTTTAATAATTTAGGTCAAAAGTACATTTGGAAATAAACCAAAATCAGGACAAAATGCAAGCAGCCAACACTTCACCTTTACCTATAGCCGAACATCTTGATTCTATAATTGAATCGTTTAAAAATTCGCCTCGAGTTTTAGTTGAAGCTGAGCCGGGTGCAGGTAAATCAACTCTAGTCCCAGTAAAGCTTTTACAAAATTGTGAGAGATTAGGAATTCAAGGCCAAATTATTTTGCTGCAACCCAGGCGTTTGGCAACAAAGTCCTTGGCTAATCGATTAGCGTTTTTACTCGGTGAAAAAGTTGGAGAAAGTGTCGGCTACATCGTTCGGGGAGAATCAAAAGTATCCGCAGCCAGCAAACTCCTGGTCATGACACAAGGTATCTTTGTGAAGAAGATTCTTTCAGATCCAGAGCTAAGTGGAGTGGGGCTTGTTTTAATTGATGAATTTCATGAGAGACATATTGATGGAGACTTAAGTCTTGCCATGATTCTTGATACTCAAGAAATTATCAGACCTGAGCTTAAACTTGGAATATTATCAGCGACTCTGAATCGAAGTGCATTACTTAGGTTACTGAATAACGATGATTTTCATTGTGAAGATTGTTTTAGTGAAGGAAGGCAATATCCTGTTGATGTGAAGCATATTGATGTAGATCTAAATGATTTAAAAAAGCGTCATGTGATGGTTGAAAAATCCGTACAATATTCACTTCTAGCCCTCAATCAATTAGAAAATGGTCATGTACTTTGCTTCTTGCCGGGTGTGGGTGAAATACATCAAGCCAGTGAACTTTGTTTACAGAAAATCAAAGACTCTCTGCATGACAGTATTGAAGTCCTAGAACTTCATTCGCAACTTTCACTAAATCAACAGTCCACTGTATTAAGTGAATCTGAACCTGGTGCTCAGCGGATTATTTTTGCGACGAATATTGCCGAAAGTTCTTTGACTA
The DNA here is from genome assembly GCA_963934255.1 of uncultured Fibrobacterales bacterium. Taxonomy (GTDB): domain Bacteria; phylum Fibrobacterota; class Fibrobacteria; order Fibrobacterales; family CAWVXU01; genus CAWVXU01. The sequence continues at coordinate 43,454 of CAWVXU010000001.1, forward strand.
TTCCAGGTGTTCGGGCAGTGGTAGATACAGGTCTTCAAAAAGTGGCAAGATGGAATCCGGTTTGTGATACACATTCACTTGAGTTAGAACTTTGCGCACAAGATTCATGTGTCCAAAGAAGAGGGCGTGCTGGCCGGACGAGTCCGGGCATTGCTTATGCTTTATGGCCGAAACGCGTAGATGCTTGGAGACCTAAACACGCTGAAGCAAGTTTGATCTATGAGGATCTAGTCGAGATGAAATACCTCTGGCAAATATGGGGCGAATCCGAGTGTTATGAAAATCGTTTTAGTGATCTGCCACCAGAAGGGCATTGGAAAGCTGCGACTGAGATTTTAAAACTTAGTGGCGTGATTAACGATGCTGGAAATTTAAGCGGCGAATCTGCTAGTGATGGTTTTAGGCTTAATATTAATCCAAGATTATTAGGATTATTTTTTAATAAGCAATTGGATGAACCAACGAATTCAGCAAAAATTGATACACCGCACCTTACCAACATTAGGTGGTACCTAACTGCTTTAATGGATGAAAATATCTGGCCTCAGTCACAAGACCCTATTTCACTTAATAATTTATTTTTAGATCGTTTTCAACCCAAAGATTTTTCTAAGCGAATTACACAATGGGAGAAACAGTTCAAACACAAATGGTCCATGCCAAAATATGATGGTGAGCTCGTTAAAGATATTCTTATTCAAGGATTAAGGGCCAGGATTTCTTGGAAGCAAGGCTCGCAGAATTTACAATTCAATGGAGCCGGACTTGAGCTGCATCCACAACTTCCTGAAGGATTTATTTCTCTTTACCAAAGAGGAAGTAATCTGAAGTGTTTCATCTATCAAGAAATAACAAAAAATGAAATTGAACATCTTAGTGTGGAAAAGACTCAGCTCATCTATACTGACAAATGGCAGGCGCAAAAAACAACTCTTATGGGTCCCATCGTTCTGACTAATAAACCATGCCCACTTCCAACAGGTGAAGACTTTCAAGCTGCCCTTGATGGACTGATTATAGATATGAGTATGAGAGCAGACAAAAAAGACAAACAACAACTTTGGCTACATGACTTTTGGAATCTATTTGAAGTCAGTGATGCTGATCATCGTTTCAATGAACGTTACTTTTGGTTTTTTCAAAGTAAAATTTCACCAGAAAAACATTGGAGAAAAAGTTGGAATGAATGGCTCACACCTTATTTGAGTTCAGTACAAAGTTTCAAAGATATGAAGTCTTTAAAGCTTAGAGAACTCTGGAATCAATCTTTAGATTACGAAACACAAAGCGAATTTAAACGTAGTATTATAAAAACATGGCAAGCCCCAAGTGGGCAAAAGTTTGATGTGGATTATAGTCAAAAGACTCCAAAAGTTTCCTGCCGTCTACAGGATGTTCTTGGCTTGGAAGACCATCCCATGATTTTAAACAAGCCAATTCTTCTTGAGCTTTTATCACCGGCGAGAAGACCGATCCAAACGACTCAAGATATCAGAGGTTTTTGGGCGGGCTCCTATAGTGAAGTCCGCAAAGAAATGAAGGGGCGTTACCCCAGACACAACTGGCCTGAAGACCCAACCAAAATCAATATTTAGGGTGACATTCTTTGTTGATGGAACTTTCAATGTCACAGGATTTTATAGCAAATGGATAAAATGAGGGACACCTACCCATGATAGCAGATGATAAAGGAAGAATCCCAATAAACCCGAGTGGTTCATTAAATACGAAAGCCGAGCCAATAGCAAGAAGCCCTATTGTAATGCGAATAATTTTATCTGTTTTTATCATGTTGCATTTCATAGTAATCGTCTAATTTTTTAACCCTATTGATCTTTCACTTATATTTACAAAATGAGAGACAAATAGTTGAGTAGGGTTTTACTTCTGTATCATATGTTACATATATTACATAGTCCAAACATCGAAAATAATATTGAAAAATAAATTTTGAAATTTAAATATACAGTATTCAGTTGATCCACCATCGGTCCTTGGGTAGCTCTGATTCCAGATCTACCATCTCATTGATTTGAGGCGAAACAAATTCAAGTCCTTGTTTGTCGGCTTCTTGAAGTGACTGTTTAACTGACTCTGTCCAGATGTGAAAGGAAAGAGTAAAACCACCCCAGTGTTTAGGGGAGATATGCTCGAGCTCCAATATCAAGAGCTGCTTGTAAGGACTCTTCAGGCATCATGTGTAAATCTTTCCATGCAGGGTTGTATCGTCCACACTCCATCAGTGCAAGTATAAATTGAAATCTCCGATTGTTATTAATTCAAAATGATAAAGTAAAAAAAATAACTGAACTAAAATTTGGTAAGAAGTCACCATTAGTGACGACTAATGGTAAATTTAAAGCTACTAAAGGCACAACTTAAAAGGTATCTAGTATGTTGAAATTCATAGTCGTCATCTTTATTTTAAGTGTATCATTATCATGGTCATCACAAGAAATCAAAATAGGTTTGTATCAAGCTCAGTCGCATTGGGGTGACAATCTAGATGGTTCACTTAGTTGGAAAGACAAAAAAGAAAGTTCTTTCACAGAGGCTGCGCCTAGTGTTCTGAATATTTGGTGGGTTCAGTATCAATTCAATTTTGCTGCAAAATGGGGGCTGTCACTGAAAACGGGATACCATTTTAATCGTCTTGAACCATATAATCTATTTGGTGAAAGAGTTGATGGTGCAAACGGAGGCCAATTGATACTTGATAAACATCAAGGATTAGAAGATTTTGATGCTGCAGGCTCTTATCAATTTAAAGAGTTTAAGTTTCATTTAGGAAGTGTCATGCCGTTATTTCAGGCCAAGCCAAATTCACTAAAAGGTGCGGCTCGAGCTTGGGGTGGTTTCAGAGCATTCAGAGGTACTGTAGCTTTTGAAGGGTTTCACCTGAACCAGTGGTGGATGCTTAAGGCTGATATCATATTAAAACCATTGAACAATTCACAAGTTCATTCGGGCGATGGCAATATTCAATTAATGAATTTTTGGGGATACCCAATAACTCCAAAATATGGAACATTTGTAGGTCAGATCATTCAAGTCAATTCTTACCATTGGGATAATGAAAATGAGTCAAGCCCAACTATCTTACGTAGAGAATTCACTTGGGAACCGCAAGTGGGGCTTTCCTTAAAAGAGTCTTTCTTTGAGCTCAAAGTGTATTTGGGTGCGACTGCTTGGAGTTTTGCTGAAGTAAAAGAACAAGGTGACTTGATTTATGACCCAGCACAAGCTTCTAGAAACATTATTCTTGGGTTTTCTCTTAGTAGTTATCAATGGTAAGTGCACTAGATAGATGCGCTATCTAGTTAAGGGCTTTACATTAACCTATAGATTATTAAGGCTGGGTACAATTTTATTGATTTGGCGAATCACGCCCGAGTTGTTTGCTTTCTTTTAATTTCTTCAACTAACTGTATGAGAATGTCACTATCTGCGTCATATAAATATTGCCCTGTTTCAATGATGATAGAATCAGATTTCTTGAAGGGTTGTAATTTTTTTTGGTCTTCTTGTAAGATGAGCTTCTGAGTATAGATTACATACGAAGCGAAATTAATTATATAACTTTTGAAATCATTTAACGTTGACTTTGGTTGCAATTTAATAATGCCATTTTCTTAAATTTTTGAATATTGAATGTCAAAGTTATAGGCTTCTTGGTATTGAATCAATAGGTCAGCATGATTGAAGTGACCTTCTGAAGTAAAATTTTTTGAAGCTCAGTAGATTTCCAAACTTTATTTAAAGAGGGGAGACCAACCCCACTTCCGAGTGATAACTCGAAGCCCATGAATAAGATAATAATTAAGAATTGTAAGTTAAATATAAGTAATTTACTCAAATCTAATTAATCACATTGTTTGTTTGACTAATCAATTAGTCTAAGGTAAAATACATCAAGATAAAGTAGGATTCTTATGAAATCACAAATTCACCTCGTACAACTTAATATTAAATGGCGCAATAAACAGAGCAATTTTAATACGGTTCAAGAGCTTTTAGAAGGATTAGACCTCCAAAATGGGTTAATTGTACTTCCTGAAATGTTCGCGACCGGCTTTGATGTTGAATACGGTGGAGTCGCTGAAGGCCAAGATGGGCAGCTTGAAGAAACAGATGCCTTTCTTAAAGAACTTGCAATTCAGACTCAATGCTACGTTCAAGGAAGTGGGATATCCTATGACCCGGTTTATAAAAAGAGACAAAATATTGTGAGAGTCTTTAATCCTGCTGGTGAATCTATTTTGACTTATCAGAAAACCTATCCATTTAGTTTTGGTGGTGAGCATCGAAGATTCAGTTCTGGACCCGGAGCTGCTATATTTGACTTCAATGGCATCCTTGTCGCCCCAATTATTTGCTACGATTTGAGGTTTCCGGAGCTTTTTCGTGAAGCGATAGATTTGGGTGCAGAACTTTTTACCGTGGTAGCTAATTGGCCCACACCTCGTCAATTTCATTGGAGGCCACTTCTGCAAGCTAGAGCCATAGAAAATCAAGCAATGGTGATCGGAGTTAATCGATGTGGACGAGATGAATTTTTAACTTATGAAGGCCAAACTGTTGGCTTTGATGAGTATGGTCGTGAAATCAATAGCTTAGGTAAAAAAGAGGGTGTGTTGAGCATGGATGTAGATATTGAAAAAATCAGAAAATGGCGAGCAGAATTTCCAGCTCTTAATGATCGTAAAAATTAGATTGGCGATTAATGAACTTATTAGACGAAAATAGAAGTAAACAAGGCAATGAAACCTTTTATCAAGATCTTCCTATTTGTGATAAATTTAAAGAACTGAGTCATTCGGGTCATTATCAATTAATTCCTAGTGATTGGTGAGTGATTATGAGCGACGTCGTAGGCTCGACTCAAGCGTTTCTTAAAGGTAGATATCGTGATGTTAATTTGATAGGAGTAAGCTCTATTGCCGCTATTGGAAATGTGATTAAAGATTTGGAAATTCCATTTGTTTTTGGAGGAGATGGAACTTCAATGGTGGTTCCGGCATCATTAAAGAATTTAGTCCTAGCTGAGTTGAGTGGACTAGTGCGAATGTCTGAAGTACAGTTTCAGTTAAATTTAAGGATTGGATGTTTAGAGGTTTCAGAGCTCGTTAATCAAGGAGTTCAATTAAAAGTAGCCAAATTTGGTTTACTACCAAAAAAATCTCTTGTATTTTTTCAAGGTGGGGGACAGTCATTAGCCGATAAATTGATTAAAAAATATCCAGAAAAATATCTATGCAAAACCGAGAATATTGTAGCTCCAGATCTTAGTGCTTTATGTTGCAGATGGGAACCGATTCCAGCAAAAAAAGGTAAAGTACTTTCATTGATTGTTCAGGCAAAAAACGATGATACGAATGCAACTTACTTTAGGGTTGTCGATGAGATTCAAAAAATCATTGGTGGTGATCTTACAAAGGCAAGTCCAGTTCACTCTAAATTCATGAAATATAAAAGTCTCAAAAAAGTTTTTGCAGAGGAGTCTCGGACACATGAATTTAATTTGACATACAAATATCTAGCTTATATTATGAATATGTTGATGGCACACATGGTCTTTTCTTTCGGTTTTAATAAAATTATTGGTTTCATTAAAAAGTATCCAAATGATATGGAAACACATTCTGATTATCGTAAGTTTGATGATTCTCTTCGTTTAGTATTGGATTTAAAGGAAGTAGAACTCACTAGATTAATTAGGTTTTTAAAAAAGAATTTCAGGTTGGAAATGTTTTCTATGGAGCTCATATTTCCAATGAAGCGATTATGACTTGTCTAATCCAAGGGATGGATGAAGGTGAACATATTCATTTTATTGATGGTGGAGATGGTGGTTATACGATGGCTAGTCGTGAACTTAAATTGCAAATACAAAAAGAGGTCGTGAGTGAGTAATTCACCCCAGCTAGAATTTTTAGGTCAAGGCGCTTTGTATGCATCACAATTTGATGATGTCTATTTTAAAGAAAATGGAATTGAAGAATCAAGACATGTCTTCATAGATGGTGTTGATTTTGAAAAGGTCAAGCTTGTGATGGAAACATCTAAGGGTCAAGAGAAATATAGAATTGGTGAAACCGGTTTTGGCACAGGACTTAATTTTGTTTTAGCACTTGATGCATGGCGTCAGCTTAAAATACCTGGTATTTTGGAATTCTATAGTGTGGAAAAGTACCCGTTAAGCTCTGACCAGATGAAAAATATTGCAGATGAAAGAAAAGTTCTCTCCGTGATCAATTTTGAATGGGTGAATTCATATTGTCAAGAAGTTGATCGTCTTAGTAGTGAAAAAACAGCAATTGAAGTTTTTGGTAGAGATTTTCATTTACATGTGGAATGTGGTGAAGGTGGTGATATTTTGAATAATTGGTGTCAATCTTCAAACATTCAAAATGAATCAATGCTTAAAAGTTTTGACGCATGGTTTCTTGATGGATTTGATCCAATTAAAAACAAAGACTTGTGGAACTATCAGTTATTTGAATCTATCAGGGCGTTGTCTAAGCCAGGAGCCAAAATGGCAACTTATACATCGAGTGGAATTGTCAAAAGACCATTAATTAAAAATGGATTTGTGATTCAAAAACGTGAAGGCGTTTTAGGAAAACAGCATGTCATCCATGGAAGCTATGATGCCAATAAAATTATAGCCAAATTAGCCTGGCAAGATTATCTAGACAAGGCCTTGGTTGGGTCATTGCAAAAAGGTGCGATTGATGAATCAATGCAACTTATTGAAGAAGGTGCTAAAATAAATAAAATAGAAAGTTATTTCGCTGCGGCCAATAAAGGTGTCCTACACAAAATAGTGACTGACTGGCTAGATTTAGATTTATTAATGGACGGGCAATTGGGCTTAGATGACCGAGGTGATAGTATTCTTCATGCAAGTATACGTTCAAGGAAAACACAAGAAGTCACATTTTTAGTTAATTATTTCAGAAAAGCCAATATAGACCCGAATCAATTCCGAGACAAACATGGTCGAACAGCACTATTTTTGTGTGCTCACCAGCGTGACTGGGGATTATGTGAATTGTTATTAGATCTAGGATTTGATCCGTTTATAAAAGATCGATATAATAAAAGTATTTCAGAGCTCCAACGAAATGAAAGCCATTGGTTTGAGCTTCTTGCCAATAAAAAGTAAATCCTTATCTATTGCTAATATTTCTCTGACAGGGTCCTGACATAGGGCTTCTAATTTAAGTAGGAGTTCAACAGAGAGACAAGAGAAAGGAATACAGATGGTAGATATTTCAGAAGACATCAATCAGATCATGTCAGATGAGTGGTATAACCCACCAGATTGGTTTGATTATTTAATAGAACAAGATATTGAAGATTACATTGATGATGAAACCTCGGACTTTTAATAAGCTTCCGAGGTTTTTACTTGTTAGACTAGAATGAATATTGTACAAAACCCCCTTCCAACATACTAACATATACTTACTCACGAGAATATGATATTTTCGAGAAATAATATTTCTAAATATCAAATAGGTTCAATGTGAGTTGAAGTTTTAAGAGGGAGTAATTTGATGAGTTTTAAACAAGGCGTGATAGAAGGCTTTTTTGGGATAGAATGGTCCTGGCAAGCTAGACGCGATATAGTCGATTTCATTGGCAAACTTGGAATGTCCACTTACATCTATGCTCCCAAATCAGATCGTAAATTAAGAACTCAATGGACTGAAGATTGGGATGATGATACCTACCAAGAGCTGAAGTCTCTAGCAGCATACACACAAGAGGCTAAAGTCGAATTTGGCATAGCTTTGAGTCCTATTAGTTTGTATGAAAATATTTCCAAATCCGATCACACTGACCTACTTAATAAAATCAATGCAATCAAAGAACTGAAGCCTAATATTGTTTGTTTATGTTTCGATGATATGAAGGCTGATATTCCTGGGCTAGCTCAGATTCAAGTGGAACTTTGCCATACGATTCAAGGATGGCTGCCTGGTGTAGAATTAATTTTATGCCCAAGTTATTACACTTATGACCCCGTTCTCGAACGAGTTTTTGGCGATCGCCCAAGTGATTATTGGCAAACATTATCACAAGATTTACATCAAGACATTGGCATCTTCTGGACCGGTGAGGAGGTTTGTTCTCAATCTTATACTGAGGAGCATCTTATAGAAGTTAAAAAGCTCTTGGGTGATCGGCTTTATCTGTGGGATAACTATCCGGTGAATGATGGCAAAAAATTAGTTGATTTTATACATATTAAGGCTCCGGCTGGTCGTGGGGCACATTTAAAAAACCATCTACGTGGAATGATGATTAATCCGATGAATCAAGCGTACCTGAGTCAAATCCCTCTCTATGCTATGAGTCAAACTATTAAGCAAGATGATAGTGAGTTCATGGAAAATCAATTAACGCAAGAGTCAATAGATTATTGTTTAGTGCAACAGCCTAAAGCAATTGATTTCTTTAAAAAATACAGAGTTCATATGCAAGATGTGGGGCTGAGTGATATGAGTGTCACTAAGAAGAAAGAGATACTTGAAGCCGCAGACTTTTTACCCAAGCTCATGCAATCAGAAGTGATTGACTGGCTCAATGGGGTCTATGAATTCGATCCTAAGTGTTTAACATAAAGCTGTATGAAGATTAACGTCTAAGAATTGACGTTAATTATTTTCGATGTGGTTTTGTCATTTCTAGGTCAAATAACTCAAAAAAAGTCTAAATCTACCGAAAACCTTTGGTCAAGGCCTCTCAAAAGGATATGCTTAGTAAGTACATCCTTTGAATTGGGAGGCTCGATGTCTACAGCTAAAATATTTGTCTTAGATACTAATGTCATTCTGCATGACCATGCATGCATGAGAAGTTTCGGTGGTAATGCGGTTGTTCTTCCCATCGCAGTCCTCGAAGAACTCGATAATTTTAAAAAAGGTAATGAGAATATTCACTTTCAAGCGCGTCAATTTGTGCGTGAGCTTGATACTTTATCTGGAGATAAGCTCTTTGATAGAGGTGTTAAATTAGGCCCAGAACTCGGGTATCTTAAAGTGGATCTCACTCCGACTTTTCATCATGATCTCATGGGATTATTTGATCCATCCAAGCCGGATCATCAGATTCTTAATACGGCTTATTCTTTAATGAAAAACCATACTGATCGCCAAATCTTTCTCATCACAAAAGATGTGAATTTGAGGATGAAAGCCAAAGCTATTGGTTTGCTTTCACAAGACTATTTAACAGATCAAATTGCTGATATTCATTCGATCTATCAAGGTATGCACACTGAAGAGTCATTTAATGATGAAGAAATTTCTCAGCTCTATCAAGAAAATGGAAAGCTTACCATTACGCATGACTTAGCTATTGCTCCTACTGAAAATGAATACATGGTGATCAAAGGGAATGCTAGCTCGGCGCTCGGCGTTTATAGGAATCAAGCAATTTATAAAGTGGACAAAAATGCAGCATATGGTATAAAACCAAAAAATTCGGAGCAAAATTTTGCACTTGAAGCGTTGCTCAATCCTGATATTCAATTGGTCACTATCTCTGGTAAAGCCGGCACAGGTAAGACGCTACTTGCCTTAGCTTCAGCACTTGAACAGCGCAAATATTATAGGCAAATATTTATTGCCAGACCCGTTGTTGCATTATCCAATAAAGATATTGGATTCTTACCTGGTGATATTAATTCAAAACTCGACCCCTATATGCAACCTCTCTTCGATAACCTTTCTGTGATTCAAAATCAATTTGAAAATACGAGTGAGAGTTATATCAAAATCAATAAAATGATTGAAAATGAAAAGTTAAAAATCGCGCCCTTAGCCTATATTCGTGGACGAAGCTTAAATAATATTTTCTTTATAATTGATGAAGCACAGAATTTATCTCCACATGAAGTCAAGACCATTATCACACGAGCCGGTGAAGGTACAAAGATTATATTTACAGGCGACATTAATCAAATTGACCATCCATATCTAGATAGCCACACAAATGGACTCAGCAGCATGATAGGGCGCATGAAAGGTCAAAAGCTTTATGCTCATGTGAATCTTGAACGAGGCGAGAGGTCTGAACTAGCTGATTTGGCCAGTGATTTATTATAAGCTATTTTACAAATCAAAAGAAACTTTGCTTTGCCCGTTTTCTTTTGATTCCTGGGCGAGTTCACCACCAAACCGGGCAACAGTGTTCAAGAGAAAAAGGTAAAACTACACCAAGATTAACTATTGGTTTTAGATCAATTTTTTAAATTCTTGAAAGATACCTCGGAATAAAAGCCAACTATGACTGTGCTTAGAGAGAGAATGAGCCCTACATAAAGTAGGAGCGACGCCAATAAGGCTGACATAAGTACTCCGAAGATTTAGGAATTTTGGAAAGACAGGCTAAATAAAAGTCAATGAGATCTACCAACTTACTCTGTAGGATGAGATGGCGGATTACAGAAATTAAATGAGTTATTTAAATCTTAATAACAAGTTCTTCTAAAGTTTTGCGAACCTTTAGAGCACCAGCTGTAGCATCATCTTGACTTCTGTACCCGATCGCTGCAACAACGGTTGAAGCTAGGCCTTGAGACTTAAGCCCAAGAATTTCATCAAATTGAGCTGGTTCAAACCCTTCAATTGGAGTCACATCAATTTTCATATTTGCTGCTAGGTTGAGAAGGTTACCCAGTGCAATATATGTTTGTTTAGCCATCCATGCTTGCTTGGTTTCTTGTGGCATTGATTGAACTACGGCCTTTTTCATAAAGTCACCATATCCTGATAGTGCTTCTAATGGGGCGCCTCGAGTTTCTGAGATATTTTTAAGGTATGAGTCAATGTCATCAACTGTAACATCAGTTTGCGCTGTAAAAACGAGTAGGTGAGAGGCGTCTACTACTTGGCCTTGGCCCCATGCAGCAGCTTGAAGTTTTAAGCGAATTTGCTTATCTTCAACTTGTACAAACTTCATCAGCTGCAGTCCGTATGAAGTAGCTGTCAGCTTGAGTCCTTCAAGTAAAGTAGTGAAATCTTCGTCGCTTACTTTTTTGTCTGCGTCAAATTTTTTCGTGGCATATCTCCAATTGAGATCTTTGATAACTTGTGACATGTTGTATTCCTTTTTGTTGGTTAAAATGAGAGTAATTTTTTTAAGACATGGGTACTTCAATGAGAAGTAATTCTGTTTTTTTTAAAGACTTAGCGCTAAACTCGGGGAGGTCGGCAAATTGAGTTAGGCCGATAGCATCGCGTTTGTGAAGAGTCTGACCTTTAATTTCAATACTCCCATCAATGACCATAAGAAAGACTCCAGATTTTGGATTCTCTAATTTGTATGTGAAATCAATATCTGCATTAAAATCTGCACGTTTAAACCAGGCATCTTGATGGATTAAGAGTGCGCCTTGCTTTTTGTCTCGGGAATTAGACCCTGAAGGTGAGACGAGAGCTTGCCATCTATTTTGACGATCTTTGGAGCTAAAGGCTCTTTGTCCATAGTCTGGTTTACGATTCTTTTTTTTGGTGAAAACCCAAATTTGAAAGAGGGCGGTTTTTTTGTTGTCATTGGGGTTGTACTCAGAATGCCTAATTCCGGTGCCAGCTGACATCACTTGAACCTCACCAACGCTGAGGGTTTCGCCATTTCCCATGGAGTCTTTATGAGCTATCTGCCCCTCAAGGGGGATGGTAACGATTTCCATATTTTCATGAGGATGCGTAGGGAAGCCCTGACCTGCATCGATGACATCGTCATTAAGAACTCTAAGTGCTCCAAAATGAACTCGCTTCGGATTATTGTATCCGGCAAATGAAAAGGTGTGTCTAGCTTTTAGCCAACCATGATTGGCTTGACCTCGGTCGGCTGCTGAGTAGATTTCATGCCGCATAAATTATCCTTGTTAATATATTACATGTAAACAATATAGATTAAATTGTTTACATGTAAACTATGTTCTTGATTTATCGGGTAGAACGGTCCTTTTTTGCGAAGACCGGGCTTTATCAGGTCTTATTCTTAACGTTTATTTTTTTTACTGAGTAGCTCTTGGAACTCACTCGCGCGATTCATATTGACGCCCATATCAGAATGCCCTGTCCTTGAGGCAGATCTTAGATGTATCAATCCCTTTTCTAAATCAATTCGTAACTCAAAGTCATCTACAAATCGAAAAATCATAGAAGTAAAGGTGGCAGAGATATAAGATGAGTTTTGAACTTGAGTATTTTCGACGAGTTTTCCATCCATTTTTTTAATCACTTCGGTGATATTCTTTTTAAGAGCGGAGAATTCCATGGATGTTGGAAATTTGATGGCCGAAAAATAATGTTCAGCATCATTTTTGTCTTCACTTTGAACGCAATTAGGAGAGCTTGGACAAGCAATGAGCTTATTGTTTGTTAAGCTACCTTGAGCGTTGAGGCTCGGTGACGGCGGTGCCGATGAACAAGCACCTAAGAATGTAATTACAAGAGCTAGAAAGCTTAATACTGCAAGGCGTATAGATGTTTTGATGGTATTCATTTGGATCTCAATTGAAGTGAGGGTATTACAAAGGCTGTGGTAATCTTAGAACTAAGAGAGCTGAGTTTAAATTACTTTCGTGTCAGTGGCTTATCTATCCCGATGACTTGTGGTCATACTGAGATAAAATGCACAGACTCCCAAGCTTATGATTCGAATTCGTCCAATGGAACATGATACTTTGGATCCTCGACAACATTGACTTCAACCAAGTCACCTGCTTTTTTTAGAAGGATTTCACAATCTTCAGAGAGATGTAAAAGATGCAGTCGCTTGCCTAAAGCTTTATATTTTTCTGAAACTGCGTGAATGGCATCTAGACCTGAGTGGTCATGAACCCTAGTGCGTTGGAAGTCTAAATAAACATCATCAGGGTCTTTGGTCGGGTCAAAAAGTTCTTTAAACTGAGTAGTTGATGCAAAGAAAAGGTGTCCATCAATGGTTAAAACCTTTTCACCATTTTTGCCAGTGCTTGATTTCAAAGTCATCTTAGAAGCGGATTTCCATGCAAATACTAAAGCGGAGATGATAATACCCACACCTACAGCAACAGCGAGGTCTGTAAATACAGTCACAGTAGATACAGTAACAATGACAAGAGAATCTGATTTAGGGATGCGCTTCATGACACGGAATGAAGACCATTCAAAAGTACCCACAACCACCATGAACATCACACCAGTTAATGCTGCCATTGGCACCATTTCAATTAGATCAGAGGCTACTACGATGAAAAGTAATAGTCCGAGTGCTCCTGTGAGGCCTGAAAGTCGTCCACGTCCACCAGAGTTGACATTAATAATGGATTGACCGATAGTGGCACAACCACCCATACCACCAAAGAATCCAGTGACGATATTGGCTACACCTTGACCCACACATTCTCTATTACCACGACCACGAGTCCCAGTCATCTCATCAATGAGTGATAATGTGAGCAGTGATTCAATCAGTCCAATAGCGGCAAGTATAATAGCAGTCGGCAAGATGATCATCATTGCATCAAGACCAAAAGGTATTTGTGGTATGTGAAAAGAAGGGAATCCACCAGCTACTGAGGCAATATCACCGACAGTATTAGTATCCACTACAAAGACCGAGATAAGTGTCACAACGATAATGGCGATCAAAGCAGAAGGAACTGCCTTAGTGATTTTAGGTAGATAATGCATGATAAGCATAGTTAAAATAACCAGGCCCACCATAACAGCAAGTTCAGAACCTTGCATCCATACTCTGGAGCCATCATCTAATATGTTTTTAAAGGCAGATAACTGAGCGAGTCCGATGACAATAGCCAGGCCATTCACAAAGCCAAACATCACAGGCGCCGGGATGAGTCGGATGAATTTACCCAACTTGGTCACTCCACACAATACCTGAATAATTCCCATTAAAACGACAGTTGCAAATAAGTACTCTACACCATGGTCTGAAACTAAGTCCACCATAACAACAGCAAGTGCGCCAGTTGCACCAGAAATCATCCCGGGGCGTCCACCTAAAAGAGAGGTAAAAAGACCAATGATAAAGGCTGCGTAAAGACCCACTAATGGGTCAACACCTGCGACAAAGGCAAAAGCCACAGCTTCGGGCACGAGCACGAAGGAGACCGTGATACCTGAAAGAATATCGTTTTTAATCGATCCCTTAGGGTCAGTTAAATATTTTAACATTTATTTTCCTTGGCAACTTGCCTTTAGAGCCGAAAACTCAGCTTCTCAATATGCGCACAAAGGTAGTTAAAAGCCCACTACTAATTAGAGGGTTCTATGGGTTTATCTCGTGGTTCAATTCAAGGAGGTTGAGTTTATTGAGACCTTATTGATAGATTATTCAGTGAGTTCGCCATTTCCCTTCTAGATAAAACTAGTTTTTGCTTATGAAAATATATGTAGATGCAGATGCTTGCCCCGTACTAGCAAAAGAAACGCTTTTTAAAGTCAGTGAAAGACTGAGTGTGACATTGGTATTTATCGCCAATCAATTTATGAGACTCCCCAAAGACCCTCTGGTTGAATTTATCCTTGCTAATGATGGCCCTGATGAAGCCGATAACATGATTGTTGAATTAATGGAAGCCGGTGATTTGGTCATTACCTCAGATATCCCATTAGCTGATCGTGCGATCAAAAAGGATGGTGATGTTTTGGATCCCCGTGGAGTGGTGATGGATAAAGAAAACATCGGAAGTAAACTCGGGACGAGAAACCTGATGGAAGAGCTAAGAAACAATGGTCTAAATACAGGTGGGCCTTCAGCTTATAGCAAGAAGGATCGTCAGGATTTTGCTAATGCAATTGATAAGTATTTGACGCGTCGTTTGGGGTAAGGGTTCGTTAAAATTTAGTTGAGGATTTAAAATCTATTTCTTCACAATACTTTCAAGGTCAAACTTTATCTGATGAGTAGGATTAAGGATTAATTTAGCATCAAATCCGTCACTATTTTTCCCTTTGAATCCCGATAGAAGCGGGCTTGTTTTATTTTTGAGGATGCTTTGAATCTCAGATATACTCATTGAGCGGCTTGCGATAGTTTTGGGCGTTTTCCAACCACATTGTGGTCGTGCACATTCAAATGAATTTGATGTTTCTATAACTCGATCTGCACAAGTAGGACAGGTTATATGACCTAAATGAGTTGAGTTGCGACTATTTAAACTTTGAGCCTGACCGGCTGAACTTTTGGCCCCTTCATTACTCTGGTTCCCACGCGAATTACTCCTAGAATTATCAAACTCAAACTCCACTTTAAACTGTGAATTAAACTTAAGCATAGCACTAAAGTGACTTCCCTTTTTACTCTTAAAATCTTCAATCATCTCAGTCGGTTTCTTCTTCATGAGAAGCGAGATTTCTTTGTTGCTGAGTGGATGTGAAGCCACCGTCTTCCATAATGTAAAAGGACATCTATCTTGATCACAACGAATCAGCTTGGCGTTTTCCGAAGTCGTGCTTTTACAAGCCGGACACTTGTGTTTGGTTTCTTTAAAACTTCGACTCGGGTCTTCTTCAAAGATAAGCTTGAGTTCTTTGTTTTCATCAAAAGCTAAGTCCGCGACAAAGTCAAAACCACGTTTGGATTTGAATCCAGTCAGCTTTGATAATTTGGCGCCGCCCAAAAGTTGCTGAGTCTCTTCAATACTCAAAGAACGACCTGCGACTGCAAATCCCATCTTAAACTCACAGCTTTCGTCAGAGCATTTGAGGCCCCAGTTTAGGCGATTCAGTTGAGACTCACATTTGAGGCACTTGAATCCTTTGGCATCAAAGTCAAAATCTTCACGTTCAAAATCTACACTGTGGTCACTCTTAAGATTGCTAAAAATATCTTGAACAAAGGACACTGTCTCTTGATAGAATTTCGCTGGGTCTAATCTACCACGTTCGACTTCTTTGAGTTTGTATTCCCATTCACCCGTGAGGATGGCGGATTTCAAATTCACTTGAACTGAGTCAATCAGAGCGCGACCTTTCATGGTGGACATGATGTGGCCTTTATCTTCCATGATAAATTCACGGCTTTTTAAAGTTTCAATGATACCGGCTTGTGTGGCTGGAGTTCCGAGGCCTCTATCTTTCATGGCTTCGGCGAGCTCTTCATCTTCAAGTGAACGGCCAGCTGCTTTCATGGCAGTCAGCAAAGTTCCCTCAGTATAATACTTAGGCTTAGACTTTTTCTTCTCAGTAATTTTGACATCTGAAAGTGGTGCTTTGTCGCCTTCTGTCCATTGAGGTAGTTCAGTGACCCAAGTGTCCTTCTCATCTTTTTCATCATCATAGTCATCAGATTTTTTGGACTTCGTTTTAGCTATAGAGTCAGCATCTTGACCTGACTCTTTTTTGTCACCAAATAAAGATTTATATCCCTTTTGAATCTCGACTTTAAACTTAGTGCGAAACTGTGTCTCTTCAACTTCTAGGGTAGCACTGGCTTCATTCCAAACATGAGGCTCTAGCCAAGCAAGTACAAAACGATTGCGTATTAATCGATAAAGTGCCATCTCTTCGGCCCCCAAACTAGGCATGTTTGAGCCTGTGGGGATGATAGCAAAGTGATCTGTGACTTTCTTTGAATTCACGAAAACAAAGTTCTGGGTTGAAGGTCTCATCAATTTCCGCTCGCGTTCACTACAACATTTGGAGGCAAGTTGATAGGATTCCATTTTCATGGTATCAGGTAAGTATGCCGAATCTGTCCGAGGATAAGTGATGAGCTTTTTTTCATATAATACCTGTGCGACTTCGAGTGTTCGGGCCGCTTTCATTTTTAATTTTTTATTGGCATCTTTCTGAAGATCAGTGAGGTCAAAGGGCTTTGAGGGGAAACTTTTCTTAACTGATTTTTTCCACTCGATCAATTCAGCTTTTTTATTGTTTACCTTTGATTGGAGTCTAGTAGCAATTGCCTTTTCTTCCACCCAAGAAACTTTATTTTCTGCAATCCATGAAAATTGATATTCAGACCAGACCGCTTCAAGTCCATAATAGAAGAGCTCTTGAAAGTTTTCCACATCCGAGTCACGCTCAACAACAAGATTAAGTGTAGGAGTTTGAACTCGTCCTACAGAGAGAAGCTTACCATGTCCTGCTGTCAAGGTATAAGCCCGGGTCGCATTGAGACCCACAAGCCAATCAGCTCTTTGCCTTAGTCTTGCGGCATAGGATAAGTTTTTACGATGACTATTCTCCTCGAGTTTGCCCCAGGCCACGTCAAGGTCTTTTTCTACAAATGAATTGACCCAGAGTCTTTTGACTTTTTTTTCTTTGAGAGTGGGATTGATATCTAATAGAAGGTCAAATATTAAATTACCCTCACGCCCCGCATCGGCACCATTGATGATAGTGTCTGCTTGACCTAAAAGATTTTGTACAATGTGAAATTGTTTTTGAGTTCGATCAATAATTTGAAGTCGAAATTGGTCTGGTATTAAGGGTAGAGACTTTAGGGCCCAAGAGCCTTGATAGCCTTCATATTGATCAAAAGGAGCGAGTGTTACTAGATGACCCACCGCCCATGTGATACAGTAATTTTGACCTCGAATATACCCATCTTGATTAGAGAATTTTTCGCCCTCTTGGCGCTCGAGTAACTTTTGATAATGCTCGCGTGCGACAGACGGTTTTTCGGCAATAAGCAGTATCATAGGGTCTCCAATATTTCATCATCAGAATCATGATTGATATCGTTGTCAGGTGGGTTTAAAATATCATAAAAAAGGTCATCCAATAGTAGATGTTTTGAGACAATTAAATCTTTGTCTTTACGAGACAGCTTTTTGATACGAATCTCTATTTTAGACGCCTGAGATTTGTTTCCAATACTTTGATGAAAGACCATTTCTAAAGGACTTTTACCTCTGAGGGCTTTGGCACCTTTGGGAGCTCCGTCTAGATGTTCTAAAAACCGTCGCTCGACATCGGTGCTGATGCCGCAATACAATGTGTTCAGCTTTGTCTTGATTAAGTAGACTGACCAAATATGTGAATTTTTTTGGGTGGAGTCAGGTTGAGCACTTGGGTCAATAGGAGTAGATTGGGTGGTCAAATCACACCCAAAGGTCAATAGGACCAAATTGCACAATGGCTCTTAAAATGTCAGAACGCGTTACCATGCCAATGAGTTGTTCTTCTTTATTTAAAATAGGAACACAACCAATGTTTTTTTGGAGCATCAAAAGCGAAATTTTGCGAATAGCTGTTTTCTCACGAGCACATAGCAAATCTTTGGGAGGGACATACTCCAAAATGGAATGATCAATAGCAGAGTCTGGTGATTGACTTCGCTTAATTTGAATTTTTAAAATATCACGATCAGAAATAAGATTGATCACTCGGCCATCCTTGATGATGGGAACATGGCGATATCGTTTATCTTCAAAAAGACTCAAAGCATCTTGTAAGGTGTCTTCACTTGAAATGGTGGTAACATCTTTGGACATAATATCTTCAGCATAGAATATTTTTTTAACTTTTTTGACACTTGCTTGACGATAAGAATTTAAAGCAGAATGAAAGACTTGATCGTGGTCTTGTGCTTCTTCTAGATGCTTGTGAAATGCTTCTGATTCTTGTGCTTCTTTTACGGGTCGAAATGATTTCATCACACCAGAAAGATCTAGAGGTTTTGAAACATTGTTGGGGTCAATTAAAATAAACATAGGTACTCTATTTCAAAATTCTTTGGGTAATATAATATGATTTTTGATATTCAAGCCATGCATAGATGAGCTTAATATCATAAGGTCGGAGTTCTCTAGAAAGCACATCAATACGCGCTTCAATCTTAGTCCATGATTGTTGCTTCGCCAAGGCGGTGAGGCTGGCGTCAATATGAGTGACACGCCTAAGTCTTTCAGCGACTGTTTGTGATGCGACACTTTTATAAAAAAGCCATAACAAGACACTTGTAATGGGAAACAAAACCCAAATGCCCCAAATCGGGAATGCTATAGAAAAACCATGCTTTTGACCAAAGGCAATAGCTCCACCTTGATTCGATGCTATACCATGCAAAAGCATATGTAAACAAGGTATGAGGGGTGATGCCCGCCAAAACCATTTCCGGTGAATTTTTTTTTCCTCAAACATGTGTAGAAATATACTTTGTCTTGGGGCGAGAGACTTTTAATTGTCTCAATTATTTTAAAAGCGTGGTGTTTATGTGGGCTATCAAAAGATTTGTGTTTGGTTTTCTCATCTTTGGGTGGGTCATTCTTGGTTGTGAACCAGAACAAAAACTAGGTGTGGGGATTCATCAATTTCCACCAAGCGAAATCGCCTGGCAAGAATTACAACCAGGGCTCGAAATCGCCATAGTACATCAAGGAATTGGTGTCAAAGTTAAGAAAAGCGATAAGGTTCAAGTGCACTATACGGCTTGGTATGAGGATGGTCATATGATAGATTCTTCTATTAAGAAGGGCCGAGCCTATCGGTTTAAAGTCGGAGTGGGTCGAGTTATCAAAGCCTGGGATTTGAGTTTAGTGGAAGTGACTAAAGGAAGTGAATACTATTTACGTTCAAATTCTGATTTCGCCTTTGGTGATGGCAAAGAGGACAATGTACGTGGGTTTGTGACTGTTATTTTTGGAATCAAGTTGATGAATTAATAAGTCAATCTAAGGGTTCACAGCTAAATTTATTTGGTTGATTGAGCCTGTTATTTAGTCTGAGGTGGTGGGATTTGCATCTCTCGAAAACGATCCAAAAGCTCATTCATTTGAGTGGCTTCGGCTTTTGTAAAATTGGAATAAATAGGATGTGCTTCATCAAAATTAATGGTACAACTAATTTTGTCAATAAACTTTAGACCATTTTCAGTATTTTGAATATAGATAACACGACGATCTTGATCACATCTTTTGCGCTCTACCCAACCTTTGTCAATAAGCTTGTCAACGAGTCGAGTCATATTAGGCGATTTGTCGAGCATGCGACTTTTGATATCATGAACTTTCATCCATGAACCATTGCCCCTAAGTATACGCAAGATATTGTACTGTTGCGGTGATATATTAAAAGGCTGAAACATCTCTACTTGTTTAGCCGAAACCCAGCTTGAAGTAAACATAAGATTAACCCAGAGCTTTGTGAACTCATCAGGGAACTGTGTTTGAACTTCATCGTCTATTTTAGCCATAATACAAAAGTAGTTTACATGTAAAATAAGTCAAGTTATACTTTGATTTATATGAAAATATTCTTGTCTGGCAATTCTGTCGAAGGTCCATAGATTTCTATGCGGGATTGAGCAATATTGAGTAATTCTGTAGTATCAGCTTCCTCGGAAGTTTTAGCTGATCCATAGGAAAACGCAAGCGCAGGGAAACTGTTATTTTGCAATTCGTGCGCCAGGAACATTAAAGAAGCTTCTATACCGCCTTCAAGAATTTCTGTGGGCGCCCAAACTCCAAACTGTGACCCATTAAGTCGAAGGAGTTCGCAGTTATGTGGGAAGGAGATGCGCATGGCGTTTGCAAATGCCTTTAACACTTCGTTACTAAAATCCCAACCATGCTTTTCATTGATGAATTTAAGGCCATGGACCTCAATCACAACTATGATATAATCGATATCTTGACGTCGTATTTTGTTTTGATTTTTAAGAAAAAACTGAGTTCCAAAGTAGGTGAGATCATCATGTTCTGCAATAAATAGGGCTTCTTTAAGGCTTTCCTGTTCTTTTCGTAGAAAATGGAAAGCTAGCGCGATTGAGCCAAATATAGAAATGCACACGCTAATCATAATTATTGATAACATAATGCGAGGAGGTAGATCTGTATTAATAAGTGGAATAGGGTTGATCTTACTTTCATAAAATAGCCACAAAAAAGCAGTACCTACTGAGAGAGAATTCCTCCACAGAGCTTCTTGTGAATTAAACAGCATTTGGATGCCAACAACACCCACGATAAGAAGGTATTGAATAGCAAATTCAGGCCCTAGTCTAGAGGCATAATAAAAAGTTCCTAGAATAAAGGTAAATAGTAAAAGTCCGCGAGCAAGTCCATGTAATCCGCTAGCATTGAGAAAAATGACAATTGCGTAAGCTAAGCTAACAGGTAGAAGAAAAAGTCCCATTTCTTCAAAACCGAACCAAAAATAAAAAGGACTAATGGCTGCACAAGCAATAGCTAAATAGAAAGAACAGAGATTAGAAAAACTAATTTGACTAAAAAGCTCTTGAGGTGTGTTTGGGCTAATCCCCATTTTTGAAATTCTATCTAACATGAAAACCTATTATGATTTCTCAATGTAAATTGAGAGTGAAATATCATCTTTTATTAAATTAGCTTAAAGTCTTTTATTAAATCATTTTTTTAGATTCAATGCGTGAAGTTAGTTGAGAAAAAAATATCACCTTATTATAGTTTATTGTCTTCAAAAAAAAGCTTTAACCTTCTTTAACCGTCTAAGAGGCATGATGATTTTATTTATTTTACTTCTTTGCATCAGTGTATCAGCAAAAACTTGTGCTCTATTCTCTAGTCCCAAATTTAAACGCTGTAAAATATATCAAGGGCCCAAGCTAGATATTAATGATTTTGATATTTACCAAAAGGGTGCTCACGACAAGCTATCTGAGCTCTTGCGCACCCATCAAAAAACTCATACATACACATGCCTATGGATGGCTATTGCTGACACTGATCAAGAAACCTTGGACTCACTCTCTTTGACACTTTGGTATAAATCAACATCAATTAAGATTAAAAGTCGCGATTGTGGGCAAAACGACCCTAATGCATGGAACAGAGAGCATATCTGGGCCAAATCAAGAGGTTTTCCTAAGAAAAAGTCACTTGCCTATAGAGACTTACACCACATTAGAGCTTCTGATCGGAGCCTGAATACTTGGAGAAGTAATAGATATTTTGCAGAATTTAGTGAGAGTGAAGAGTTGATGCTCAAGAGAAACCAAGAATGCCCTCAAGGGTGCTTTAGAGATAAGACTTATTTCGAGCCACCGGCTTGGCGTAAAGGGGATATTGCTCGAGCCCTGCTTTATATGGATCTGAGATATGATGGCCATCCCAAGGATAAAACTCCCGATTTACAAATTTTAGTGGACTATCCTGATAGAGTAAGTAAAGCAAGATACTGGGGTGGACTTTGTACTTTACTCAACTGGCACAACGAGGATCCACCTGATGAATTAGAGAATTACCGGCATAGCGTGATCCAAGAATGGCAAGGAAATCCAAATCCTTTTATTTTGAAGCCTAGGTGGGCGGATATATTGTATGGGTCTTCGTGTAAAAAACTATAATTAATACATGAAAATATTACATACCTCCGATTGGCATCTCGGCCAGATTTACAAAAATCAAAACAGAGAACATGAGCATCAATTATTCTTGGATTGGCTTATCTCTTATCTTCAAACTGATGATGGCATGCAAGTTGATGTTTTGCTCATTGCAGGCGACATCTTTGATGTTGGTAATCCTTCCAATTCAGCCAAGAAGCAATATTTTAATTTCTTGATAAAAGCGTCGCAAACGAGTCTCAAGAAAATAATTGTTGTGGCGGGCAATCACGATTATGCCTCCACTCTCGAAGCACCTAGCGAAGTTTTAGCTGCTATTGATATTCACGTGGTCGGCGGCCTCTATGGTGATTATGACAAGGCAGTAGTAGACTTGCCTAATGCCAAAAATATTCCTACCAGAATCTTCTGTGCTCCCTTTCTTCGAGCCAGTGATCTGCTCAGTGTTGAAGGCGATGAAAGCATTGACTCGGCTATCAAAAGATCTACAAAGACAGCATATACTCAGGGACTCAAGGCTCTTCGTAAAAACAATTTTAATGGTCTTGCTTTGGCAACTGGTCATCTCTATGCTGCGGGTTCAGAAAACAATTCTGACTCAGTCAGAGATATTCAAATTGGAAATCAAGGTGTGGTCAAAGTGGAGAGCTTTGGTGATGGTTTTGATTATGTCGCATTAGGTCATTTGCACCGCCCTCAAAGAGTAGCTGGTCAAGACCATATTCGATATAGTGGATCGCCGATAGCGCTGAGCTTTAGTGAATATGAAGACATCAAATCCATGTGTGTGGTAGAATGGGATTCTGTTGACTCTAAGCCTCAAATTAGTGAAGTAGAGATTCCGCTTTTTAGAAGAATGATCAGAGTCATAGGCAGTCGTGCAGATGTCACCACTAAGCTCAAAGAAATTCAGGCAGAAGATGCGAGCCAGGACAAGCTGGAGTCATGGATTGAGATAATCTTACCCGATGAAGCCCCTGATGCGGTTTTAGCAGCCGATTTCAGACAGCTAGCAAGTGAACTCGGTCTAAAAGTATTTGGTGTACAGATGCAAAAGGCACTTGCTCAAACTCAGTTTCGAGCACATCAAAGACTTGAGGAATTATCACCTATTGAAGTGATGAAGGTGGTACTTGAAGAAAGACCTGATCAAGAGGAGCTTCTCAAAGTATTTCATGAACTCCTACAAAAGAACTTGGAGGAAAAATGAAAATACTCAGCCTCAAACTTAATGGGATTAATTCTATCGTGGGTAAATCAGCTGCCTCAATAGATTTTGAAAACACAAAAATCGCAAGCCAAGGACTTTTTGCTATTACTGGTCCAACAGGCTCAGGCAAATCAACTCTTTTAGATGCAATCTCGCTGGCTATTTATGGTTACACCCCAAGACTCGGCAAAGTTGCTCCGAGTAATGTCAGTGAAATACTCAATCGAAAAAGCGTTGAAGGTTTTGCTGAGATTGAGTACATGGTCGATGGCGAACGTTATTTATCTCGATGGTCCGCCCATCGTGCGAACAAAAAGCTGACCGGCAACATCAGGACTGAAGTAATCCTTCAACATCTTCAGGGTGAAGACTGGGTTGTACTTCAAAGTGGGCTTGAACCCTGGCGCAAAGAAAACGAAACCCGTACAGGGCTGAGTTTTAAAAATTTCAAGTACTCTATTCTGCTGGCTCAAGGTCAGTTTGCAGATTTCATTCAAGGTAGTGATGTTGAAAAAGCTGAAATTCTTAAAACGCTCACACATACTGATGAGTTTTCAGAGCTTGGCCGTATGTGTTTTCAAGTCCATAAGGACCTTGCCACTGAGCTTAAAGTGCTTACTGCCGATGCTGACATCCAAAACGACGACCTCTATACGGCTGATGAACTCATCGATACCAAAAAAGAAATTGAAAATATATATGAGAATCAAAGTCAAGTCAAAGATAAATTAGAAAGATCAAGACTTTGGTTGGAAGAGGAAAAAACCTGGGCCGAACTTTTGATAGAACAAAAATCCTTTGATGAATTGTCAAATAAATTTAAGATTGAGCTAGATGAATTTAAAACTGAGCAAGAAAAATTAATTCAACATCGGCGTGTAGAAAAACTAGTTCCACTCGATCAAGACTTAAATTCAATTTCAGAAAGATTAGTCCAAGCTGGCGCTGTTTTAAAATCTGCACAAGAAGATCAGGAAGTCTTACTTCACAAAGTTGAAGACGTTGAGAATCAATTGAATCTATTTCAAGCTGAAGAAGCACTACTAAAACAGACAACCCTAGAGTTTCGCGAGTGGAGTGAAAAGGTCCGAGCTCCAACTCAAAAGATTGAACACCTGAAATCTCAAAATAGTGAGGCACAAGAGAGTTTAGACCAAAGCTTGATTGAACAAAAAAAATGGAAAACTAATGGCGATGACCTCAAACTAGAAATTGAGACCATTGAAAGTCAAATGTCAGATATTGGCCGTTGGATTGCACTCTATCCCAATGGTTTAAGTTTGAAGTCACAATTAGGTCCCTGGATAGGTGAAATAGCCCAGGAGCTCAATCGTTGTAAAGATATTTCAAATGAGGAACAAAAACTCAAAGACCTCAGGGTGTCTCTATCTGAGGCGCACTCAAAATCAAATGATCAGCTTAGAGATATTGAACCTGTTCGCAAAAAAATTGACCTACAAAAAACTAAGATTGAAACTCTCGAAGATTTGATTCAGGAAAACAAGTCTCGTTCAGAAAATAAAAAATCTGAAATGGAGTCTAATCAGCACAATCTACAGCAAGAATTAGTAGAGGCAACTGAATATTCAGAGCTTGAGATGGAGATGAATCTTCTCCTTGAAAATCTGAAAAATTACCGGGATCAACTTTCTAGCCTAGATCAAAAACAAAAGTCTCTTGATACTAAGAAAATTGCAGCGAATAATTTGCGTAATTCTAGGTTTGATTTGGTGAAAACCAAAAAAGAGATTCTCAAATTACTTGCCTTCAAGCATTTGCTAGAAAAGGATGAACCATGCCCTCTTTGTGGTGGTTTGGATCATGATGGAAAGCATGGTAATGTCCCTCAAGATCTTATTGAATTTGAATTAGATTTGACCCAAGCCGAAAACGCCCTTTTAGAAATTGAAACAGAAGCAAAGCTTCTTTTAGATTCTCAAAATAAAACTAGTTTTGACCATAAATCAACAGATGAACGAGTAGAATTTTTAAAGAACAAACTTGAATTTGAAGGCGGACCTTTAAGGTGGGCTCATAGGTTAGCAGTCAAGCAAGAAGAGTTTAAAATCCATGAAGTCTCCTATCAAGAGTATTTAAAAGATTTAAAAGAGCAAGAAAATAAGGCTGTAGAGCTTCGTAGGATGAAGGCTGAAAATATCAGGTTTGAAATTGAAAGTGAAGACAGTGAAATTGCTATTCTAGAAAGTCAGAAACGTATAGATAAATTAGAATGGACTTTAGATGAACAAAAAAGTAAATTAGAGTTTGATCAAAAATGGTTAGTAACTCAAAATAAGAAATGGTCAAGTCGTCTTTTGTCTCCGTCTTTTCAAGGGTGGAAAGGTCTTCGTGAACTTAAGACATACAAGGATCGTGAAGTTTTTCAATCAGAGGCTGAGCTTTGGCTTAAAGATTTTGAAGATAAAAACCGGATTAAACTAGAACAACAGAAATTACACCATGGTAAGCAAGTTGAACAAAGACAAATTAAAGCAGCTGGTGGCCAGATAGAAACGAGACTACTTCAAGCTCAATCTAAATTTGATAAACTCAATACCGAACTTGAGCAAGCAGTTGTTGGTTTAACTCAATTGTTAAACGGAAGAGTCGTTGATGAAGAGGCTCAAAAGCTAAAAGTTAAAGAAGAAATACTGACTAAAACCAAGTCACACCTTGAAGTGAGTCACAATGAACTCCAAAAATCAAAAGCAGCTTTAGCTCAAACTATTGAACTAAAATCTTTAGAATTTGAAAATTTAAATAAACAATTTATATCCAAAGACATTCAGTTTAAGCAAAGATTAAATGGTCTTGAGATTAAATCAATTGAGATATTTAGAACATTACTTCTAGCAAGTGCCGACCATGAGTCACTGACTTCTCAAGAACAGAAAATGCGAGAAGAGGAAATACGGCTTTCTGAATCTCAAAAAAGTATCCAACACAGGACTCATAAGTGTCTTGTCGAAATCAAGCAAGCATGGGGTCGATTTAAAGAAGAGGAATTTGAAGTTTTCGAGAATACAGCTCAGATTTTCTGTGAAAAGTTTAATAAACAAATTGAAATACTCAACAAAAAACTTTGGCATTTACAGGCCAAAATAAAACTACATGAAGAACTTCAAGATGAGATGGGTGAGCTCCTAAAGAAAATTAAATCCAAAGAAAAAGAGAAAAATCGTTGGGGTAAATTAGAAAGCTTAATCGGTGGTGCCGATGGCGCCAAGTTTAACCAAATAGCTCAGAGCCTTAATTTACGTCGCCTTATTATAGAAGCTAATGAATTCCTTAGACAGCTTAGTAGCCGTTATACTCTAGAAGTAGATGATAGCCAGGAAATATTTGGTCTCAAACTCATCGTAATTGATCAGGAACAAGATTATCAAGTAAGACAATTAGTCAACTTATCTGGAGGCGAGACCTTCCAACTGAGCCTTGCTCTTGCTCTAGGTTTAAGTGAACTATCAAGTGGTGGTTGTCAGTTAGAATCATTATTTATCGATGAAGGCTTTGGTACTCTGGACCAAGAGACACTCGCACAAGTACTTGTGGCACTTCAAGGGCTCAAGGCCACAGGTAAGACTGTAGGGATCATCACACATGTGAGTGGCATCAGAGAACACATCCCTTATGGCGTGGAGTTAAAAGTACACGTTGGCGGCAGGGGCGAAGTCGTCATCTTAGATTAAAAGGCGAGTTACTTTGGCTGCTACTTGAAGGTTGATGACTTTAACTTCTAATTTGAGTTCTTCTTTGATCCAACGGAAGTTTTTGATTTGTTCTGGCGTGAGTGGTGTAGGAGCCTTATTTTCATGATAATCGAATTCTGGGCTATAAGCATCTCGGACATGGACAAAGTATTTATGGCTAAAGTCTGCTGTGTAAAATAAAAGTGGTGGCAAACCATGGCGCCCATCATCAAAAATGATTTTACGTATTTGGGCGACTTCAGCTTCCTTGAAAAGTGCACCCAAAATCATTTGCTTGGATTGATGAGCGTTGTGAGTATAATTACCACAAAGGCAGCTATGGCCAAATTTTTGATGAATCAATATAGCACCGAGCCACTCTCTGAAAAAGTGCAACTTTTGACCGCGATGTCCTAAGACGAGTTCTTCATCATTTTGATCAAAGAGCGTCGGATATTGGTCCATCCACTCTTGTACCAAACTACCATCAGAAAACATATGTTTATAGGCTGGCGGATAAGTGTGCCAATACTCTTCGGAAAAAAGTTTTGTAGGGTCTTTGAAAGGTGAAGGAAAAAGTTGGAATTTCTTTTTAAGCGCTAGGCTGAGCCTTGCTTGATTTAAATCCCCGACAAGTGTCAGGTTAATATGCTTGATACTAAAGCTTTTAAAACCTTCATTGGCGAAATGAACTTCAATTTTACCATTTGGTAAAGCAGTGACCTCTCCAATACCCCATTCAGGCTTTTTGGGATGAGTGACTTTGTCTCCGACTTTCATTATTTACTCTCCGACTTTTTTGTTTAAATTTTTGACCGACTAGGCATATTGTAAAATTAAATCTGAGGAAAACCTAACATTTGTAGATTACCTTTTACCCAATCAAAATCCAAGAACCTTTTCCCAATGAGGTATTCTAGATATCGCTCAGCTTTTAGAGCATGACTTTGTTGGATTGAATTTAAATGAGAGGATTTACTTGGGTTGTTAAAATACTGCTTGATATTCAACTCAATAATTGAGTCCTTGGGGAAAACAAAAATAATCTCACCATACTTTTCATCACCCTGGGTGACGAGTTGACTCGGTTTGGGATCCAAAATAACATCATGAATCTCTTGAGTTCCAGGGATTGATTGTGGGAGGGCAACCCTAAAACGTCCTTGTCCGACATCTTTTTGTTTAAAGCGATATTTGATTTCGAAGTAAGGTGATTTTGCCTTGCTCTCTTGTGATTGGCATGATATCAATAGAGAGCTTACAAGAATGAAGAGGCAGATAACTAAGTATGATATTTTCATCATATCAAGATACAAAAAGCCGAGCCGCTTAAGTCTAAAAACAAAAAAAGTAGAAATCATTGAGCTGCATCTTTGGAGCTGATGAGAATAATTAATTCATAAAGTTAGTCAAGTAAGTAGAGCATGTTTGGCCTGTCACATACACCCGGGTCATTTCCATATCCGTTGTTGCCGTTAGCTCCATCGGCTCCAGTACCTTTGTTTTGGCTATTTGATCTAAAAGCATTTTATTTTTGAGTTTGTCCTAGGGCGTTTCTACAATCTGCCAAGGGATTGAAGTATCCAAAAAGAATTTTAAAATAAACTCTAATAAAAAATCATAGTGAAAAAACAGTTATATGTGAAATATTTTGATTGTTCATCGTTTAACACTTTCATTTTTGTCTAGAAATCGAATTGCAATAACATTTTAGTTAAACTGACTTTTGAAAATTGACATACTGATGAGATGGAACATAGATGCTAATTAGAATTTTGCTATTGGGCGATGGAGATTAAAAAACTTGATCACAAAGAAACTTTATCCATTACTAAAGTCAATGAAGGTGATAGTCTAGTTGTTATTTGCCCTTCGCCTGCATTTAAAGGAGGTCATGTACCAGCCTTAAGGTCGGTTACTGCATCATCAATAGTTGCCCCAGTTGGAACCAAAAATTATGTGTATGTTTTACATCATTTTGATTTTGATTTTTTTCTAATAATTAAATAGATATTGCTCCAAGAACTTGAATTATTAGACATTAAGTATTCCGAAAAAATGAAATAAATAAGAAGTGAAGATGCTCGTGGAATTTTGTTGTCCGATCTACAAAAAGTTGAAACAATATATTTACCGCTAATTAAAAAGGTTGAACAAATAATTTTAACTCTATACCGATTGTGTTATTAAAATCAAAGATTCGCGACAAGCGATTCATCAGGAGTTAAACTCAAATTTAAAAATCTAAGTATTGATTCCTAAATTCAGAGAGTACCTCTGAAAACTTGATGACTTGAGTGTGTGTGCGGTCTTGTAGAATGAACTCTTTATAGGCTACAACAGATTCAATAAATTCTTTTTGTTCTTCAACTAATAAGCTAAAGTCAAGGTCTAAATTATCTAAGCTGACTTCAAACTCAATGCCTGCTGCCTCACAAAATAACCACTCATAAGCTTGCGGCTTGACCTCTACAATAAAAAATTCTTTTTGCTCTTCTAAATTGCGACCCTCTGGTCTATACCAATATCCGAAATCGTCCAACTTTCGTCGTTCTGCCCCGGCTACACACCAATGCGAAACTTCATGTAAGGCAGACCTTGGATAATCATAACGAAATTGAATCTCGGCATGAGTATGGTTCGGTGTCTTGGCCTGATAAAAAGGCTCATCAAATCCTCCGATGAGTTTGGTTTTCTCAGTATTTCCAAAGCAAGCGTCAAAAGCTTGAATAATACCAGCAGCGTTTAATGGTGGAATATATTTTAGCTTTGTCATAAGATTTAAGGCTTCCACTTATTTTTCAGTGCAAGTAGTGCGTCAGATTCAATCACGATTTCGGGTTCTTCATCTTTAGAAACTCTTTTCCCTGAGTAAAGTGCAAGCTCAGCTTCTTCTAATTCACACAGAAGTGTTAAAAGAAATGGCGGCGCTTTTTCTTGGGAGCTTTCTTCAATAAGATCAAGGGTGCTTCTCATTGATTCGTTGAGAGGAGCAAGGTGGGGGGATGCAGCGAGTCTTTCTCTAGCAATTTTACGCCAAAGTTTTTTGGAGTTTTTCCAATTTACGGTTTGGACTTCTTGGGGTTTATGATATCGTTTAGCCCAAAGTTCTTTCGCCCATCCTAATTGTTTGATTTCATTTTGGAAGCCCTCAACCTCACTAGGGAACTCTTCACTCAATTCGGATAGCTTTGAAAGGTCTGAGAGTGAGCGAACTTTAGATTGAGACTTTTTGAGCTTAGCAGTTTGTGACTTTTGAACTGTGCGGTGTTCATTTTCCCATTCATCAATTTGAGCTTTGCTTTTACCTTCAAGAGTTAATGCACCTAGTAATAACCAAGCCGCCTCTCGACCTTTGAAGTTCCAACGGTCAATGAAATTCTGCGACCAGTTCTGATGAGGACTTTGTTTCCATTGGTTTTGAGTTTGATAGACTAAGTGCGTCCAAAATTTATCTGAACTAGCCATCAAGGAAAGCTTTTGTTGATAGGATGTTTTGCCTGTCTGCATAAGCCCATAGCTTAATTCTGCTGGTCCAGTCACGAGCGCGGTGGCATCAGTGGATGTTTTTTCAATGAGTTGGACTTTTTTTCTAAACCAAGTTGACGGACCACTTGAGGGTTCCAAATTAATCTTAAGCTTGTGAGGTTGAATAATGAAATTCAAGTTTAGATGGTTTTGTTTTTTCTTAGATAAAGTAAACAGGCAAGGGTCAAAGTTAGCTTCATTTGCTAAGCCTTCATGTTCTTCAAGTACATAAGCTAAAACCAAAAAAGCAGATGTTTGCATCACTTTCATTCTCTTGGTCCATTCAAGAATGATGCTAGGGCGATACTTCTCAAGAATGTTTCTTTGAGTTTTACTCGACTCACCGATAATATAATCCATCAAACGGTGGAGCCAGCCTGGGACTGAATTGGTAATCTCACTCCAAGTACTATGTAATAATACATCTCGGTCTATCTCGATACTAATCCCATCATCTTCTCGTTGATGATCAAATTGATATTTCACTTTTTGACGACTTTGTCCGATGATGACTTCTTTAGGGAAAAGTTCGGAGAGTTGATTTTGCGGAAGACTGTCTTGAGTGAATTCATTAAACCAGCTGTCTTCCACACTGCGCCTTTCTATCCACTCTTCTTTACTAAAACTAAAATGCAGGTTGAGTTTGTTTTTCTTGATATAAGCACTGAGTCGTTTGAAGTCAGTAATTTCAATAACCTCAGGTAGTTCAGCTATTTTTTCAAGATACCACTCCAAAACTTGTGTATCATCTGGCACCAAACCTGAACGTCTCATCTGAGTTTCTAGTTCAGCTAGGCCCTTTAGTACTCTTAAGTTATGATGCATAAAGGCCGGCTTATGGCTAGCTTTGTTTTGAACAATAGCCTCGAGCCAAAGTGCTTTACGAGTTTCTTCTTGATTGATATTTTGATATTGAACTCGATGTGGAGTGCCAATTCGAAGACCTTTAAATGTGGTGATACATAGTGCTTCCACAAATCCACTTACATGGTTGTATTTAATGTGTTCGTAGACTGTTTTACAAAACTGACTAGCGACTTGGAGTATCCACTCTGATTTAATTTCACAGTTTTTCGCGAGCCATACTTTTGAAGTTTCTCTAATTTCTGAAGCTAAGATCCACTCGGGCGATTTTTTAAAAAGCACACTGCCGGGGAATATCCAAGCCTCTCTGCCACTAGCGAGTCGGTAATACTTTTCATTGTTTTCAATCCGAGCTAGAGTGCCAAGATAAGCCGAAAGCAACACTTGATGAATGTGGTCTTCATGCAGTGTTTTTAAGTCTACATGGTATTTCGAAATTTGATGGGTGTCGGAAGATTTGTTTTCAGTCTTTTTATTGCCAGACTCATCTTTGAACTTCATCAAACGCGCAAATTGCTGATAGAGTTGAATCCATTCGCGAACGCGCAAAAAGACTAAGTGATTTTTAGTACAAAACTTACGTAGCTTATTTAAAGTCCATTCATCACCCATTTCAGTAAATATTTTATTCCAAAGTAATATCAGAGAAATAAAGTCAGACTTCTTGTGTCGTACCTTAGCGTGCATGCCTTCGGCGATACTGCGTTCCTGAGGGTCACGCGGAAATATCCTTGCTTCTTGAATACTGAGGCCTGAGGCAATGACAAGTGCGGCTGCCAAGACATTTTTCTCTTGAGCTTTAATCAGCAGGTGAGACAAAGTGACATCCACAGGAATCCGAAGCATCTTTTTACCAAGTGGTGTCATCTTGGCACTTGGCGTTGTGGAGTTTAGTGCACCAAGCTCAAAAAGGTGTATGCGAGCACCACGAATCGAAGCCGTTTTGGGAGCTTCTAATAACGGGAAGCGTTCAAGATCTAGACCAAGGTCCATCATAGTAAGCATGACATTACTTAAATTAGATCTTAAGATTTCAGGATCGGTATATTCAGGTCTACTTTTGAAATCATCACTTGAGTAAAGACGGATACAATGGCCTGGCTTCACACGTCCGGCGCGTCCCGATCGCTGTCTACTACTAGCTTGAGAAATCTTTTCGATGGGGAGGCCTTGAATCCTAGTCGAGCTATGATATCTAGAAACCCTAGCCAGTCCTAAATCCACAACATAGGCGATTCCAGGGATAGTGATTGAAGTCTCTGCAATATTTGTCGCAAGAACAATTTTTATTTTGCCACTTTCATTAAAGATGGCCTTTTGATCACCCGGGCTCAGCCGTCCATAAAGAGGTAGGATAATAAAATGAGCTCCTAGGCTTCCTTCTAAAACTTGCTGAAGCTCAAGGATATCTTTTTCAGTCGGCAAAAAACAAAGCAAGTGATCTTCATGGATATCTTGAAGATGGTGAATTGCTTGAGATGCTAGCACAATAGGGTCAATGTCCGGGTTATCTTTTTCATCCCAATATTCAATATCAACTGGAAATGCTTTACCTTCGGCTACAATGATAGGAGCGTTATCAAAAAATTCACTAAAGCTTTGAGCGTCAATTGTCGCACTTGTAATGATAATCTTGAGATTTGGGCGGTTGTGTCTAATTAAATTTAAGATGCCAAGTAAGATGTCAATGTTGAGTGAGCGCTCATGGGCTTCATCAATAATAATTGCAGAGTACTTTTTAAGTAGTGGATCCTTTTGATATTCTTGAAGAAGAATGCCATCAGTCATAATTTTAATGAGCATATCTTTTGGGCAGTCCACATGAAACCTGATCTGTGCTCCAATAAGATCTTTATTTTGACACTCATGTCTCAATCTATCACATATAGAAAGTGCGGCGATACGCCTAGGTTGAGTGCAACCTATCAGTCCGTTGTCAGCAAGTCCAGCTTTAATGCAAAGCTTGGGGATTTGAGTGGTCTTACCCGAGCCTGTTTCACCTTGTAGTATGACTACTTGGTTCTCTTGAATGATACGGATAAACTCGTCTTCTTTGTCAAGAACGGGAAGTGTCGGCCAGATAAAAGTCGGTGGTAATTTAGTAGATAAGCTCATGTCTATAAAGATAACTCATTAGGATGGTTTTTCACCTAGGCGAGGATGAACTCTCTCAAGGATGATTTCAAATTATTTTTGGCTAAGACGAGCCCCAGGCCAAGGCCCATATGTTCCTTGGTGTTTGAATCGTCTTCTTGGAAGAAAGGAGCTAAAAGTTGATCCCTATTTTGGTTGGATATTCCCTGCCCAGAATCCGAGACTGTGATTCTTTGAGTCTGACTTGTGTCTTTTCAAGGCTCTTGATTTGCTGAGTAATTGAGTGTGACATTTATTTAAATTGATCACCTAGCTGTTCAAATTCATCGCTAAATTCAATGGAATTTGCCAAGCAATGGTGAATCATACGAAGCTGAGATCAGTAAGAGTCAATTTAGAGTTCTCTATGCTCATCAAAACCCTTTTGAATTGCTTTCATACTGACTATTAAAGCATTTTTGACCAGAGGATTCTTTTCATTTTCGACGTGATCTTTAATCCATTTTACCCAATCAGGATGGTTGAAATGAATCAGAGATCTAGCAGTAGCTAATTTGAGAGCAGTCTCATCACCAAGTAGCACCTTTTGTAGAGTGGTAATGGTACGGCCAAACCCGGCTTTACAGAGAGTTTGAGCGCAGGCGATTTGTACACTTGTGTCCTCATCGTTGAGAGCGTACATCAAGACATCTTGGGTTTCTTCGATAGCAGCGTATTTAATGAGTGCTTGAGCCGCAGCGTAACGAACCATTGTCTCCGTATCCTCTCTCAAAGTATATGTAAGCGCAGCTTCTGCACCCTGTGCATCTAATTTGGCAATAACCTGGCAAGCCCTACCTCGAACATCAGGGTTGTGATGATTCAGGTGACTCAGAACAGCTGGGCCTAAATCAACAAAATTTAGGCTAGATACAGCAAGTATAGCGCCACCGACAAGCCAAGCATTTTCATCTTGAAGCCAAGCCTCGGCAATTTTTTCAAATTCTTGCATACTATTGGGGTCATCTTGATAGACTTTTTGACGAGTCAATAAATCCAAAATAGCAGCGCGAATGGCTGGCTCTTCAGTTGCTTGTTCGAGTATTTCAAATAGGTGAGCGCGCGATTCCCAGGCAGCACAATTACAAAGACATTTGATCGCGCTAAGCCTGATATTATTATCAGTGTCAATTGCAAATTGATCAACTATGACACGTTGTGACTCTGAAAGACCATAGCGTACTTGGCTCAGACTGTTGAGTAAAGTTTGAATAAAAGTATTAGTTAATTTATTATTTCTTTGAAGAGTGGCACACCAGGTATTACTTAGTGATTGACGCAGTGCATCAATTGAGCCTGAGTGCTCGTCATTGATGTGGCGTTGGTTGAAAATCATACCTAGGGCTTGGACTGATGATTCAGAAACTTTAGGGTCAACATCGGTTATCATCTCTTTAAGAATAGGAACTGCTGGAAAATAATCCCAAACACCTAAACACCAAGCAGTTGAAGATCTGACCCAAGGGTGTGGGTCTTTTAAAAAAGGAAGTAATTCTTCAGCAACTTGTTTACTCGGTGATTTGGTTCCAAGCGCTTTGATAGACATCGCTCGAGTGCGCGGCAGAGCAGAGTGCATTGATTTAGCTAAGACCACAATTAAAGCGTCATCATCAAAAAAAGAAAGTGCGCGAGCACAAGCGGCTTTGACCTCTTCTGCGGGGTCGTTTTGTAGCATTTGAACAAATAAATCTTTGGACTCTTCATGTCGATAAGGAGCGATAACCTGAGTGGCAACTCCGCGAACTTTCCAATCAGGGTCTTTGAGGCCTTGGGTGATGAGTTGAGAGATTTGCACACCAGGAAATTGACCTAAAGCTTCATAGGCCATTGAGCGTACCCAAGGGTCTTCATCATTTCGACAATTAGAAATATTATGAACCGCTCTTGCGTCTTTGAGGCGACCTAGAAGTTTGGCGGCAACACCACGAACCATTGGGCTCCCGTGAAAGAGTGTGTTTTCTAAGGGAAGCCTTTGAATCTCAATACCTAACTTTTTGAAAATTTCAACAGTTTCTTGAGAGACAATAAATGACTCTTGCTCAAGTTGTAGTTGTAAATCAACAAGGATATCGGCTTGAATTTCTTGAATATCAGACATAGAGGACCTTAGTGAAAAGAGATTAGATAACGACATTCGGTGTTGTATTAGAATCTTTAGCCATCTAGTTATTATAAGCTAAGATAAAAAGGAAATCAAGGTAAGAAGCGAAAAAGTTCGACAAAGAGATGATTAAAAACAAGTAAGAGGTTTACATGTAAACTAAGATAGTCTATGTTTGATTTAAGAAAAAACTAACTCGGAGAAATTCATGTTTACAATTAAAAAATTAATCCTTTTAACTCTAGCAATCTCATTACTTGCAGGAGCTGCTTGGTCCAAGGACTATACTGTTTCACCTTCAACTTCGCAACTACAATGGTTTGCATCAAAAATCACTGGCAAGCACGATGGAGCTGTGTCTCTCAAAAAGGGTGATTTAAAGATTGAGTCGGGCAAATTAAAATCCGGTAAAATCATGATTGACATGAGTACGATTACTGTAAGTGATATTGAAGACCCTAAATATAATGCCAAACTACAAGGTCATTTAGAATCGGCCGACTTTTTTGATGTGGCCAAGTTCAAAACTGCAATTATCACTGTCAAATCAGTGAAGGCGCTCAAAGGCACTCAAATTCAAGTCAAAGCAAATCTCATGATCAAAGGCTATATCAAAGAAATAGATTTCAAAGCAGACCTTTCGCCGGCAGCCAAAGGTTTTAAATTAGTTGCAGATATTGAAATTGACCGTACTCTCTGGGATATCCGCTATGGTTCATCGAGCTTTTTCAAGGGCCTAGGTGATAAGGCGATTCACAATGAAATTAAATTTAAAGTTGATCTTGATTTAATTGAGAAAAAATAAAAATTTAAACAGAGAATTTTCTCTCAAGAGCTCTCATCATTTGGGGGCTCTTATGGTTTTACGAACAATTTGATATCAAAATGAGTTTTTTTATTGATACGAATAAAAGATGAGTCAATTGAGACCTCGTGGCTTGTTTTTTAGGGGTCGCGCTAATATTGTATTTTATTTCCCTTTTGTCTTTAACGACATCATCGGTCGTCAATATCCCCGCTGAGTTTCTCTGTACTAGAATTACTTATCCGAATTCATACTTGAAATGCCATCAAATCTGGAGGAAACTATGTCAAATATAGCCGGACTCATACTAGCGTTGGTCGTAATTATCATATTTCAATTAATCCAAAGTGCTCAAAAAAGACCCAAAAGCCTGGTAGTCCAAGAAAGTCAAGAAGAAATAGTCTAAAAGACCATCATTTTGAGTGAGCTTTGTATATTTTACGTACTGAAAATAAAGGAGTTTTTAATGAAAAAAATTTTAGTACTATCCTCTGCGCTTGTTAGCATCGTTATGCTTTCAGCTTGTACCCCTGGTGTCGCTTCCAAGACATCACTTGATACAGATAAAGACAAAGCATCTTATTCTGTTGGCGTTAATATGGCCCAAAGCTTTAAAGGTTCTGAGACCGTTGTTGACATGTCGGTTCTTTTTCAGGGCTTTCAAGATCAAATAGCTGGTAAAGATCTTTTACTGAGTGACTCACTTCGTAATGTCGCAATTCAAGCACTTGGCAAATCAATGCAAGAATCACGCGTTGCCAGTGTTAAAGTCAAAGGTGATTCAGTTCTAGCTGCTAACAAAGCTAAAGAAGGCGTAGTTGTGACTGAGTCTGGTCTTCAATACCGTATCATTACAGCTGGCACCGGCGAAAAGCCTCAAGCATCTGATCTAGTAAGCGCTCATTACGAAGGCAGGCTTGTAGATGGAACAGTATTTGATTCATCTATAAAACGCGGCAAGCCTATTGACTTTCCTGTATCTGGTGTTATCCCTGGGTGGACTGAAGCTCTTCAAATGATGCCTGTTGGTTCTAAATGGGAACTTGTCATCCCTGCAGCTTTGGCTTATGGTGATCGCTCTAATCCTCGTAGCCCGATCCCTCCTGGTTCAGTTCTGATTTTTGAAGTTGAACTTCTTGCCATTAAAGTTCCTGGTGCTGCTGCAGTGCCGGCTGCTGCAACTTCAGCTGTCAAAGCAACAGCAACAACTAAAGTCTCTACAGCTAAAACTGTGGTTCCTGCAAAAGTAGCAGCTCCTGCTACGAAGTAATATTGATTGAGAGTTGAGTCTCTTAATGAGGCCTCTACTTTTCATTTTAAAACAAAAACCCCCACCTAGACATCTAGGTGGGGGTTTTTGTTTTTATTAAACTCATCATTATTATAATTCATATGAATCAATCGGTTTGTTCATATTGATTGAGCCAAGACTATCTTTTCCGAGCACGGTTTTCTTTCGCCTGAAAACTTTGCTCAATCCACTCAAGGTCTTGATCCTTGAGCTGTGTGAGGTTACCGTTAAGAGCAGTCAATACAGTAGGGACTAAAGAGGCCCCAGCCATCTTAAATGGCTGAAGTACGTAGTCAGCACCGTCACTGTATAATACCCGAGCTTGAGATTCATTTTCTGCTGTTAGGATGATTCGTGAATTAGGGCACAGTTGCTTTAAAATCTGGGAGAGCTTTAAATTGTTGGTCCCGTTCAAGTAGGTATCTGTGGTCGGACAAATTACCAATTGAGCATTTTCAATACCGGCGTGTTCTAAGGTGCCTGAGTGAGCTACATCGCCATAAACGCAGGGGATACCTTCACGCTCGAGGCTTAGTTTGGACACAGGATTGTAGTCAATGACCAAAATCTGATCTTTTAAATGTTCATGTTTATGGATAATTTCTTCCACAAATGCTGCAGCAATTTTGTGATAACCTAAGATAACCACAGGTCGAGATTGAATTTGCTTAGCGTTATCATTGGCTTTGGCATGCTCTCGGTAGCCGAGTAAATTAAACGCACTTCGCACTACTCGTTCAAGATAATCTGAGCTTTGAATTGTATAAGTAGAAGTGACCGCTAGTATACAGAAAGTCCAGATAATATAACCGAGTGTTGAGTCTGGAATGTGCCCAAGCTGGATCCCTATGGCTCCAATGACTAAACTAAACTCAGAAGTTTGAGAGAGGTTGAGAGTGGACTTCGTGGATGTCCGTTGACCGGCGCCGATTATAAATAGAGGAATGAAAACAGCAAAAATGCGCAGGAAAATCAAAGTCTGGGCTAAGATAAAAGAAATGAAGATGACGTTGAAAGTTGGGAAGGGGATTTGCATACCTAAGGCCACAAAGAACAGGATCATGAAGAAATCGCGAATGGAAACGACTCGGTTATATACCTCCACGCTATAAGGGAAGGTCGCTAGTGATATACCTGCAACAAGTGCACCCATCTCCATATTCAGGCCCACAGCTGGATGACTCGCAATAAGGCTAACCATAAAACACCAGGCCAATGAAAGAATCAGGAGAAGCTCTGGTTGTTTGGCGCTAAATTGAAAAAGGCGAGGCAATATATACTTAGAAGCTAAGAGTGTGGAACCCACTAAAGTGAAGCCCCAAAGAGCTTTATTTGCCAAAACCATGATTTGGACATCGCCCAAAATCGGTTGAATAGCAAGAACGGTAATAGCCCATAGATCTTGAAAAACCAAAATACCTAGAGTAATTCGACCCGGTAGAGTATCTAGTTCGTGTTTCTCATAAAGGAGTTTGACGGCGATCATGGTGGAGCCAAGGCCAAGAGCCAGCGATAAATATAATATGCCTATGTCATTAAGAGCAGGGTCGAGTATAGATAGTCCCATGCCTTTGAGTAAGAAAAATGCGATAAAGACAGTCAGAGGAAATTGAATAAGTCCAGGTATGACGACCATTTTACCTGCGCTCATCATCTTATTGAGATTAATTTCCAGGCCAATCATAAAGAGAAGTAGAATCAAACCTAGCTCGGCAATAGAATTCACCTCAAGCCCACTAGAAATGAACCCAAAGCCGATCGGGCCAATAGCTACACCTGCAATGAGATAGCCGAGTAACATAGGTTGACGTAAAACTTTCATGATGAGCCCGAAAACACCGGCCGCTACTATGCAAAGCGCGATGTTGTAAATCAAAGTATAGCCGGTTTCACCACCACCTGAAGCCCAAAGTGGAGTCAGTCCGAGTACGAAAATAGAGAAAATAATTTTTTGCATAGGCTTATTATAACATTTTTTCCTCATAAAATTTATTTTCCTAAAAAAAGGAGATAACTATCATGATTCAATTGATTCAATCACTGTGCCAAAACAATCAAATTCAAATCCGAGCATTAGCATTAGTTGCCCTTAGTGTCATCTTGACTGCATGTGCAGCTTCAAGTGAATCCACTGAGACCAGCGCGACTTCTAGCTCCAAAGAAGCTTTATCCTATCCTCGAGGGTTTGACGAAAGAAGTCTTGAGTTCTTAGAGTGTCCTATCAACGGAATGAAATTTCGTCTAGCGACTGAAAATCAATTAGCTAATCTCAATCAAGCGATTGAAGATTTATCACTAGGTGACCTCAAGGGATCTCCTATCCGTGGCTACTTGCATGGGATCATCATCCGCACAGACGGTAAAGTTGCCTATAGAGTGAAAGATGGTGCACCCATTTTATCTGAAGCTGACGCGATTGACCTAGTCAACACAGCCAAATCAGATCCGGATAAATTTAACAATATGGGACGCCGTTAGATATGAAAGCTCTTATTGTCATTGATCACGGTTCACGAAATCCGCTCGCCCACTATGAGCTGCTGGCCTTTGTTGAAAAAATACAAGCTCAGATACTAGATCATCCCCAGAATTCGACCTTTCAAAATCTAACAGTCCGCGGTGCTCATTTGGAGTTAGCGGAACCTCATATAGATATAGTTGTTGAAGAACTGCATCAAAATGGAGTTAGAGATTTCGCTATCCTTCCTTGGTTTTTAGCATCAGGGCGTCATTTGTGTGAAGACATCCCGGAACTCGTCTCAATTCTTCAAGCCAAATACAAGGATTCAACTTTTAGTCTCAAGAAGCATCTAGGCCAAGAAGCATCTTTAGTGAACCTAGCTTTGAAAATGTCCCAAGTGTCAACGGAGTCAAAACCATCTCAGGATGCTTGATTCCCAAGCAAAAAGGAAATTCAATATGTGTTTATTTTGTAAAATAGTTGCCGGTGAAATCCCTGCCAAAAAAGTATTTGAAAACAATCGAATTCTAGCTTTTGAAGACATCGCGCCTCAGGCTCCGACTCATGTGTTGATCATCCCAAAAAAACATATTGAGACTCTCATGGATGTACAAGCTGAAGACCAAGAAGTTTTGGGTGAGATGATGATTGTGGCTCAACAAATAGCCAAAGACCAAGGACATGAAGAAAAAGGTGCAAGATTTACCATGAACTGCAAGGATTTTGGAGGCCAAGAAGTTTATCATATTCATCTGCATCTTCTGGCTGGTCGTCAAATGTTGAAGATGGGCTAATCTTGCAAAAACAAGCCTCAATTGTACTTCACAAATACCCCTATGGTGAAAGCTCATTTATCCTCAAAGTATTAACTGAGGATTTTGGTTTGGTGTCTCTTATTGCCAAAGGTGCCAAGAAGCCTAAGTCACCTTTTTATGGACAATTTGACGCGCCCCATTTACTCGAGCTAGTTTATTATGATAAGGCTGGGCGACAGCTCCACACCCTCGGGGAGACGAGTCTTATTAAGTCAAGATCACATTATCAAAATGAGCTTATGCACAGTGCGTTGACCTTGGTCCTTCGAGAAATTATTTTAAAATCAATTCACGAAGGCGAAGGTGCTCATGAAATTTTTGAGTTGCTTGATGTTAGCCTGAGTTGGTCCGAGGCTCAAGAAGTCATTACGCCACTTCAAAGTTATATCATTCTCGGTCGTTATATCTATAGGTTTGCTCAAATCATGGGCTTTGGTATTCAGTATGAAAACTGTCAAAATTGTCAGACCAAATTAAAGCTTGATCGCTTACATCACCTCGATTTTAGTGAAGGTGGATTTTTGTGTACTGAGTGTCAACTCGACCATATCCATATAGAAATCCCACCCTGGCTGCAGGCTTGTTGGCTCTTATTAAAAACCCCCTCGAGTTTACAAGAAGAACACATCCACCTTCTGTCTGATGTGGAGGAAATTTTGATTAAATACCTTTGGGGACACCTTCATATATCCAGTAAAATAAAAAGCCGCGACTACCTCAACCAAATAAGAATGATGGTTTAATTTCTATATTAAAAATATGATGTCAAATCCATTTTATAAAACCAACCCCCAAGGCTCAAGCGCTAGTTCGAATATCCATCCGATCAGCGTATTGACGGCTTATGATTACCCGAGTGCTAAGCTCGTTGAAGAAGCAGGTGTAGACGTGATTTTGGTGGGTGATTCACTCGCTAATGTGGTCCTAGGATATTCTTCCACGAGAGATATTGGTATGATGGAGATGCAAGTCTTTACGGGCGCCGCTAGACGCGGAGCACCTGATACTCATATTATTGCAGACATGCCTTATGGTTCAGACCAGACGATTGCACTTGCCATAGACAACGCCAAAGCGCTCCTGAGCGCTGGTGCCGATAGTGTCAAAGTCGAAGGCAATGATTTCAAAGTTATTGAGGCGATGATCCAGGACAATATCCCTGTGATTGGCCACCTAGGTCTCACACCACAAACTGCAAGCTCTTACAAGCAAGTCGCTCAAACTTCATTAGAAGCAGAGCAACTTCTGAGCGACGCACATCAATTAGCTACTCTTGGTTGTTTGGCTTTAGTCGTCGAACACATTCCTCATATACTTGCAGCTAGGGTCACAAGCGAAGTTTCGATTTGTACCATTGGGATCGGAGCAGGAGTGGATACAGATGCTCAGGTCATGGTGTTTCATGATGCGCTCGGATTACTAGGGTCATATGTACCACCGATTGCCCATAAATTCATCTCGGGTCATGACGTGCTTCGAAATGGTATTGAGCAATATGTAAATTGGGTGAAATCACGCACCACATTAAAAGAGTTAAAAGAGTTTGAGAGATTGAATTAATTTGAATCAAACGGGCCGTCACCTAAAATTTTCACCAGGACTTTTTGGTTTTTCCCACGGAATGTTTTGACCATTGTGGCCACGCCCAGGGTGTCATGGTATGTTTGTTTACCCATGTATTGATCAGCTTCATAGTTTAATTTTTGAGAAATCTGTCCATTAGGATGCCATACGAACCAGGCGCCATCTTTGAGATTGTTTTTAAAGCCACCCTCGGCCACC
This sequence comes from uncultured Fibrobacterales bacterium, assembly GCA_963934255.1. Classification (GTDB taxonomy): domain Bacteria; phylum Fibrobacterota; class Fibrobacteria; order Fibrobacterales; family CAWVXU01; genus CAWVXU01. The sequence continues at coordinate 86,432 of CAWVXU010000001.1, forward strand.
AAGGTTTTGGGATTGAGACGAAACCTTTTAGCTGACACCCTTTGACCTAAAGCCCAAACTTCTTCCTTATAATAACCCTTTTTGTTTATGCTGGTAATTAAACCATTGAGTTTACCAAAACGCCAAGTACTATCAATAGATACGGAAATAGAGTCAGAGTCAGAATGAGAATCCGAAGTAATAGAGTGAGAATAACTTAAAGACCCATTGCCTAATTTGAAAATAAATTTTTTACCTCCATGAGTTTGAACTCCATCAAGAAAGCCTTGTTTGTAACGGCGTACTTTGGTGGTATCACCTAGTGCGTTCATCCAAACCCAGGTCGCGTCACGAAGTTCTTGAGATGTGTCGCCGCCCGTATAATGAAATTCCTTAAGTACATGACCGAGTAAGTCATACTCAAAATAATCACCATTTTTTACAAGCTTAGGAGTACAGTCGTATTTAACCTTGAGTTGATTATTGTGGAAATATTCTCGATAATCACCATAGTCAAAACAATTGTGTTTTGATTTTAAAGACCCATCAAAGTACCAGTTTTTTTCGAGATTAATTTGTTTTCCTTGTTTGAAAAATGCTTCAGACTTCACAATCCCTTGAGGCCAGTATTTTCTCCAAACTCCATCTTTGTATCCTTTGAAGTAATCTCCTTTTTCTAAAATTTCAGTTCTTGATATGTAGCTTGTCCAAGTCCCTACTTTGAGTCCCTCCGCATATTGCCCCTCTTCCACTAGCAATCCTGTGGTGGTCCAACGTTTGAAATCTCCATGGGCTAACCCATTTTTCATTGCAAGAGTGGAGGCTCTGATATTATTCATATGAAACTTTTTCACCATAATCAATTCAACCATTTGATCTGACTCAAAGACCTGAACAGTTTGTTTGAGGCCATTCGGGTGAGTTGTGGTGATTTTATCAACAGGGACTTGGCAGGCAATTAAAAAGGAACACGCGCATAGGCCGATAAGCAAGCGCTTGACCTTGACCTTACTCATGTAAATTGAAAAATACCTTTGCACCTGAGACTCCAAATTATGTATTTTAAAACAAGATAAACAATGTACCTTGGGTTGACCTTATTTTCATTCTACATAAAATTCACTATCGACTACTCAATCGCCCTGGTAACTTTATATTACTGGGGCTGGTGGTCTATGTCCTGGTCTGGTCTGTATGGTTTATTAAGCCATTATATAGCGCCGAGGGTGAGCTAGAAGAATACTATGGCAAAATAACTCGGATCAAATCGGTCCCTCTCATCAATCGATATTCTGTGAGATTACATGACGAGCGTCAGGTCTTTGAATTCTTTCTTGACCCGATTAACACTCAGGTTTTTCGGTTAAATATACGACAGGACTCGCATTATCGGATTATCGGTTGGCGCATCAACAAAACAGACTTTTTAGGCATACATATTGAAAATAATGATTTTCAGCTAAATTCTCAGGCCTTGATCAAGTATCATGACCAAGTCAAAAGCATCTTACTTTTCTTTTGGACTATGGGGCTTTTTGTCATCGCCCACATACTTTATATGGAAAAACGCTATTACTCGAGCCGTGCGCAATGAATTTGGCATAAGATTTGCGTATATTTCTTCCTAAGGAGACAGAATCATGGATTTTCGACATATAATCACCCTTGGCATGCTAATTATCATGCAATTCACATTCAGTTTTGGTCAAAGTAGCTCTAATAGGTCAAATGACCAGAGCTCAAATACATCTAGCTATAGTCTTTCCAATGGAAAAGCCAAAAAGGTCAAGCCCATATTGAGAAAGCGTACGCCGACTCTAGCTATATTACCACTCACCAATGCCAATCCGGTTTCGCGTAAGGTAGGCTATGGTAATTCAATTGCTTCCATGCTGCAAACTCAGATTAGAAACGAGACCAATTTCTTGGTTCTAGAGAGGTCTCAACTCGGTGAAATCCTCAATGAGAAATCACTTGCTGGGATGGGATTGACAAGAAAAGAACGCATGGATCTTGAAAAAATTCATTCAGTCGAAGTATTAATGTTGGGTGAGGTCTCTGAACTAGGTAATTTAATCCAAATAGACGTTCGCCTAGTCTCAGTCAAGACAGGTAAAGTAGTTGTTGCAGAGTTTGTTGAAGTAAAAGACCTCTCAAACTTGCGCAATAAAATTACCGAATTAGCCAAGACTATTGAGTTGAAATATCTCAGACAGTGGATTGGCTCTCTTGAAATTGGAGTGGCACCAATCGAAGGTGAAGTTTATTTAGATGGAGCGTTTATCGGTAAAGCTTCCCAAAAGAAATCACTCAAACTCGATAAGTTACTAGAAGGTGATTATCATCTCAAAATCATCGCCGGTGGTTATGAACAATACGAAGAAGTCGTCCATATCTCGGCTAAAACTCAAGTCAAAAAATCCATCCCACTTAAATCCCTGCCCGGTTCACTCAAAATCGAATCAAGCCCCGTAGGCGCTGAAGTTTGGATGAATGAAACGATGATGGGTAAAACTCCACTCAAACTCGAAGACCTCAGTAAAGGTCAATACTTTGTAGTCCTCAAATCTGACCAATATCAAGACTTCAGAAAACAAGTCACAATCCTTCCAGGTAACACATCTGAAGTGCGTGCGACTTTAAAAGTCGTACCGGGTTCAATTTATTTGAGCTCATTACCTAAGGGCGCTACAGTGCATCTGAATGGTACACTTGTCGGCCGTACCCCTTTACTTTTAGAGAACATTATCCCGGGTACTTATAATGCATTGATTGAAAAGGATGACTACCAAGAAGTTAACCAAACCCTCGTCGTTCGTCCGAGTGAGCGACATCAGGTCACTGCTAGCCTTGAGAAACAAATGGGTAAGATGACCATCGTTAATGATCTAGAGGAATGTACTGCGCAAGTTTATCATGGAGACTCACTCATTGATAGCTTTGCACTTCCGATTCATAAAAAAGAACTTGAGATAGGATCTTATCGTGTAGAGATTAAGCGTCCAAGTTATTTCCCCATCATCAAAAATGTGAACATCGTCAACAAACAAGAAAGCCGTCTCGAAGTTTCTATGATGAAAAAACCAGGGACTTTACAGATCAAACAAACTCGTCTTCACGCAGCTGATATGTACTATAACGGTGACTATCAAGGTAAAGTCAGTGAAAGATCTCAAGAGCTAAAAGAAGGTCAATACGAAATACTTGTGGACGACTTTTTTCATACTCAAAAACAATCAGTTACAATAGAAGCCGATAAAAAAACTGAACTCGAGCTTGAGTCAAAAGACAACTCACCTCATAAGTTAGTGATACCGCTCGTCACTGCATTCTTTGTCACTTTATTGTTTTTCATTTAGGAGCTTGACATGAAAAAATTAAATATTAAAACGCTTTTAGTGGTTGCAATAATACTACTCACGATGAACGCTCCGATAATTGCGAGCATCAATTACTTTGGTAGCAACGGGTATAACTTCACACCCAGTGCTTGGATTAACAAAGAAAAACCTTATGGTGTGGCAGTCGATGCCAAGATGAAATTCTTTAGTTTGAATTATGTTATTCCAAATAAAGATCTTGAAATTGGTTTAGCATCATCAGCAGGCTGGACGGGTTCTAATGGATATGAGAAAAAAACTTATGTCGTTCCGATTGTACCTTCGATCAAACTAGGAATCATTCATGATCAGGCTGGTATCACGCGATGGGGTTATTCAATCGGATTGAATATGCCTTATGGCTTATATAATACAGCCACAGTCCACTTGGCCTTTCCTTTCTTACAGCCTGAGTTTTCTCTAGGTATAGGGATGCCAAATCTTGATAAATTCTACCTCTTTGGCGCAAGTCAAGTCATGATCGCAAATCGTAGTGGAGTAGAACTTCCATTTGGATTTATCGGTGAAGGTGCTTGGGGTGCAACTGGCGGAGTCGAGTCGGCCCCACTCGAAAGATACTTTGCTTTGGGTACAATTCTTAAGCTCGGTCACAACATGAGCTTTAATGCGACTTATCGTAAAGACCCAATTAAATACACCAAAGAAATTGATGGAATAATTGATACTAATTTGACTCAAAATAAAGATGGCGAAGTTCGTCTGCGCCTCATATGGAAATTTAATGGAATTAAGAATGCTGCCAAAAGAGGAGTGAAATAATGAAATATTTTTACCAAATTATTGCAGTAATGAGTCTTTGTGGTTCATTTGCTTGGGCCATCAGTTCAGCTGAACAAAAACAAAATGCTTACCAAACTCATTCTTTGGCACAAGCCGAATACAGTAGTGCAAATCAGCTCTATCGGGGGTTAAGTCACGCAGACTTTTCGGCACCAGCTTCAAGAACAGCATTTTTGAGTGAAGGACATGTCGCGCTGAATCATTATCTCACTAAGACTTCTAACAACATGTCGTTTTCTGCGATGACTCCTTATTTCAAACTCGGTGTCTCTCAAAGAACTTATAATTTAAACACCAACAACCTCATACCTGATACAACCCAATCATCTGGAATATTATTTTCTAGCAGACCCTATCTAGATAGTCTTGATAATGTCAAAATTGAGTCGATGAACATAGGGACTGGCGCTCATCTAGGTGATTGGATGAAGCTCAATTCTTTTGATATCGGATTGGGTCTTGAATACGAATTTGTTCAAGCCAAAGACGAAGCTCGAGATACCGTGACGTATGAAAGAAGAAACCTTATACCTAGTTTAGAATTTCAATTAGGCTTGTTTGATCTTGTGGCGGCTTATCCCATCACGTCAGAGGGTGCAGAGAGTGGTCGTCAAGATTATATCGGCCGATTTCATTTCCAAGATCAATGGGAATTTGCTGTGGGGATGAATAATATTGTCGATACAGATATTTATCATTACTATGTCTCAACACACAAAGAGATGTACCAAATGATTTCTTTAAAAGCTCAGCTTGAATGGGTTTTTCATTATGGTCAAGCAGAGCCAGTCCTTGAGCAAGTGGTCGCTCTAGGCACAGCCATTCGTTTCCGTCCGGTGGAGAGATCAAAAGTTTCAACATGGATGTACAAGATGGCAAGCTCAGTTCCGACTTGGATGTATGATTGGGAAGTCGGCGCAGATGTCGTGGTTCACAGTATTCAAGATGTCACTGAAGTTCGTCTGAATGTGGGTAGATACTTCTAGTCTCAATCAGGTGATAAAGAATGAAGTTTTATTTTTGAAATAATATTTTATAGCATCAAGTATAAATTAAAAAAGCACTCAGTCTGAAATGGACTGAGTGCTTTTTTAATTTAAAAACACCTGCAATGATAAAGTCAATAACACTGCGTAATGAGTCAATTCAAAGATACGAGGACATCTAAAGAGTCCTAAATATTCAAGACAATTTACGAATTCTTTGACCTTTCGATTTACTTAATGCTTCAGGTGTGATTCCTAAATACGAAGCAATCATCCGTTGTGGAACTCGTTGTGCTATGTCAGCATATGTTTCGATGAAATGTTCATAACGTTCAATAGCAGAAGAGCTCATCAGCATAATCACTCTTGTTTGTAAAACTGAAATCCTATTAAACAACGGTTGAGAGTGGTCTGAAGTTTCAAAATTTTTATCTTGAACGTAGATGACTGAATCTTCAATGGCGTCAATAAATAATTCACTGGGGAGTTGAGGGCTTGTACCATCTGCAATGGTCCAATTCTCGGGTGCAAATATAAAAATATGTTCTTTGCCTTTTACATCAATGGCATAACTACGTAATAGGCCTGATTTAACAAAGTATTGTTTAGAATTTAATACACCCTTATGCTGGAGGATTTGCCCTTTTTTTATTTGAACTTCCTTTAATTCATGGATGTTTTCAAAATTCACGAGAGTCCTCTAGGTTAAGTTTTACCAAGTATTAAAAATAACATTCCATGAAGTTAAGAAATAAACGGAACCAATGTTGTAAGTAGTTTTAAAAAAGGATGACGGATTGAGTATACACCCAAGCCGTCATCGTTTTATTTTCATTAACTATCAATCATTTAGGCGTTAAATGAAACTCCAGCAAATTGAATCCCTGTTAACTCAGCCATGTCTTTTTTCCAAGTGGTGATATCTGTAGGATTGAATTGGTTCAAATGATGATGCCCACAAGCTCTTGCCATTACTTTCATGAGCTCTGTGGAAGCCAAAAAGAAATTTGAAAGTTGTAAGGCTGACTTATCTACGTTCAACAATTTTCGAAGCTCTGGTTTTTGTGTTGCTATCCCAGCAGGGCAATTGTTTGTGTTACACATTCTAGCACCTACACAGCCAATTGCCTGTAAAGCAGAGTTTGATAATGCAATCCCATCTGCTCCTAAAGCCATGGCTTTAATGAAGTCAGAAGGAACTCTTATTCCGCCTGTAATAATCAAGGTGACATCTTTTCTATTTATTTTATCTAAATAATGTCTTGCTCTAGCTAAAGCAGGGATAGTAGGGACAGAAATATTATTTCTAAAGATCAGAGGTGCAGCACCCGTTCCACCGCCTCTACCGTCTAATATAATGTAATCGGCACTTGCGTCTAAAGCAAATTGAATATCCTTTTCAATATGATTGGCTGACAGTTTGAAGCCAATCGGGATCCCTCCTGTGATATCACGGACTTTATTTGCAAAGTCCTTAAAATCCTCTATGGTAATTAAATCATCAAAAGTGGGAGGTGATACAGCCGGTGTTCCTTCTTCAAGGTTTCTTACAAGTGCAATCTTCCCTGTGACTTTATTTCCTGAAAGATGGCCGCCTGTTCCAGTTTTTGCTCCTTGACCTCCCTTAAAATGAAAGGCTTGAACGTTTTTCAATTTATCCCAATCAAATCCAAATTTTGCTGAAGCGAGTTCGTAGAAGTATTTAGAGTTTGCTTGTTGCTCTTCTTCTAACATACCGCCTTCACCCGAGCAAATACCTGTGCCAGCTAACTCTGCACCTTTTGCCAAGGAAATTTTCGCTTCTTCTGATAAAGCTCCATAGCTCATGTCTGAAACAAACAAAGGAATATCTAATTTTAAAGGCTTCTTAGCGTTAGGGCCAATGATGAATTCAGAATTGACTGATATATTTTCCATGAGTGGTTTGGTTGCCATTTGAGCTGCCAATATCTGGATATCATTCCACATGGGTAATTCGGGAATGGGAACACCCATAGCCCCCATTTCACCATGGTGGCCTGTTTTAGACAAACCATCTTTTGCTAAAGCTTTGATATAAGCCAGTGTTGGCTCTTCTATGGTAGAGCCTTGACTAGGGCCAGTCTTTTTTTCTGATTCTCCTTCTTGTTTGATTGATGCATGGCTACCATCACAATAGGGAGGGTTTTTCGATTGTTTACACATGCATAGAGAAGCAGTCTCTGTTTCTTTGCTTTCAAATGACAGAGGTTCAAAAGGAGTTGAGACATGTGAATAATCGCAAAACGGTTGATTTTTAGATTCACCACAAGCACACCAAAGATATTTTTGGCCTTTTTTAAGTTCCGTAGTTATTGGTTTCGTATCTGCTATTTTCGGATTATTCATATGAGAACTTTCGTGATGTGACTTGGGTGTTGTTTGGATATTTGTAAAAAAGAAGAGAATTTAAAAAGCATTCTCATATATGTGTTTTCATTACTTTTAGAAAAAGGCGACGCATAGTTTATGCATCGCCTCAAATGATTTATAGGCTCATGTGTGATCCGTCACAGTACGGAGGATTCTTAGATTGTTTACACATACACATAGCAGCAGTTTTAGCTTCTTCTGCTTTAAATACTTTTGGTACAAATTCACTTCCAGCGTGGGCACCATTACACCAAGGTTGGTTATCTGATTTTCCACAGGCACACCAAGCGTATGTTTTTCCTTCTTCTAATTCTACCATTTGTGGGGCTTTACCGGCTACTTTTGCTTTTTCCATAATATTTTCCTCAGTTTATTGTTGAGTACTAATAGTCCTAAATAACGAAGCCAATAGCATTAATCTAGGTTAAGAAATGATTCAAATGGGAGTTATTTTACAGCTTTTATTTTGAACTCATTCACCTTGCTTCACACAAAGCTTTTCATTTGTCAAATCCCCTGGATATTCACCTTGGTTTGCTCCTATAGAACACATCCCACTGAGTAAACTCATCCTTGATTGAATGGAGTGGTTGGGTGTGGACCAGTGGACGAGATAAGGGTGCATAAACAAAACATCACCTGATTCTAGTTTAGGGGCAAAGGCCCTAAGACTCCAGTTTTCATTAAAATTATCAGCGGCTTTTTCTACTTGAGAAA
>CAWVXU010000002.1:0-93093 GCA_963934255.1 uncultured Fibrobacterales bacterium
AAATAGGCTACTTGCAAGTATTCCCGCAGCGAGAATCATCAATTTCATTTTGTTTATATACATACTTAAACCTTTGCGCTCATAATTATTCGCGATTGTCCATAATCTATAATGTAGAAAATAAATATCAAAACTTTTGAGCCATTAACATTCGCAAAACATGATTTTTATGTTCATAAAGTGTTCATAGAACAAATTTTGACCTATTTGATAAGAAAACCCCAAGCCTAGGCTTAGATTTTTTAAATTTATGTCAGATTTTACCCTATGAATGTGAGACTAGGATGAAAGAAAATAGCTTATGCCTAAAAGTCATCTACCCAATTGAGATGAGACGTGAGGTTGTTTTGCCCAAAGAAGGCCTGATTATCGGTCGGTCGGTAGAAGCTGATTTTATTTTAGAAGATGAGTGGATTTCTCGCAAACATTGCAAAGTGATCCAGGACAAAAAATCAATCAAGATTATCGACTTGGATTCTACCAACGGCACTTTTATTGACGGTTCACAAATTCAAGAGGCTGAACTGACTCTCGACTCCAATTTACAATTAGGCAAAATTGTCCTCAAATTAGAGTTCGCTCAAACAACAAAGTCTCCGGTTGTTAACAAACAAGCAATTCACCCACTAACTGGACTTAAGACTCTTTCTGCTGCTGAAAAAGAAATCCAGACTTTCTTAAGTGAAAGTAAGTCGTTTTCAGTAATGGATGTCACTCTTAGCTTTGCCGAAGCGGCTCGTGAAGATTTTGGCGCTGATGCATCTGATTTTTTAATGTCTGAAGTAGGGCGTATTTTAAATCGTGAAGCACTCTCAGATGAGATTTTGATCCATGGCGAAGAGTTTCAATATTTCTTGTTATCCAAAGAAGCCACAGATAGTCATTGTCAAAAGTTGGCTATTGAACTCTCAAGTCTTTGTTCCAAGCAAGTCTTCCAGTTTGATTCAAGCCCTCTCCAAGGTGATGTAGATGTGAGCTGGCTTTGTGGTAATGCAGGCGAGATTAGCAATTACATTCACAAAGAAGTTATCGCTTAATTAGACATTCAAAACTTATTCGACGATTGAATAGTTTTCTCTCACCCATTTGCCTGGTAGTGCATTGAAGTGCCACCATTCACTGTAAATATGATAAAACCCTGCACCCTCCATTACACTGCGAAGCTGGAGTCGATGATTGACTTGTGTTTGTGTCAGCTCTCCTTTTTTCAAAAATTCATTTTCGTATTTGGGTTGAGCTAAAGGCTTAAAGGAGTCGTAAGGTGTTCCCATGTCTAGCTCTTTACCCTTGGCATCTAGAATACTGAGGTCAATTGCCATACCGAAATTATGGACTGAGCCTTTAGTGGGGTTGGCGACATACAGTGTCTTCTTAATGGAAACGACGTAGTCCCACATTTCTTTTTGAATCGTACGAGGACGAATTGCGTCAAAAATTACAAATTGACATTGGTTGCACTTTTGTTGTAAAATTTTTATGGCCTTCTTTAATTTTACGCCTGCGTCAATATGGAGCCAAGCTTCATTGAAGTCACCATAGAGATCTTTTTTAAGGAAATTGTCTGTGGTGGAGTATTTAAGATTGATTTGAACGCCTGGCCATGATGAGATATTGACGTAATCTTTTGACTTTTGGAAGGGATAAAGAATTGAGCCTGAATTAATTTCTGATTGAGTTGAATCATCTGATAACTCGGAAACTTTAGAATCTCGAGCAACCAAGTCGGCGGTGGTTTTGGCTCTGGCCGCAGCTTGTTCGTGGAGATGGGTGGGCATTTTAAAAGGAACACTTTTTTTAACCCGAGGCATGTTATCACCAAAAAGATAGATGGCACCCGCACCAAGCATGGTTGACACCACCATAATGATAAGTAGGAATCTCGTTTGTGTTTTGATGAATTTGGTTGTAGTGAAATTACCCACCGAAATTACCTTCGAATCCTAGCTGAACAAAGAGCCCCATACCCGGAGCCCAAAATGGTTCTAATTGATTTTGATCATTACCTGCAGAGAACTTGCGACTGGTTGCAGTCCAACCTCTTTGACGAATATTCTCACCACCGAAATATTTGGCGCCATTAAATGAGAAGCCATTGAACACGTTATTGACTTCTGAGTAAAATCTTAAGTTTTTCAAAAATAGTGACTCACCTGCTGAACTTAAATCTAAGTGAAGTCTCACATCTGTACGATAAGTATCAAGCTCTTGACCATTTGAAATTATCGTCGTGCCAGGGCCAGCTTCTTTCAGATTATTTGCCGCTGATAATGGGTCAATCAAATAAATATAAGTAGGCTGATCAAGGGATACTTTGTGAGTAAATATCAGACTTAGTAAAGAATCTTGACGAGGATATATACGCAAACTATTACTCATATCGATAAGGCGATTGGCTTCCCAAGTAATATCATTATCATAAACACCATAGGTTGAACTCAGATTAGAAATCCAAGCATATGACGGGCTTTGTGTCCATTCATAAACAAGGTTTGCTCCGATGACTTGAGCGCTATTAGCCTGGTTTAAAGGAGTGTACATCCAGTAAACATCAGGAATGGGTACTTCTGGATTTAAGTATTGACGGGCATAGGCTCTGACATTGAGCGCTTGCCCTTGATTAGACCAGTTGATTCCTAGTTGGGCATGTAAGTTTTCTTCCGCCCGTAATTTTAATGTTTTAATATCCTGGATGTGATGTTTGGGTGATGATTGAAGAGCTAGTTCACCTAGAAGTTGTGATCCAAAAGGAAGTAATTTCTTGCGCTGTGTACTGAGATTAGCACTTCCGGAAAAGACATTTGCATCTGAGCTCGACCAACCACCAATTTGTAATGTGCTTTGACCTGAGGCATCTCGCCATTTGAGGTGTGATTGTAGTTTGAGTATGTGGTCTAGAGAGCTTGGGTTTACTGTCTGATGTAGTTTGTCAGAACGCGATTCATCCCAATACTCATATTCGCCAGCTATAGTATGGCGTGCTCCTAAAAAGGGGTTATCTAAAACTTGCGAAATTCCCATGAGGTAATGTTCGTCTTCAAAATCTTGATCTGACAAAAGTAAATTATCAATATTGATATTACTAACGTCCGTACGAACAGCCGAAGTATCATAAAAAACTTTTTGGTCTTTACTTAAAACATATCCGAGATGGTAATTAAATCCATCTGCTCCAGCGCCTTCATAAGAAAAAACAGTATGGTATTGTTCGCCTTTAAAAACAGGGATCCTATCTCGACCTAAAACTGTCGCATAACCAGGGTCTAATTGTTGTTCTATTTCATAATCATCCCAAGAATAGAGAAGCGTACTGCGTGTTGCATTTTGATCTTCATCAGTAGAGCTAAGATGAAGGTAAAAATCACCAGCCTTTAAACGCCAATCTTGACCTGACTGATCACCACTCTGTAAATCTTCGTCTGTATCTCCCACTGAATTTACTTGTTGAGAAAAGAATTTCTCTCCAAATTTTTCTAATACAAAAGGATCAAGGTATCTGAAACTCATAATGAAATCATCAAAGCCAATCATCGGACCACTAATCACAGCTTCACGCATAATCACACCGGCTCGAAGGCTTCCAGCAAAATGAGACGGATCTCCGGTTTTAGGAGTGTATTCAATTCGACCAGCGAGACCTGCATCTAAGCTCCCACCTTGATTATCTGAGTTGATTTGGACATCTCTAAAAACACTGGGGTTAAGAACTGAGGTGTTTCCAGGAAAGCCAATATCGACATGACGAAGATGAGGGATTTTGATGGGACCAATCGCGACACTTAAATCTTGAGTACGAGAACCATTATAAGATATTTCTTTGGAAAATTCTTTTTGGGCTGAAACTCCTGGAATCTTCGACAAATGTTCATTGAGATCAAACTGTAAACCTTGTATGGCTTCGAGTACTTCAATTTGCACACGAGACTTAGCTAAGACTCTTTTTTCGGCGATGACTTTGGTCGTACCAAGAGACTTGATGTTAGCCTTGAATAAGACTTCAATTGCCAAGACATCCGGGATTTCGCTTAAGTTGATCATCTCTTCACTGTAACCCTCTTTTTTGAAAACTAAGTTGGCTTTGGCGCTTTCTAAATAAAGATCAAATTTGCCACGGGAATCAGTTTCTCCAATAAGTTTGCCAGACTTGAGGAAGATCTGAACATAAGATATGGGGGCGTCATTTTCGATATTAAGAACGATACCCACCGCTGGATACTGAGCAGCAGCGTTTACTCCTGAAACCCCGATCAGGCCGTTAAAGACACTGAGAAAGAAAAGAATTTTAAAAATATAGTCTGGCATCACTTAATTATACAAAATTGAACGCAAAGCGATTTGGCGATAAGCCTATAATTACTAGATTTGTGAGTAATTATTGCCTTTGCTACTGAGAAGAAATCATGATTGACATTAAAAGAATCAGAGAACAGCCAGAATTCATCCAAAAAGAAGTCAAGTCCAAAGGTGTAGACATGTCTATAGAGTCTATTTTAGGGCTTGATGCTAAGAGACGTGGGATTCTACAAGAAGTTGAGGGCCTCAAAGCTCAGCGCAACGTCGCTTCGGCTTCTATAGGTCAACTCAAAAAAGCCAAAGAAGATGCAAGCTCAGCCATTGCTGCTGTGAGTGAGTTAAAAACTCAAATCGCTGACTTGGATCATGCAATAAGAGATATTGATATTGAGCTTGATGATATGCTCCTTCGATTACCAAATATTTCTCACGAATCAGTTCCTGAAGGTGTCAGCGCTGATGATAATGTCGTTGTCCGTGAGTGGGGCCAAAAAAAAGTTCATGCTTTCGATGCCGTTGAACACAAAGCATTTGGTGAAAGCTTAAGCTTATTTGATTTTGAACGTGGCGCTAAAGTAGCAGGGTCTGGATTCCCGGCATACATCGGTCAAGGTGCCAAACTTGAACGCGCTTTAATTCAATTTTTCTTAGACACTTTAAGTGATGAATTTGGCTTTACAGAAGTCATCCCTCCTTTTGTAGTCAACAAGCAATCTTTGGTAGGCACTGGTCAGCTCCCCAAGTTTAACGATCAACAATACCACTGTGTAGAAGACGATTTGTACCTCATCCCTACCGCTGAAGTCCCAGTGACTAACCTTCACTCGAATGAAGTTCTACCAGAAGCCAAGCTTCCGATTTCCTATTGTGCTTATTCGGCGTGTTTTCGGCGTGAAGCGGGCTCTTATGGCAAAGATGTTCGAGGCTTCCTTCGTCTGCATCAGTTCAACAAAGTTGAGATGGTTCGTTTTGTGAACCCGACTGAGTCTTATGAGCATTTGGAAAAAATGGTGAGCTACGCCGAGCGCTTATTGCAAGAGCTTGGGCTTAACTACCGTGTACTTGAACTTTGTAAGGGTGATCTGAGCTTTGGTGCTGCCAAATGTTATGATCTTGAATGTTGGTCTCCGGTTGAGGGAAAATGGCTTGAAGTCAGTTCTGTCTCTAACTTTGAAGAGTTCCAAGCACGCCGCGCAAGTATTCGCTCCAAAATTGATGGCAAAAACCAATTTGTGCACACTCTCAATGGGTCCGGACTGGCCACACCTCGTGTGATGGTGGCACTTCTTGAAACTTGGCAAAACGCTGACGGCTCTTTCACTATCCCTCCTTGTCTTCGTCCTTACATGAAGGGCGCTGAGAAAATCGAGGCTTAATATGTCTGACTTAAAACCTTCATCTATTCCACTTGACTTCATTAGTTCAAGTGAAGAAGAATCTCTGGCATGGGCTGAAGAATTTTCCAAACTTATCGGACCTGGAGATTGTGTTTTTCTCTTAGGTAATCTTGGTGCAGGTAAAACTGTACTGAGTCGTGGGATATCTAAGGGCCTAGGTTACCAAGGTAGTGTACATTCGCCAACATACTCTTTAGTCCATGAATATGAAAACGACCCTCTAATCTATCACATCGACCTTTATCGTTTGCCTGAAGGAGCTGACTTTGAAGAAATTGGACTCGACTACTACCGCTTCAACGAAGGTATATCTTTAATTGAATGGCCTGAGCGCTTAGGTCATTGGAGTCTTGATTGGACTTGGACGATTGAGCTTAACTATGTGGATGCCGATGAAAATCAACGCCATATTCGAGCGGTGAGAGTTTCTGATATTCCAGAGAAGTAAGATGCTAAAATCTCAATACGTTTAGTTTTAATCCTTTACTTCCAAACTCCAAACCCGACTTGAACACTGTAGCCTAATATGATTCCACTGCTATAGGCGTAACTCATACTCAAGTTTTGTTCTAGGTTAAATTGGTGGGAATCCCAGGGGACTCTGGCTAGTAGTCCATTGACCATAATCAGGTCTTTGGTGACGGGGAAATACATCAAATTGAGCTGTGGCCCTATGAGGAGGTTTTGATGTAAGGGGTAGACTGTGGTCCACCTGGTGAAAAATGTCAAGTTGTCTTCTTGGGCATACTCGTCCAATATCAGTCGCCCAATTCTCTGGAAATTTTTGACTAACTTAAGATTTTTATTGCCACTTGGAACACTACCATTGTTCACGATTTCTAAAAAATCATTTTCATTCACATTGGTGGGTAATATCTCATTGGTATCCACCATTAGGATAAGCTGATTGCCTATAAAGCTCATTTCAAAATCTGACACTAAATTGGGATTTTCAAACACAGCTCTTGAATCTATCGAAGTAAATACTCCGCCAGTGGTGAGCTTCTCATGTGGCTTTCTTAGAGTAAACCCCATGTTAAGGAAAAAATATTCACCATTGAGATAAGAGTCCTGATCAAACATATTCACCCCAGCAAAGAGATAGGGATAAATCATGTACTCTTGATTCATATTAATCACCTTAGCGATCTGGTTGGTCAATACACCCATGCGCCCCCAAGCAGTTTCATAGTAGAGGGAGTGGATTTGAGTAAAGTCATTCATATCAAATTTGTAATTATAACTCGTGAGGTTTTTGGTGGCTCCCTTCACGGACCAGGTTAAGAGCAGGGGTGTTGACTCTTGGGTAGAATCCACAGCAATGACTTCAACTTCATAATCTCCGGGCGCCTTGTTAGATGCAAATAGCCTATCACCTATTAATTTGGTTGAACTAGTATCACTAGAATTCAACAATTGGTAGGTCACTGGGTCATTGTCAAAATCTTTGGCAACGAGGCGATGCTTAAAGTTATTCCCCTGAGTCAAGTCATTGATATCAAGTGAAGAATAAAACACCGGACGAGAATTAGCCTCTACGGTAAATACTTTTTCAAAACGCAATGTATCCACGGATGACTTCAGACCCATTTTTAAATGGTATTTTCCGGGTTTGGTAGGATAGAGAGTCACTATAGGGCCGTCTCTGAGTAAACTATCATCAGCAGTCAGGTGAAATAGTTCATAGCCCTGTAGTTTCATTTCATCTAAGGTGCGAGTGAAATCCCAAGTATAATGATGCTTACTTACTAGAGTGTCATAGGGGATACTTGAATCAATGTTTGTAGTCTTGACTTTATCTGAACGACTAGCGAGTTGAATCAATTTGGTTTTAAGAACGACCTCCCCCAAAGGGTCTGTCACTTTTATACTCACTTTGAACTGACTATCTACTTGTGAACTCGGCGGCGTAATGATCAGGATGTTTTCAAGTGAGTCATACTTGATATAGGGGTAATCAGAGCGATATTCAAATTTCAACAATTCGTTCGAGTGATCGGGATCAGAAAATTCTGCTAGATATCTATAGGCTTCATTTTTGTAAATGGTGTCAGCCGGAAGTTTTGAAAACTTCGGTGGTTTGTTTGGGCGTGAAAGAATATGAAAAGGGAGTTCATCGGTCTGTCCTTTGGGGTTTCTGGCTATGAGTTTTAAATCCCAACGACCTACCTCTTGAATGGTTCCCAAAAAACTATGACTGGATTTATCCCACTTCACACCTTTGGGTAAATCTCCTTTGAGCTCATAACTGATGTCATTTTCTAGGGCGTTGGCAGCTACAGCCCAAGCTTGCCAATAAATTTTAGTGTTTTGAAATTCAACTGAATCCGGTGCCAGAGAAATGATTTGGGGTTTACCCACCTCAGTCGTGACCGTTTTAATGGTTTTGAATCTGAGCTTTCTTAAGAACTTTTTATCAGCGAGTACAATCATTTTTCCATTTCTAAACTGAACGACAAACTCATCATTATTGCCGAACTTATTTGAAAAAATTGACAGGAGTTTAGACCCTAATTTGTAAGCATTTTTCGAAGTCTTAGATTTGCTTCTGCTGGCTTGACGCTTCCAATTACTTACTGAAATCTTAGCATGAGTGGACTTGACTTCTAATAATTTTATTTTGCCGAGTAAATTGTTGTCCCGAAGAAAACCCCAAACATTACGATCAATGAGAACGACTCGATCCTTGAACCTGATGATATCTCCTTGAGACACACCACGCGTCATGTTCTTGATTAAAAAAACAGGACTGCCTGTTGCATTAAACTTTTCGTTTAAGGCACTACCTTCAATTAATGTACCTAATGCGAAAACTTCAATATTTGATTTTGAGTACGTGTTGATACTCAAAATCAATACTATAATGAGGGTAAGATATTTCTGAACCATTGTTTGTACTCGAATTCTGTTTTTTCAGTGATTTCACCAGGATAGTATTCTATTACTTTGTCCACGACTTGCCATTCAGATTCATATCCGTCCCACTTGAGATGGCCTAAATTATAAATGATTGATTTCCCACCCGATGGTATAAATAACGACACAAATCGATCACTTTGTAAATCGTGATTGATGACCATCACAGATGAGTCTTGAGTTAAAATTTCAATCGTAGACTCACCATCTTGATGGTGTATCCTTGAGCCTTCGACAAAATGAATTCCAAAGTTTTGGGTATACCTGAGAGCCTTCGAATCTTTATCCGAAAAGCTTCTACTGACTTTCGCCCAGAAGGGGTCAAGAGGTACTTTCTTTATCTGAGGAGGTTTCTCCATTGAGACAAGAGGAACTAAAAAAACCACAAATAAAACAAAGATGACTACAAGCATTGATAAGGCGTCTTCCATTGAAATCGCTTCGCCCTTGTCGATACTTTTATTTTTGCGAGACATTACTCTGCACCTTGAGGTGGCTTTAGATGATTAGGACTGACGCTCTCATTCTTCACACTTAGGAAGCTTCGATACTGCTCTTCGTAGCTAGTTAGCTCATCAATTCTTTTTTGCATACTCGCTTGAACAGTATTTAATTGACCCATAGAATTATGACACTCTTGACTCATAAGAGAGAAGTCTGTAATCTGTTTCATTAAGTATTTTTGGGCCAGGGCTAATTTCTTTTCAACTTCAATATGGTTTGCAAGCAGACTATTTTGGCGACCTTCTTGGGTGTGGTCTTTGATAATCAGTGGCTTGAGATTGATGAGATACCAATTATGTAACTTAGTCAAGCTATCGTCAAACTGACTGAATTGTTTTTCTAGAATAAAGATCGAAAAAGATTCGACTAAAATAGATAATCCTGTTGCTACTAAAGTTGTCAATATCGCATACTCATCACCATCAATTGCTGAAGCAATGTCTTTAATGAATTGCATCTGACCATCTTTATCAGCGAGCCCTAGGATTGCCTTTTTCATCGGTGGGAAAGTTTGCACTAAGCCAATTAACGTACCTAAGAAACCCATTTTCAATGTCAATCGATTGAGTAGAACATGCAATCCGACAGATCGTTGTATGTGGTTATCTTGTACATCTCTTGTTGTCTCTAGAACTTGACTTGAACTTTGATAATCACCTTTTTTACCTAATTCAACCCAGTTTAATAAGAGCGTTTTCTCGGGAATGTCGGCGACAATCTTTTGGATATCATCACCTAATTCACTTAAACTTTTTAACTCTTTCTTCTGTAAAATTTTAAATAGCGCACTACTCGCTTTTAATCGTTTGGTGAAAGCCGGATATTGAAAAAAGGATATCACCTGACCCAATAAAAAAATAAGGAAAATTAAAACTAAAAAGGGGTCGTAGAACCACTTCTCATTATAGAGATAAAAACTCACCGTTACTAAGGCGATAAGGACGATAGGGAGAAGCTTGACTACATGAAGTTGTCGTAAAGACTGAGTAATTTCTTTTTGATTCATAGCTTACTTTGTGGTAAATGGGTTAGCGATATAGAGATGGGTAGAAAGTTTTAGATTAAAATGATTGATGTCCTTGAGGTGCATTTCGAATTCTAGCGGCACCCACTCAATAGTTACAGGACTTGAGATAAAGGGGACACTTGTGTTGACTGGGTGTATCTGACTACTGACCCCACCATAGAAGGATGTACCACTCCATAATCCGCCGAAGCCCCAACTACCATAGGTCATAGGTAATTCAGACAAAAAGACTTGGTGTATGGGTAACTGATAAAGGTCTGAGTTGGAAGTGATTTTATAATGATAGTAGCTGTACTTGAGCTCGAATGTTTTGGTGATGGAAGATTGTGGCTCATCAAATCTCTCATTGTAATATTGTGAATTGAGCAATTTTGACCTGCCGGGTTCTTTGATTGCTGCAAATCTGTTTTCAATAAATCCGTACTCGGGGAAGTGGTGGACTTGGCTAACTAGACCGAGTCTTATCCCAGGTAGACCAAAAACCATATCCCAGTATAAATGTTTGGCATCAGGCCCAGTATAATCATCGCTCACCTTCATGCGGTTAAAGCCTGTGGAAACTGTTTGACCAAAACTTGCACCTAAGTGTAAATGCAAGATATTTTGAGTCCAACCTACTTTGTATAAACTGACCTTGTGCGATTTTTGGAAAAAGCTGCTACTATTTTGCCTTAACTCGACGTGCAGGCCATCTATCCACTTTGAGTTTTCCACCCAATTTTCTAGAAAAGTTTGATCTAAAGGTTTGGCGGAGACTGGTGATCCTAATCTAACCTGCTTGACTGGCTTGTTTATTTGGACTTGTTGGCTTTGTATTTTTAACTCATTATATTCTTTTGAATAGGGAGTGCGGCCCACTTCAGTTCCATTGCCTAATACGATAATATTTTCAACTTGATCTGAGTCTCTTCGAATCACAAAGTATAAGCTATCAGGAACATAAGAGATCGTCTCAAAGCTATCTGCTTGGATCTGACTCCATAACTTTACACTGAAGGGTTCGCTTAAAAGCAAAGGCTTCTCTTGGGCGGGAAGATTCAAGATAAAGCATAGAACGAATATTTGACATAATGATTTCATGAGTGCCTCTTTATACAATATAGATATAATGAAAGTTATTTCTATGAGTTGTATCACACTGTTGGGTTGAGGGCATTTAATTCATAGCCAATGCCTGCAACAAATAATTCACCAAAGTAATAGTGTCCTTCTATACCTCAAGAGATTGATGTTATGCCATCAGACGAAAAAAATTTGCTTGTATTAAAAGCTCAACTTTGTCTAATAGAGTATCATTACGTCGACCAATAATCTTTTTTCTTGGTCCATATTTTAAAAAAGCTTCCAAGTATTAAGGAAGCTTTTTTGATTTTTAAATTTTTGTCAAAATAAAATGTCATTAAAAATTTATTTGGCTTGAGTCGAATCTTCCTTCGTTGGTAGGCTATCTCTTACCACTTTGCTTAAATCTGAACCAATTTTAGCCATGGCCAACGTAGTATCAATTGGTGGAGTTAAACTATCAGCGACTAGGCCTCTATATTTACCAAACTTTAAGCGCCAAGCTTTAATGTTTTTGACTTGATTTGGTTTGAGAAAATGAGGTTCTTGGATCGTGTGAAGCTTTTTTTGAATCTTAACTTGATGGATTTTACCATCTCGAATCCAATCGCGAATCGTACGATAACCTTCTTGGTTATTCATTTTCATCTCTTCAAGTTCGCTCAAGTTTGTGTACAAAATTTCGTCAAGTGAATCATTTTTAAATTCAACTGTTTGTAGTTCAGTCCAAACAGCATAGGCTTCTTCTGGAGTGCCTTTTTCGCTGACTCTTTTAGCTAAATCAAACTTATCGAATGATTGTTGTTTGGTGTAGTTTGTGTAAAACCAAAGACTGCTCCCTATAAAAGCAATCGCAATAATGGTCATTAAGTCACTTTTTGCTAGGCCATCGCCTGCTTCTTTTTTGATAAAGCTCATAATATCCTCATTTCAATGGTGCAAAGATAGAAAATTCATCGCTAAACACTAGACTTTGGGATATGCAGTCCATTTGACACAAGGACTTAACTCATCCATGAATTGAAAAAGGTATTCGACTCGATCGTCTTGGAAATCCGCAGGATGTAAAGCGAGTCTTAAAGGTATCCTTAATAATCGACAAAAGTGAAAAAGACGCTTGTTCCATTTCAGGCTCGATTGAAAACTCTGAAGGTCTTTACCCCAGAAGCTCATAGGATAGCACCTCTGTCTACCAGCTTGAGTAGACCAGTATTTGCGCCCTTCGTAGAAGTGAAAACCTTTTTGAAGAGTTAGCTTGTCCAAGCCTTTACACTCGTGCCATGTGGGTGGGACAAAACCGAAGGGCTTGGGTAAATCTAATATTGTCCATCGTTCAATTATACTGTCTAATATCAGGCTAGCTTGGGTCAATCCAAGGCCCACAAACTCTGCTTCGTTGTCTGTGATTTGCAGAGCCTTTTTACCTAAGATACTGCGATCTAATTGGCTATCAGCGATATGATGTAAGCCATGTACAAGAATGGGTGAACCTTCATTTGACTTATTTTTAATGAAGGCTTTGAATAATTGAAAGTTAGATTCTCGTGATAATGGTTTTTTAAGATCACTCGTAATATTTTTGAAATTTGGTCTATTCAGAATTTCTTCAGCTGGATCAATTACGACCATGAGGGCGGGATGGGCTCCTCTAAAATACTGCTTTTGCAAAAGATCTAAATGCTTTTGAGAACTCAAAAAATTATTGGGACAGATGTCGTGATATGAAATAAAAATAGGGTGTATCATATTTGAAATCTACAAATATGACACCCCCTTTGTCAGTTTGTTTTCATTCTCGAATTAATGAGAAATAGACCTCGCAGGTAGTTGTTCTAAGGTGGTCTCACCTTCTAAGACCTTTTCAATACCAAGTTCTCGTAAAGTAAACATACCTTGGCTTTTGGCAACTACTTCAATATCTTGAGTGGAAGATCTTTTGTTTATTAAAGACTTAATCGCAGGCGTGACGTCTAACATTTCGTAAAGACCCATAGGTCCTTTATGACCAGACCCATTGCATTCTGCGCAACCTTCGCCATGATAGAAGGCCAGGTCTGCATTCATTTCAATACTAAAATGTGATAAAAGGGTTCTTCTTCAGAAAGTAGTCCGGCGATAGAGATTGCTTCGCCATCGTTGACACGTACATTTGTCTGTGTTTTTCTGATTCTTGTCTGTGGAAAATCAAGATTTTTACTCACAAATGCAACTATCGTATTAACTTCTGGTTCTAACACTAGCATGATTTTATCTTCCTTAAAACCAACTTATGTTGACCCAATTATCTAATTTCTTTAGTAAGAAATTCCACATTGAAAGGCTTATACCATGATTAAAGCATTTATTTTTGATTTAGACGGCACTCTAATTGACTCGGAAAAGGATCTGATGTTAAGTGCAAATGTGTGTATGTTCCAATTTGGCTTCCCAAGTCACACCGAAGAAAAAATCAAATCTTTCATTGGAAACGGCGCAATGAAGCTTCTTGAGCGATGCCTGCCTGAAGAAGTCAAGAACTCTCTCAACTCGGATGAGCCTCTTGTAGATATGAAGGAAGTTTATGATGTGTTTTTGAGGCACTACAATGCCAATTGTTATGCCCACACCTTCACTCACTCTGGAGTTTTGGACTTTTTGCAGAAAAATAAAAATAGACCTATGGCGGTATTGACCAATAAACCTCTCGCCCCAACTATGACCATCCTTCGCCATCTCGCGATGGATCATTATTTTCAAATTGTCGTTGGTGGAGATTCCTTTGCCACCCGCAAGCCTGATCCAGAAGGACTCAATCACATTTTAAGAGAACTCGGAGTGTCTGCTGATGAGGCTTTGATGATTGGGGATGGGGTTCCAGATATTCAAGCCGCCCAAGCAGCGGGGGTCCCTGTGGTAGCAATGCTCGATGGGATTGGTGATACTGAGACTCTTAAAGCATTAAAGGCTGATTATGAGTGCCTGGATTTTACTGAAATTGAAGCTTTAAATCTAGTTGATTGAAATAAGCAAGATGGCGTGTCGCAAAATCTTGCCTTACAGATGGCTTCATGGGCTTGCGCTTGAGTTACAAACCAGGTAACTATTGTTGGGTCAGGTGGAGCTGTAATGTCTTTTACTGCAACTGGAGGAGCAGAAGTCACAGCTAAATACTCATCATTTTTATTAAAAAGTAAGACGCTTATACCCTGGTAGAAGTTGCAGTATTTCCGTTTCAGAAGACCAAAGCTTTAGACTTTGGTCTTTTTTGTGAAATTTTCGCCCGATATTGACTTTCGACTCAACGAAATAGCCTCTATTAGTTAATGAGCACCTCAAATCCCTTTCCTTTGCCCTCAATATTGCTAAATTGTCCTCTATCATAGGAAAAACGAATATGTCTAAAAAATACCACCTCCAAACCTACGGGTGCCAAATGAATGAGTATGACTCCAATTTGATTGGTCAAATGCTCGAAGATCGCGGCGCCGACCACACAGATAGTGTGGAAAATGCCGATATGGTCGTGGTAAATACATGCTCTATCCGAGGCAAGGCCGAGGATACTGCCTATGCTCGTATTACTCAACTTAAAGCTCTCAAAAAAAAGAAACCTCACATGAAGATTGCCGTCATCGGTTGCATGGCTCAAAATCACGGTGAGAAGATCCCTGCTGAGCTAGATCATGTTGATTTTGTTTTGGGACCTGATAATTACGCTGGTGTTGAGAAGCTTCTCATGCCCGATACTTCGCCTATTATTATGCCTAAAGAAGTGAAGATCATCACCGAGTTTGATGAGCTTGAAAACTACGAAGGCAAAAAGGCCAAATTAAGCTCTCCTTATAGCACTTTTATCACCATCCAACGTGGTTGCAATAAAAGATGCTCTTATTGTATCGTTCCCTTTGTTCGTGGTAACGAGAAATATCGCCCAATTGGTGAAGTTTTAGATGAAGCAAAATTCGCAATTGACCAAGGTGTCAAAGAGATTACGCTTTTGGGTCAAACTGTGAATTCGTATAATTTTGAAGGTGATACTTTTGCCTCATTACTCCATAAAGTCTCGGAACTCAATGGTCTTGAGCGCATTCGGTTCACTTCACCTCATCCTAAGCATTTTACCGACGACGTTATTGCAATCATGAAGTCACAAAAAAACATTTGTAGACACACGCATTTCCCTCTTCAGTCCGGTTCGACTGAGATTTTGAAGAAAATGCGTCGACAGTATGACCGTGAGAAATACATTGAAATCTCTGAAAAACTTCGAGGGATTGATCCGGACTTTGCCATCTCCACTGATGTTATCGTTGGTTTTGTGGGTGAAGAACGCCATCACTTTGAGGAAACCCTCAGTATGATGAAACAAATCAAGTTTGACTCGGCCTTTATGTTTGCTTATAGCCCTCGCGAAGGCACCAAAGCCTTTGGTGAAAAAGAAACAATGACTCATGAGACCAAAATTGCCTGGCTACAAGAATTAATCGAAGTTCAAAATGGTATTACTTTTGATCAAACCAAGAAAATGATCGGCCGTGAAGAAATTCTTCTGATTGAAGGTCCGTCTCATCGCAATAAAGATGAGTTCGTTGGCAAAACTGATTGTTTCAAAAAAGTTATATTAGATGCAGGTGCTAATGTTCAAGCTGGTGATATGGTAAAAGTCCGCATTAATGATATTAGTGGTTGGACTTTGCGCGGCACAAAAATTAACTAACTGAAATGGTGAATTCATCGGCGAATTCAATGGAACAAATATAAAGCAGATTTAAATAAGGATATGTCATGGCTAATTTCCGTAAACTCATCACGATTTTTTTGACTGCTTTTTTTGTCATTATGCTCTTTCAAAATATTGGAATGCTTGGGGCTAGACTTCCCTTTAATTTCTTTAATTTCCCACCATTAAATCTTATTGCAGGATACTGGTTTTTAATGTTTGCTGGATTTGGATTCTTTATCGGTATGCTGTTTAGTATGCGCTTTTACTTTACTCACACCAAAGAAGTTAAAGTGCTTCGCGCAGAAATCAAGCACCTCACCCAAGAGCTTAGCCGGCATCGTACTTTGAGCCTTGACATAGACGAATCTGATGCCACCCAACCTCAGACACAAATTAATTCTGAAGTAGAGCAAGGTGTTGACTCTAAAACTTTGGAGCCATAAATGAAGCTGACACAATTACTTTATGGCTCACTCAAAGCCAAAACGGACGAAGAATTTTATTTCCTAGGTCTGAATGCTTTTTTGGAAGGCAATTTGACTGAAGCGAAAGATTTCTTTGTCGCTTGTGCCAAAATTAATACTGACCATGCTGAAAGTTATTTTCAACTTGCCCGCGTTTTAGAAAAATTGGGCCAAAAATCTCACGCCATTAAAATCTTACAAGACTTAGGCTTCAGATCAAAGTTAGAGCCAGTATTTAAAGAACAAATTCTGCAAAAAACGCTTGACCTTTATCTGACTCAGCAGATGGGTGAAGATGCCTTAAAGTTATTTGCATCTCATTGGCCCAAAACCAAAGATATGGATCTACTAAAAAAGAAGTTGAGCGCTTTTAAGATGACTCTAAATTGGGATGACGCAGTTGAACTAGGCGTCACACTTTTTAAAGCAAATGAACTCCAATCTATTGAGCTCGCTTATTTGGAAACTCAGCGCGCTTTAGGTAAAGAGAGCCCCGAGCAAGAGCTTAAGGACTTATATCGCATCCTTCGCACAGAGCCTAATTGCAGTGTGGCCTGGTTTCGTGCTCTAGAGCTTAATCGCGCTGCCAGTAATCATTCTGCCTTGATTGAAGATTGGAAAAATTGGTTTAGACATTGTCCCAAGGCTGCACTTCAGCATACGCATCAATTTGAAGATGATCTTTTTGAAGCCAATCAATATCAAGAAGCTTTACATCTTTATCAAGAGACTTTTCATAAGTTTTCTACACCGCCGGCTAGCTTGATTCACGCGTTGGTTCGTAGCTATGCTAAGATTGGCGCACACGATGCAATCCATGAAATCTTTGAGAAGTTAATTCCCATGGCTGAAGCGGACCCCAAACATCTCCTCCAAACTTTACTGCAAGTTTATGTCGAGTATGAAAAAGAGAGTTCTAGCTCAGCTGCAATTCGTCAAGCGCTTCTCAATCTATTTAAAGAGAATATTCAAATCAATGTTGAGAGTCGTGAGTGAACCTCCTTTTTTCAATAGTTTTGCTTAGCTCACTTATTGTCTGTCCAAATTTAATATGGTCACAAAATCCTCAGGCTGATCTTCTTTATCTAAAAGGATCATACCCAGAGGCTGCTCTCGAATATCTCAACTCTCCTAAACTGCAAAATCAAGAGAAATACCTTGCGCACTTTAAAGCCGCTAGGTCCTTCCTTCAATCACACAAAGAATCTGACATCCAAAAAGCTCTGAAAGAAATTGAATATCTTTTGGCTGAGCTTGAGGCTGATACTGAGCTCTTTGCCCGAGTCCTTCATCTCAGAATTCAAGCCAATTTCAAACTCGGTCATTTACAAAAAGCGCTACGCCAGCTAGAAGCGGGTAAGGGTCGTCTTTTTAAATATGCTAACGCTGAATCCCGAGGGATTTGTGAATTTCTTTATCGTATTGATCAAAATCCCAATATTGCTAAAAAGTGTAAAGATGAGCTCTCTAAAATTTATCCCCAAGCACTTATCCTCAACGAGGTTCTCAATCTCAGCATCGCCATGAAAGATGCTCCTGTGATCAAACCCATTGCACTCACCACTGCGAAGTTAGCTTCAAATATTGGCTCTGCGATCAGTGCTACTAGCTTGGGTGACTCAACTCCCTTTAACCCTCAGGAAAAGACCAAGACTCTGCCTGTCTCTTCGGCAGTAGTATCTGAAAGTTCTGCTTTTCGTGTACAAGTTGGAGCATTTGGTAAAGAATCAAATGCGCAAACTCTTAAGACAAATCTTGATTTCCTCGGCCGTAACATCACAATACAACAGAGTGCCGTCGGAGGCTCTAAACTTTATTTAGTTCAAATCACAGGATTTGAGACAAGCCAAGAAGCCGAGGCCTTTGCGCGATCTGAGGTCACACCTGAAGGCCTTACCTATCGGGTAGTGAGTAAGTAAATTCAATTCTTTGTTGAATCTTCATAGTTTTCAGTGATTTGATATTTGCGATAGACTCATTTGTTCACTTTACAGTTGCACCCAAAATTTCTAAATATCCAACACCCTTAGCCGAGGTGGTGAAATCGGTAGACACGAAGGATTCAAAATCCTTTTCTGGTAACAGAGTGGGGGTTCGATTCCCCCCCTCGGTATATATTAAAAGCTCTGTTCTTCGCGAACAGAGCTTTTTTTATGTCTAGATATCGAGTAATCTTACAATATCTTCTTCGGTATGATTGAAGTATTTCAAACAACTTTCTTCAAGCTCAAACGGATTAATACCTTCTTGCTTGTTAGCAAAATAAAGTGCAAGATGGCAAGCTGATACCATTTTGATATTCAAGAATTCTTTGCCAATCGGCTTAGAAGCGTAAAATACTGCTTCGACAAATTCACTCGGCAAGCTCCACCATTTGATGGAGTTTCCAGAAATTAGCCCTATATCAAGCTCAAAAAGTTGACTCATTGCCTGGGGATTAACTAATACAGAAACATCACCGCCTGAGAGATGGGTGCACGAATATCAGTATCCGGGAGTAATTCAGAAGAAAGAACTATGTTTTTAATTGCATTAAGACCAAGGAGTAAAATAGCATGTTTAACCGAGCCAATAGGTTCACCATGAATAGCAGCGTTAACCATGTGGATTAGTTTAATTGTAACCCCCGAGTCGCTCATTATCAAATCATTCACTTGACAAATTGAGGGTGATGTTGTTGTCCTTCTTGAGAGACATAATTTACCTTAGAACCTAAGTTCAATAAAAAATTTGTATTTTATTATCATGGCAAATTCAAAATTTCACAACAAAATAATCTCAGGTCGATCAATCGTTACGGGCATTTGTCTTTTGCTGACTGCGCATAGCTTCAGCTTTGCCTCAGACACACCAAAAGTCGCTGAACTCAATCGTCAAATTCAACTAAATAAATGGCATGGCTTTGACTACCAAGAAATGGGTTTAACTCAAAAAGAATTTCAAAAAATAAAAGAAGTTGATATGAGTAAAGAGCTGCTCTTTCACCTACTTGAAATTGGTATCTACCCAGGTGAGTATTTCAAAGAGCCATGGATCAAATTGGGCGTTGATGAAGAGACTTGGATTGAGGAACGTGCCGAAGGAATGTCTGATGAAGATATTGATCGATCTTTTGATCTTTCTACCAAGGGTGAGGCTTGGGCTTTTAGCAGTGCAGTGTTTCCAAGTTACTACCAGTATAAAACTGACCAGATGCATAAAGCAGTTGCCATCAATATGTGGACTCTTGGTACTTTGGGGGGCTACACTTGGATGCAGGTGGACGGAATTTCTAAAAATCGTCAAAATTTGTTGTATTTGACTTTTTTAGGAAATTTTTACAGCTTTTTGGATGGATTTTTGGACAATAAGGAGTCCACAGACCCTAATATTGGGTTATCTTTGTGGAAGCCCGGGGAATCGTCCCCTAGTGTGTCAATTTTATGGAGATTTTAGTCAATGCAACTCACGATGTTTAAGTCAAAAATTCACCGTGCCAAAGTCACTGATGCAAACCTCAACTACGCAGGTAGTATTACCATTGACCAAGATTTGATGGAGCGTGCTGGTATGCTTCTTCACGAGCAAGTTCATGTGGTCAATATCAACAATGGCGAACGCTTTGAGACTTATATTATTCAAGGTGAGCGTGGTTCCGGGACAATGTGCCTAAATGGAGCTGCGGCAAGGTTGGCTCAGCCCGATGACTTGATTATTGTGATTACCTATGCCCAAATGGATCAAGAATTCGCCAAAACATATGAGCCGATAGTGGTTCATGTTGATGAAAATAACAAAGCCGTCTAACTGGTTTTCATACTTTAAAATGGATATATTAATTACATGCAAATGGGAAAAAATCATCACCTCTTAAAGAGCTACATGATGACAAAGGCAACCGCCTTAGTTGGTATTCTCGGGATGTCTTATGGTTTAATATACGCCCAACAACGCCATACTAGCAATGACCCAACTCGCACTGATATTCACCAGAGCTATTCTACGAGCTATATCAGTAAGTATCAAGGTGAACCCCATATTCACAGTGTATATCTCAATTATTTGTCTTTTGAAATGAGTGAATCACTTTTGTTGTTCACTGAATTTGGCTTTTATACTCCTTTTCATGTTAATTTAAATTCTAGTTCAAACTCTTATCTTCATAGAGTTCAAGATCCCAGACAGCAATCCTTTGAACACGAGTCTTCCTTGATTATCCCTCAGCTTGGCCTTGAATATCAGCCAAATGAACATTTAACTATGGTTTTGAGTTTCGTAAAATCTTTGGATTTCTATCAAGCGCATGGTGGCATTAGCACTTATCCATATCATGCACCTGCGTGGCAAAACAACTCACATTCTGCTTCATTCTATAAAAGGGACAAAAATTGACCCTTATAACCATACCACTAAATAAGTTACACCAAAAGTACCATGTATTTAAAACTCTCAATATTACGTCTTTTTTCATCCTAAGCCTCCTTAGTACGTTGTTTTTAACTGCATGTTTAGAGGAAAAAAAAGTCGAAATCAAACAACCCACACTAAAGAAATACGAACGTATCCCAGGTGAAATTCAAGTACTTAATGGTACTGATATTTTGGGTATGGCAAGTGGTGTTCGTGAGTTTTTAATGGGAAAAGGCTATGATGTCGTCGAGACAGGCAATGCCTCAGAACAAAATTATCCACAGACTTTGATTGTTTATCGCAACCCAGAATGGGACGGCAGGCAGTTTTTAGAAAAAAATTTACACAATCCCCTCACAATGGTCTTAGAAAACGACGCAAAACTAGTGGATGTCACTATTTTTGTAGGACGGGATATACAAGAATGGTTAACAAAATGACAGATAAAGAATTTATTAGCGGCAGAGAACTTATTGACTTCTGCGCACGTGAACTATACGCCAAAAAAGCGGAAAGTGTAAAAGTACTGAACCTT
Organism: uncultured Fibrobacterales bacterium; assembly: GCA_963934255.1. Lineage (GTDB taxonomy): Bacteria > Fibrobacterota > Fibrobacteria > Fibrobacterales > CAWVXU01 > CAWVXU01. Next base: position 21,287 of record CAWVXU010000002.1, read on the forward strand.
ATTGGCTTGAGTGATGTAGCCGACTACTACCTAGTGGCTACTTGTTCATCAGAACCTCAAATGCGGGCGATCCTTAACAGCATGGTTCGTAATCTGAAAGGTCAAGGCGTTCGTCCTCTTGGCGTGGATTACAAAGATGGCGTTCGTTGGGCAGTTGCTGACTTTGGTGAGATCATGGTTCATCTTTTTGAAGAAGAAGAACGTATGAATTTGAACCTTGAAAACCTTTGGGAAGACATTCAAGTTGAAGAGCTAGATCCTGCTGATTATCCAATCGAAGAAGGTGATGAAGAGGATACTGGGAATGAGTTCATCTAGAGACTCGCTCTTACAGACTCTTGTTGAAAAAACAGGTTTAGATTTGTCTGAGTTAGACAAATTAATGACCACTCCGCCAGACCCTATTAACGGTGATTTTACACTTCCTTGTTTTGTGATGGCTAAAGCGATGCGCAAAGCACCTAAGATGATCGCTGAAGAGCTTGCAGCTGATTTTCCACTTCCCACAGGGATTGAAAAAGTCCTTGCAGTCAATGGCTATTTAAATTTCTTTGCTGATCGCATTGCTCAAGGCGCTGCTATCCTCAAAAGTATTGAGGTATTAGGTTCAGCTTATGGCACTTCGGCGCCATGCGGTAAAACTGCAGTGGTTGATTACTCAAGTCCTAATACTGGGAAACAATTAGCTTTCCATCACCTGAGATCTACCATGATTGGCAATGCGCTTGACAAATGTTATCGTGCGGCTGGTTGGCAGGTCCAATCCGTCAATCACCTCGGTGACTGGGGTACAGCATTTGGTAAATTAATCGTAATGTATCTTCGTTCCGGTAAAACCGATTCAAACGAAGATCTAGCTACTTTGAATTTGCAAACCCTCAACGACCTGTATGTTGATTTTGCTCATGTCGCCAAAGAAGTTCCTGATCTTGATGACCAAGCTAGAGCTGCATTTGCACTGATGGAACAAGGTGACTCAGTTCACTTAAAGCTTTGGTCGGCATTTTGTGATGTGACTATTGCTGAACTCAAAAATTTATACGCCCTCATGGGTGTATCTTTTGACCACTATATCGGTGAAGCGTTTTTTAATGATCATCTTGAGCATGTCGTAGATACACTCAAGTCTAAAGATTTAATGATCAAATCTCAAGAACGTGATGTCGTCATGCTAGACGAAGAAAATATGCCACCTTGTTTGATTCGCAAATCAGATGGTTCATCTCTTTATGCTACTCGAGACCTAGCAGCTGCCATGTATAGGCAAGACAGATGGAAATTTGACCGCTGTCTTTATGTTGTTGATAACGGTCAAGCACTTCACTTTAAGCAAGTCTTTAAAGTTTTGGAAAAAATCGGATTTGACTGGCATGACAAAATGCATCACATCCCTTTTGGTCTGATTTTACAATACAATGAAGCTGAGCAAAAATGGTCCAAAGGATCTTCTAAATCTGGCAACTCAAATACTCTTCGTGAAGTTTTTGAAGCGGCTCGTGATAAAATCTTGCTTTTCATCGATGAGAAAAACCCTGAGCTTGAAAACAAAGAAGAGACTGCAATGCAAATTGGCATCTCTGCACTTGTTTTTAATGACCTCAAAAACCGTCGTTTGATTGATGTTAAATTTGACTGGGACGCGGCACTTTCTTTTGAAGGTGATACCGGTCCTTATGTTCAAAATGCACACGTTCGTCTTTGTTCAATCATGGACAAAATCGGCCGTCGCGTGGATGTCAAAGATGTAGACTTCTCTCAACTCAAAGAAGAGCAAGCTCAAGACTTGATTCGCCTACTAGGTCAGCTCAATGACAAAGTTGAAGCCGTTGTAGCAACCAATGAACCTTATATGGTGACTCAGTATTGTCTTCGTATCGCAGAAGCTTCTCATCGCTTTATTCATCATTGTCGTGTACTAGGGACCCCTGAAGAAGACGCTCGTCTTTTCTTAGTTCAGTGTGCTCAGCAAGTCATGGAAAATGCTTTGAAATTGATTGGTTTGAACCCTATTCGCAAGATGTAGTTTCGATTTGATATTCCAAATAATTTGAATAATTTTAAAGCTCTATCTTCAATTTGAAGGTAGAGCTTTTTTTGACTTATTTATGCTCATACTAAACTATTTTTAATTCAAATTGACCAATCCGCAAAATGAGCTCATTATGTCATCATCTCCAAATTCAAATAAGTCGAGTACTTCAAGTCAAACCAGTCGCCAAGATCAAATCTTAGCTTCCGTAATTGATGGAAAAAGACTCTCCACAGATGATGCTTTATACCTACTTAAAGAAGGTGAATGGACTCGCATCGTTGAGGCTGCCAACACTGTTCGCAATCAAAAACACGACCCATCAGTTGTTTCTTATACGGCATTTCGCGTGATTAATTACACGAATATTTGTGACGTTGACTGTAGCTTTTGTTCATTTAAGGACGAGGTAGATTCTAATCGCGCTTACACTCTGACTCTTGAGCAAATTCGTGAAAAAGCACTCGAAGCTAAGCGCCATGGTGCAGATCAGATTTTCTTCCAAGGTGGAGTTCATCGCGCACTTCCGATTGATTATTATACCGATGCTTTTCAAATGTTACAACATGAACTCGGTATGCATGTACGTGCACTCTCGCCGGTTGAGCTTCAACGCATCTCTGAAGAAAAAGAAATCCCTCTGCCTGAATTAATCCGCATATTCAAAGAAGCCGGAATGGGTTCTGTCCCAGGAGCAGGCGCTGAAATTTTAACTGAGAATATGCGTCAAAAATTAAGCCCTAAAAAACTCAGCGCCAAAGAATGGTGTGATGTCATGGGCGAATGTCACAAACAGGGTTTGCCAGGTTCTGCCAATATCGTTTTTGGCTCTGACGAGGAGCCTGAAGATGTGATTCAACATTTAGAATTCATCCGTGATCAACAAGACAAGACAGGTGGATTTACGACCTTCGTGCCTTGGACTTTCCAGCCTCAAACTAAGAAGTTTTATGTCCGTAAAGTGAAGCATACTGAATACCTCACTATCTTAGCGTTATCTAGACTCTTTTTTGATAACATCGACAATATTGAGACCTCTGTCTTGGTACTTGGTAAGGATATTGGTGAGATGGCCCTATTTGCTGGTGCCAATGATATCAACTCGATTGTGATTGAAGAAAATGTGCTGAGGTCTAGTGGTTTGACTACTCTTCGTGCGGCTGAGAAATTTGTGCTTGAAGCCGGGTTTACTCCGAAGAGAAGAAGTCTTAATTTTGACTTTGCACCTTATGCCGACAATGAACCTTTGTTTGTACCTAAGGCGAGGTTAAAGGTTTAAATTGTAAACTATTAGATGAAATGCTCTACACTAGTCTTAAAAATCTCCGCAGATTTTTTAATGGTCACTTTACTATTGGCTCCAATACCTTAAGCCAAGTTGATAGTGTCGTGTGGCTTATTGCGGCTGACGCTTGTAAAAATGAAGTCGCACAAAAAATCCAAGTGTCTGAAAGTTCTGTTTCCATTATCACCCCAAAATCACAACTGGTAAACCAACCTTTCATCGAAGGCGAGCATGCGATGATTTTTGATGTTTTAGGTTAATTTTATGGTGTCGCCATTTGGCGTGGGCGGGTAGATTCCGAGTTTGGTCAGTGGGAACTACCTCTGAATTTACCTGAACATTTTTGGATGAGAAGATCTACAGGGGAAGTAGTTCAAACTTCTCTTGAATCTCGTTTAGACTAATTCAGCCCCCATATTTATCATCAACAGCGTATTTATTATGATTAATTTAATCGGTAGGGTAAAAAATTGCTCTTTATAGAAAAACACTTCATAATTTACTCAACAACCACTTTGATGTACATTTCACAATATCGCGAGAATCATCATATTTTTGAGTATAACCGTAAATTAATTTGAGTTTCTTGAGGCAAAAGAACACTTTAAGAACATCTTTTTCTTGAAATCAAAAGTATCGGTTTGCTATATATAGAGTCATTATATTTTATCACTACGTACGAGTTTTTTTTAATTCCACATCAAGGGAATACTATGAAATATTGGAAATCAGCCCTCTTTGCGACGGCACTTATAGCAGCCGGGTCTGCATTTGGTTATGTTGAAGCGGTTCAGGATTTAAATGATCCAGTTAAGGTGCCTGCGAGTATAGATATCACCAATAACACAACCGATAATTTGATCATTACTGGTGCACGCTTCGTCGCCGAACCCGCGCTTAGCTGGGGTGCTCCATTTAGTAGTGAAGGCTATAACCAAACAGTGGATGGCACTAACTACCGAGCTCAATTCCTTGCAGATAACAATGGTAGTGGTAGAGTTTTTGGCGGAGGTCAAACCAGAGGTGGAGTAGCTAATTGGTTGAATGTCCCTGTTATGGAACTTCAAGGGCTCACCCCTCTAATCGATGCTGGTGGTTGTGCAGACCCTGATAAGCCGTTAGATGCCCCGTCAATTGTCCCTAAGGATGTTGATGCTCTCATCGCCGACCCCAGGTTTTATGACGAGAATTATAAATACTTAGATACTTTAGGCTCAAATGGTGGTGAATTCTCTGCTCGATGGGTTGACACTTTTTATGGCCAAACACAAATTCAGTGGGCCATTGGTGGCACAGCACCTGCTAAAGGTTGGTCAGGTGCTTTACATGATAACACACCAGGTAATGCAGATGGCCCTTTGTACTGGATGTCTCTAGCTGGTGTTCAGGAAATATTTTCCATGGATGCTCAATACTTGATGTCTATTGGAGCCAAAGAGACCGGAATGGGTACTACAATTAGCCCAGCCCGCAGTGACAACACCGAAGGTGCTTATGGTGCTTTTGATTTAGAAAGTTTTACTGGTGTTTCGCGCTTCTTAACTTATCCAAAATTCTACCCAAGGTATTTAGACGCAATCAAAGCAAATGCGATATTAGTACCTAATAATTCACTTACCTTTGTGGCTCTGACCGGTGAAACATTTGCCGGAATTATGAGCAGCATCTTTGATACTGGAGACGAAAACAGTCCTGCAACAGCATACGCAGACCCTAATAGTGCAGCGATGGTTAACTCAACGGTCATGTCGGGATTACTCATCTATCAATACTACGATATGATTGGAAGTGCTTCTGATTATTGTGGTCGCCGTGCCTTTTCTTCTGAGTCAGCTGACCCTTATCTTGGACTGTGTGCTATTGCCGGTCATTACAATCTGGGTATTAATGGTGGTGCACCTTCAGCCCTATCTAATCTGAAAACGATTGCAGATCCCAATGGATGTGACGCTGTCCCTCAAGGTCAGTCCGATTATGTAGGAACGGTAAGGTCTGTGATCGAAGCACTTACTATTGACCAACACAGATGGATGGATGGCGAGGCAGGTGTCTACATCATTGATAAAGAAATTACTATGGCTGATGTTACAACATATTTCTGGGGTGATGGCGGTAGTAAAGACGCACCTGGAACAAACGGATTGATGTTTCACTTTGAATTAGATGACGAGACAGATGATGCTTTTTGGGCAGACATTACTACTACTTTTAACAAGCTTTCAGCTAGATCGGGTGGAAATCATATCTCATTTAGATACGATTGGATTACCGTCTTAAGAGTAGCCAAAGCATATTTTGATACTGAACGCATACCACCTGCTGATGAAGAAAGTAATCGATACATGTCACAACATTCACTTCTTAAGCAGTGTGACAATACAATTGCTCAAGATGAACAATGGCCTTTCTTAACTGCTCAAGGTGAAATTAATGGTGACTTTGAAGCGACCGCAGAAGTCTATGACGCCGAGACGGGTGCATTATATTTACAGTATTCTGTAGCAAATGGTCCTTGGAAAGACGTACAGCCTGATAATAAATTTGGGAATACCACATCCTATAAATTCTCTGTGGCTGAAAGTGCTATCCCTGAGGCCGGTGCTGATGTATGGATTAGAGCAGCTGATTCATGTAAAAACGAAGTCACATACAAGCTCAGAATTGTGGGAGCTAAAGTTCCTTATTTAGACTCAGCTTGGGCATATGATGTAGATGGTGATGGATATGCAGATGCAATTGATTTCGCTGGTGCAGAACACGAAGAGCCTGGTGCGGACCTGTTTAAAACACTCACCAAGGTTGATTACCAGTGGCCAGATGCCTCTACAGCTTACTCAGCTAATGCCGGCGAAGCTAATTTGACGATATCAGAAGTTAGCGGTTCCATTAACGATGAACTACTTTCGGGTGGTCGCGCCAGTGGAGGTGAGCTTGCAGTCACTTGGAGTCGAGGCAGACGTTTAGTTGTGATCAAAGATCGAGTGGGTCCGGCTGTTATCGGAGCCTCAATGCATGAACCGACTAATCCTGGCCAAGATGATACTTTATTTGTCACATTCACAGAAGCCGTCAAAGACTTATCTACCCTCACTTCTCCTGAAATCTTGAATATTGATGGAGCCGCAGTCAAACACAATAGTCTCTATCTTATCTCTGGATCTACTTGGGGATTTATCTATCCAACTGGTGTCATTGATTCTACTAAGGAAGTAAATATCAATCATCTGAGTGGGTTTGAAGATCAAGCAACCAACCCACCTTTATCAAATAATATTAAGAAGCCGATTATCCTGAACAAAGGACCAGTGCCTTTGGCTGATAAGGGTCATGGTTTCTATGATTCGAATGTCGATGGTAAAATGGATCGCGTTGAAATTAAATTCACAATTCCTTTGACTCAGCCTCAAGTTGATTTGATGTCATTTAGCGTCAAGTGGCTGCAAGCTGCTGGCAAAAACATTGTAAAAACAATGACATTAAATGGTAGTGAAGGATGGGGAGTTGACCCTGTGGATCCTACTCTTGTGTTCTGGAGTATACCAGATGCTGAAGCTCTGAGATCTAATTACACTTACATCAATTCATCGTTTGCCGGCATGGGTGATGTATCTGTCAGCCAAGCCTCACTAGATGATCCAAATCAATTTGTAAGTGAAACCATTGCAGTGCCTGACAAAATGGGGCCAATCATTGTTAATAAAGCCGGAGCCATACTTGTTAAAACTCCTCGTCCTGATATTAAGGCAGATCTCTTACGAATTACTTTCTCCGAGCCAATTAAAGAGAAAACGTTTGATCACTTCTTTGAATACAAAAAAGGCTCAAGTGAATATCATTGGGCCAATGCTACTACTGGAGTTCGATTCTTAGCAGGTGGGACGGCCTTGCTTGTTCCATTTACTCCTGAACTTCTTGAGCGCCCATCTATTGGAGATTCAGTGAAAATTGAAGTCGACAATGTCTACGGGACTCTGATCCAGGATTTAGCGGGTAACTTAGCTAAGGTAAACAACCCACACCGCATCATTGATGGAAAAGTGATTGTCATCTTCTTTAGCCCTAATATTGTTGAATACAACAGCGACCTTATCTTCACAAACACCCCTCCCCGCTCTGATTCAAAGGGTAAATATCAATTCGGAATCAATAACTCAGGAAAAGTCCAGGCGGTGATTTTCCCATCAACTACAACAAATACAGAAATTTATGAACAATATGGTATGGGATTTGGCTTCTCAGTCAGCTTTGCCAATGACACAAATACTGTTAAGCGTAGCGATGCTATATTTAAAGTCAATGCAAATATTTACTCTAATTTAGGTCAGCATGTCGTTAACCTCAGTGATGAGATTGATTGTTTGGATGTGGCAAGTGCAGTTGATATGCAAGGAACTTCTGGTGAAAATGCTTGCGAAGATAGTGGACTTCAATCATTCTCTCCTTCAACTGAATTTAAAGTATTCTATCCTTGGAACTTCCTCACCACTGAACAACGATTTGCTGGCTCAGGTGCTTACTTTATAAAAATGGATGTCGAAGGGCCCACTATTGAGTCTGGTGAGCTAAAGAAGACCTTTGGTGTGATTCGAGGGATTCCTGGAAAAGCAACAAAAGGTCAAAAGTTTATTGATCCAAAACTCCCCTAGGGGCTACAACATTTTTTTGCATAGTTTTCTATGTAATCAAAAAAGGCGTGTGATTTGATCATACGCCTTTTTTTTGTTTTTGGATTAGAACTGTACTTTGTACAATTAGTTTTTTACTAACGAAGAACCATGAACCAATGATTGGAAAACTTCAAGCCGATTGACCTGTTCTATGGTTTCTGTTATAATCCCGTTTCGTCCAGAATTCTGCCAAATGATACTTCCACAGATGACTATTAAGGCTACTTGTATAAACTTAAACATGTCGCGCTCCTTGATGAAAGTTAGATGCCTATCATCTAAAGTACACGCTTAGCGAGGACTGAAGTATAACAGAGGCATAAAACTTCGACATAATCGTTGAGTTTTTATCGATTATATTGACTATATAGGTAATTAAACAATCATTTTGATTGATTAAAGTTAATGTGTTTTATTTTGATTGGCTTTTAGTGTAATGGTTTTTATTAGTTTTAGACCAAACCCTTCATTCCTAGCTTTTGTAAGCAGAATTTAAAAAGGCAACACCATAATCAATCAAGGAAAATATACACTGATGAACTAGATACAATATTGATTCGATCTTTTTCCAAAGAATAAGTGGACTCAATTTGAGTACACTTATTGTGTTTTAAATCTATTGATTCTCTTGGATTCGCTTCAGGTCTTCGGTCACTTCAAGGTGGCCTGGAGAAAGAATAAGTGCATTTTTTAATACTTCAATGGCCCGTTCAGAGTTCTTTTTTAATTCCAAATCATAAGCGATATTTCTGAGACCTTGAATGCCTTCGTCTGAGCCTAATTCAGCGGCTTTTACATAAGCAAGTTCAGCACGCTCGCCCCACTTTAGGTCTTGAGAGAGGTTGCCCAAAAAAATCCACCCGTCTATAAAGTCTGGTTTAATTACCACTGATTTCTGTAAATATCCCACAGCAAGTAAAGGCTTTTTATCTTCCACAAGTACATCGGCTAACTTATATAAGACTTCTACGCGATCGCCTGATTGAGCGAGCCCCTGCCTATAAATAGATGCAGCATCCATCCATTTTTTTTGAACTCGATATAAATCCCCGATATAGAACATAAAGTCAACCTCTTTGGGCATCATTGCATATGCTTCACGGACAAAAAGAATCGCTTGCTCGTACTCCTTCAGGCCCACATGAACTTCAGCTAATTGGTATACCACTCCAGCATCAGTGGCATCCAATGCTCGAGCTTTTTCTAACGCCCTTTGGACACCCGTGATATCACCCGTTTTTTGGTAAGCTTCGGCTAAGTATAGCCAAGCTCCGAAATTATCAGGCTCTAAAGCCAAGCCTTGATGGTAGATGCTGATACTTTCTCCGTATTCACCTAGTCGATAAAGAGTGGCGGCCAAATTAAACAAGGCAGGGGAATACTGATACCCGGTCAAGCGGACCCCCTTTCTAAATGCAGCAGCAGCACTTGCAAAGTCCTGTACACGATAAAAACATTTCCCAATATTCATCGTCGCTATTTGTGGGTCTAATCCGCGTTTTTCTGCCTTGCGATACAATAATTTAGCTTGGGTAAATTTCTCAGCTCGATAAAGTTTATTGGCTCGCTCTAATAAAACTTCATAACCCATAATCTTTGAGGATTTTGGTTTGGATAAGTCAAAATTTTTAGCATTTATTGGAGTGCAAACTATGAGGCAAATAAATAATACACCCAGAGGCGTAAATATATTTTTCGAGATAAATGATTTCATCTTCATGGATGAGTGGTAAATTTTTTGATGATTTGCGTTTGAAAAAAATTGCATACTAATCATTCCATCTTACTTCAAAAGGTTGTTCCATACCGCAAAAACTCAATGCTTGCCCGTCTTTTTGAGCGGGTTGAAAACAGCTAGATTCAATGGCATTTTTGGCAGCTTGTGCAAGGCCTTGTCCAGTTGGAGATTCCTCAACTATACGCAACTCATATACTTTACCCATTTCATTCACACAAAAAGAAATGACTACTTTCGCCTCTTGTTCGGTTTCACGGAGTTTATCTGGAAGTTCAAAATTTGGGGGGCAGTCACTTTTGGGTCGCTGATCTACATCGCCGCCGCCTCCACTCCCATCACCGCGAGTGGTGTTTGTTAAGTTCAACGGAACATTCACTCCACCCATACCGGCGATACCCAGATCCATGGCAAAACGAGGACCTGATTTTAAACTTCTTGATTTGGATTTAGAGCGCTTTGGCTTCTTTAGTTTACGAGCTTTTTTCTTTTGTTCTTTCTTGACTGAAATTTTTTTGATTTTTACTTCAGTCTTCCTGATAGTCTCTTCTTTAAAAAAGGTGCCTTGAAGCATCAAATTCAGTACCGGAATACTCATGATAAGAGATCCCGCTAGTATGATAGCCATCACAACTATCAGTAACTCTGTGAATTTATTTTTCATCTAGACTTCAATATCCTTTAATCGGTCAGGGCCGCAATAGAGACTTTTTTGGCGCCACTTAAATTACAAGCATCAACCACTTGAACCAATAGGCCTGATTGTGAAGATTGGTCGGCGATCAAAACAACTTCTCGCTCAGGATTTTTGGACAGCATAGATGTGAGAATCTCCTTGAGTGCAGGCAGTTCAACTGGGCGCTCGTTGATATGGACGGTGCCTTCACGCGTAATGGCTACCATAATGTTTTCTTTTTGCACCTCACTCGCTGATTGAGCTTTTGGCTTAGTGACTTCCACGCCAGTTTCTCTATTAAAAGTTGAGGTGACGATAAAAAATATCAATAAAATAAACACCATATCCATCATTGGTGAGATATCTATTTGGGCTGCTTCTCGTTTTTTAATTGGTTGATTAAAGAGATCCATCGGACGTTCCTCCCTCTTTTTCATGCTTGGCGTTAAGGACGCGTACGACACTTAATTCTATTTGTTTTTGTATCCAATTGAGTCGATCTTGAATTCTGTTTTTCCATAGGACAATAGGAAATGCAATAAGCAAGCCCGATTGAGTTGTAATCAAAGCTTCAGAAATACCACCTGCCATCAGCACAGGATTTGAATTTCCAAATATCGTGATGACATTAAATGTACTCACCATCCCTGAGACAGTTCCTAGAAGACCAAGTAGTGGGGCGACTGCAGCAAGAACTGAAACCATTTGCATCCCTTTATCCATACTGAAATAAACTTGACTCACTTCAGCTTTTAGGATGACTTCACGCGCCTGGTCGGATTCATCTTTAGTGCGAAGTAATATGTTGAGCACGACATGAAGTATGCCTGATTTTTTTTCATAAGACGTTTTCAATTTTTTAATCTGAGTTTCCTCACCCAGGTTAATCACTTCTATCAATTCTTGAATTTCATCATCAAAGTGCCTAGAGTATAGATCTGCACTTAGCCTGTATGCCATCTTCATCAAAAGATAAAATGCAATTACCCCACACAGAAAGATCGGGACTAAGACCCATCCTCCTGCCAAAAGCGATACGTATAAAGCATCAATAAACATGATTACTTCGTTTTCCCTTTGAGTAATTCCTGGCGTTTGTCTTCATCACCAGACCACACTATATTGAGAGCTTCCATAGTCACGGCATTCAGGTTGGCGATGATACCGTCTAATTTCTCAGACAAGAACCCATGAAGTAAAAGTATGGGGATTGCGATAATCAGTCCGGTTTGTGTCGTGACTAGGGCTTCAGAAATACCACCCGCAAGAAGACGAGCATCGTTAGTGCCGACATCAGTTATCACTTTAAACAAAGCAATCATACCCGATACAGTTCCCAAAAGTCCAAGCAGCGGAGCCACCGCACCCAGGGCAGAAATTAATCCAAGACGTTTTTCAAGATTAGGGATTTCAGTCAACAGAGCTTCCGTGACAGACTTCTCTGCCGAATCGCGATTCAGTTCTCTTTTTTGAACTACTACAGCAAGTGCTTTGCCAAGTCCTGTGCCTCGAGAATTACTGTAATCTATCGCTTCATCCCATTTACCCGAGCGAATTAATGGCATCAAGTGTTTACGAGTTGTAATGAGTCTTGAGCCACGAGTTTGATAAGTTGAAAACCTTTCAAATCCCAAGATAAATGCAAATAGCGCACAGCCAATGAGTGGATACATCACGAGTCCACCTTTGTCAAACCACGCTGAAACCGCTTGGCTCAACCCTTGGTCTTCCAATTGGGCAAAACCTACACCCTTGTCTTTGGCTTGTAAGATGTCAATAGGAAGTGATACCTGGTTGTTTCCTGCAGCAATTTGTGTTGCAGCCTCTTTGAGCGCCTGATTGTATTGCAAGGACAACTTACTTCTCCAACTCCAGACTTGGCCTTTCAGAGCTCCTGTTTTCATCAGAGACTGAACAAAGGGACCGTTCTTCTGAACATCAGCAATGAGCATCGAACCCATTTGTATATGCCAAACATCGACTTCTTGTTTAGCCGGGTTAATGACTGATCTGGTTTCGATTTTTTGAGTTAAACCCAACTGATGTCTTTGAAGCATCTCGGTAAAGTACATCTCAAAAGCAAGTATCGCATCTCGATCCTTCATTTTGTCTGAGGCTACTGCACTTGCCGCTTTATTCAAAAGTTGAGTGCGTTCATTTATCTTGAGAGGAATATCTTCAACCAGACTTGCTTGACGTTTTTCTATCACCTGACCTGCGGTAAGATCAAATTGTTCGGCTCTTTTGTCTACAACCTCATATTGCATTTCTAAATCTTCAGTGCGGGTTTTGGCACCTTGTAATTCATCTTGAAAACGAGTCAGTTGGCCTGCAAGTTGAGAAAAACGAGAATCTAATGCCCGATTTTCATCAACCCATATTTTAGATTGAGCGTTTTCTTCATAACGTTTTTCCCAGCGCTTGGCTTCTTTGGCTTCGAGTAAGTCTAATTTTTCTGACTTAATTGATTTCAACGCTCTGATTTTTTTTTGAAGCTCTTTAATCTCTTTTTTGTCTTTTTCTTGATTTGCAAATGAACTTGTAACAGCTATTGTTAGGCCCATCAAAAGAACTAAAGGGGGGGGTAAGAATTTCATTTGTCACCTCCTTGTATTACGCTTAATGACAGTGGAAGTAAAAGAAGCTCCGGAGCTTTTTTTGCCATTTTGATTTCAATTGCTTCGCGAATTGCTTTGCGTTGTAAGAAGTCCAAATCTTCATCCCAAGCATAAACTGTTTGCCCTTGGGTGATGTTTTGGTCCTTAATTCCATCACTTATCTTACGGATCAAGCGTCCATAATTCTTGCCGTCACTATCCATATATACTAACCATTGATTACCTAGGCGTAGCATTTGAACATTGATAAGTTCTCCTGAATTTCTGAGCAAAGATTTTTCAGCGATAACGATTTCATCGTTAAATTTAATTTCTTCTCGAATCAGGGATGCAATTCGATTAACACCTTCTTCTTGAGAAGCTGTTTCTGCTTCTAAGTCCCTTTTCAGAGCCATCACTCGGGCAACTCGTGAGTCAAGATCCCAAGGGATTCCGCTCTTTATTTGCTGGGCAAACTGCTCTGTAATGAGAGCGAGCTTTCTAGCGCTTTCTTGGAACTTACGCTGATGATTCTCAGTTCTTATTTTAAAAGAAGACTGCTTGAAACCTTCAGATTGTATTTTGCCTTGAAGCTTCTTCAGCTGTGTGGATAAAGCATTAAGCTCCGACTTTTTTTGCCCGCTTGTACTTACTTGAATTTCTTTTTTCGTTTCAAAACGAGTTGTTTCAAGTTTAGCTAAGGAGTCAGTGCTGAACATTTTGATATCAATTCTCTTCACATCTCGTTCTAGCTGATCTAACTGTAACTTGAGATCTGCAGAATTCAGTCCAAATGAGAATTGTACTCCCAAGAAGAGGCTGACGATAAAGCTCAGTCGTGTTTTATTTTTGTTCATTAGGAAGGTTCCTCTCCACAAAATACTTCATTAGTTTGTGTATCACACCAATCACTTGCTGGTACACACATCATGTCTGAATTAATATCTTCTTCTACGCAAAAACTGCGTAAAGCCCAATCACAAGTCGGTTCAGTCCAAGCTTGCTTTTTACATCTTTGCCTATGAAAATCCTTCAATTGACCTTGTTGGTATTTCATAGAATTCTCTGCGGTTGAAGCCCATGAATGAGCTAAGCGCTCAAGGTCGGCACACTTTGAATCTTGAAAAAACACTTGAGCGCAATAACGAGTCAGAGCACCCTCTATTATATCAGCATTTTCTTTCTCAGTCCGTCCATTGAATTTATCTTGAGGTAGTTGCTCAAGATAAATCGACGCATCAACTCCGTCAATCCAGGCTAACATATAAGCTGCACGGGTACACCCGTTGTATGATTTGACTTCATCGAAATCTAAACGATTGTTTTCTGCATATTTTAAACCGTCAAACTTCACTTCACGACAATACTCTAATTCAAAGTCTTGACAAGAAACAGTCGACTCCCACCCCACTTCATTGCATTTTGCAGCCTTAGTCTCAAAATAGGTCCATGATTTATTTGACGCAGGATTAAGAATAAAAACTTCGAAACTATCAACTATTGCACCCGCAAACACTCCACGACCATTTTCAATGTTAAACTTTTTTTGAACCTTAGGATCACTGTGTTCTCTGATATAGGTTAATATGTAATTAGTCATCGCCTGTTCATATCCATAGAAGTAGATCTTGTTAGGTCCCCCCATATACCAAGTGTTAGTCACTGTTAAAGAGTCAAAAATTGAATATTCTTTATTACTATCAAAAACGTTTGGCAAATGAATTAACCGTCTGGTAGTGCTACCCGGGTATTGATTGGCAGCTCCGCCACCAAATTGAGCAAAGGCCGCCGAGAAGGCGTTTTGGGGTATTATAGCTGAATCAGTAAAAGCCTGTGTCACTAATAGGGAGGCAACATCTTCTGAATAATCAAAATTATAGTAATGCGAAGTAGTGTTAAGGACTCCCGTTAAATAGAAAATAGAGTCACCTTGAACATAGGATGCCCGTACTTCGTATTTCTGATATAAAGCTCCAATTGTTGCGTTCATATCAGGGAAGTTTTCAGTAAATATATTCGTTGCCGCCACCGTATCACCTAGCGCTAATTGGCTGATGTATTCATTGATAACAACTTCATACTCGGCGTTAAATGCATCTTGCCCCTCTTGAGGGAGTCCAGTGATTAAGTCAAAGATACCTTGAGGTGAAGTCATATTTCCGTCTGTAGCTTGCTCAGTAAATGCTTTTTCATTGACTGTAGCTGTATCATTTACAATTAATTTTGTTGGAATATTCGCAGTTGCTTTAAAGACGGTCTCCACTAGAGTACCAGATGAGTCCCAAGTAAATTCAGCACGCAGACGATAACTCTCTCCACGATCAATAATAAAATTGGCATCACTATTAAAACAATTTGGTTTGTTTGGTTGAGGGCTTAAAATTATTTCTTGTGAAATTCCACCTTGAGGTTTGCCTGTAATAGTGACACGTGAATCTTGATAAAATGCAAAACCATTGGTGTAATATTCATCGAGGGATAATAATTTTTCAAAACAGACATTACTAATCGCTCTATCAGCGATTAATGTGCCTTCAGTGTAAATGCCTTTGTATTCACTATTGTCTTTGGGCGCATAACTCCAAGGCCCTTGAAGACAAGCAGTCAATATCAAAGTCAAGATTGTCACATAGAATGGATAATATCTTTTCATCATGATAACCTCTAAAAGTAATACTCAAATGACAAGAGCAGTGGGAAAAATGGGAACTGTGCTGTCGTTTGGCGCTTGGGTGGGTTTGTTTGAGTGTAGTTATAACTAAGAACGTTTTCATTATTGGTGATATTAAGAATCGTCCAAGAGAAATTCCATTTATTATATCGACCCATGTCGATAATTTTAATGTCCCATCGGAAATAATCTGGGTACCTTGTTTCATTCCGTCCATCATAAGGAGTCGCTATGTTACCTTCAAGGACTGGATTAGGGCCACCTGCGCGTTCACCTCCTCCTTGGTCAACGCCGTGAGTTTTATAATATCCGGTCACCCCCGTAAATGGCAAGCCACTGGTCCAAGACAGTCCCGTAGAACTTCTTAAATAACGACCCTTTTCCTTATGAGTCCATATCGATTCAGATTGTTTACCTTTCCAATTCAAAGATAAATCAGTTTTAACAGAATGGGGTTTGTCCCAATTAGCAGGGAAAACTTCATTATTTTCATTGAGAACTGAATAACCATAAGAATAACTGATTCCACCATATACAATTCCTGCTGGTTTTCTAAAACTCAACTCCAAACCATAGCTGTAGCCCTCGCTTTTTTCAAAGGATTGGCCAAGCTTTGCATTGACATTCGTGAGGACTGAATCCGGTTGCGAGTTAGGATCATAAGAAATTAAATTGTTCAATGTTTTATAATAAACCTCTGCATCCCAGTTGTATTTGTCCAGCAATTTTTCTTCAGAGAAACCCAAACTAAATAAAATTGAATTTGAAGGTTCAATTGTTTTACCTGGGACTTTTTTACTTGGATAATAAAATTCATTAATACTTTCAAAGTTGGAAAACAAAATAGAATTCACGTATTGGTAATACTTACCTACATGAAAATCAATCTTTCGATTTCTATCAATAGCATATGTCGTTGAAATCCTTGGCTCATAGGTCCATGCATCAAGAAGATCTTGGTAGTTCACTCTGAGTCCTGGTTGGAAAAACCAATTGCCTAGACGAATTTGATTTTGAATAAATGGTGAGGACAAGCTGTACATGCCTTCATCGCGGCTATTGATATCGTTGGCTAAAATTTCTCGTCCAAAATACGCATCAGTCCATCGTTGCTCAACTCCTATTGTCCAGTTCTGATTAGTCATGGCTGAGTATTCAAACTTGGTTTTTACTGTATGGGTTTCTATACCATTGACAATCTGAAAAATTTCACCTAATGCAAAAACTTGTCCGAATTGCGAGTATGCATAATTGGCTTGCAATTTCCAATCATCATTAATTTTTTTCCAATAGTTGACCGGATAAACTTGATTGCCCCAAGTCACTTTAAAAACATCAAAATCAAGAGTGTCGCCACCTACGTAACCCGACACCATAATTTTTTCATCTCCACTAGGTTGCCATACAATATTTCCTTGTAAATCAGTAAAACGATAATTTAATTCAATGTCGCTAATTCCTACCTCTGCAAGTGCCTCAAGGGTTTCTTTGATATAGGTTTGTCTATAAGCAAATAACCAACTAAATTCATCTTGTTTGCCTTCAGTATGAAGCTGAGTCGCAAAGGTCGACACTTTGATAGAACTGTTCACAAACCAGGCATCTTCTTTTTTGTCAGCGCCTTGACGGGATTTCAGATCAAGTACCGAAGACAGCCTATTGCCAAATTCAGGTGTAAAGCCACCTTTATAAAAATTCACATCATCAAGACCTTCCACCAAAAAAGTGGAGAAAAGTCCGAAGAAATGCACTGGACTATAAACTACGCCATTATCAAATAAAAATAAATTTTGATCGGCACCTCCGCCGCGAACATAAATTTTTGAACTAAAGTCACTGGAGGCAACTACCCCCGGTAATGCTTGTATTGCTTTTATGACATCCGCTTCAGCGAGCGCTGGCATCCTCTTGATAGATTTAGCAGAAACCGTAGACTGCCCAAGTGCTCTTTTGGGTCTACGTTTGACACGAACAACTACTTTTTTGAGCTGGGTAGATTTACTGATAGTTTCAGCAGAGCTAGTGGGCTCAATTATGGTCGATGTATCAACTTCCATCTTTTGCAAATTGAGTTTTGATAAATCAGCAAGCTTAGAGAAAACCTTGACTTTGTTGTATTCAGATAATTCAGCGTTAAACTTCCGACCCATTTTACCAAAAGCCTGAGAATCTGAGGAGCCTGGCTGATATTCGGGATACACTATACTATAACACTCTTGAACCTTCTCTTGGCTGGCACAAATTGTCCAATTTTCATCTTCTGGTAATACTAAACTCAGACGTTCATTTGGGTTTGTCGCCGCACTTGGAATACTCGTTAATGATTCGCCCGATTCTATCACTTCGAAGACTATTTCTTGCTCTGAATTAAATGTAGAGTCTTCTAGGACAAAAAACACTTGGAATGGTGGGGGGGGAATAGCCGCAGGAGCTGGTGCCACATCCTCTTGAGGAACCAAGCTTGAACAGGCTGTCAAAACAAAAATAGCCGCTATATAAATAGCGCTAAAGCTTGATTTGACCTTAAAAAATTGCAAATGACTCCCCTAGAACTCGCACGCGAACAAAATTTATGCAAAAAACTCACACCGCACAAATGTATGAAACTCGGTCGAAATCAGCTTATATTCAAGTAAAGTTCGTGACGAATAGGTTCAAAACACCGATAAAATGCTCTTTTAAAATAGACGCACTCTTTGTTTGAGAGAATCGCTCGTTTTTTCTAGTTTTGGTGAGATTTAGGCGGAAAATCCCACTACTTAAGATTGGATCAGATATTATGGCAAAACGCGAGGATCTCAAAAAAATTCTTATCATCGGCTCAGGACCCATTGTAATTGGCCAAGCTTGTGAATTTGACTACTCAGGAACTCAAGCATGTAAGTCTCTCAGAGAAGAAGGTTACGAAGTTGTACTAGTCAACTCTAACCCTGCAACTATCATGACTGATCCAGAGACTGCAGAAGCAGTTTATATTGAACCTATCACTCCATCAGCTGTTGAGAAAATCATCGCCAAAGAACGCCCTTGTGCTCTTTTGCCGACTCTCGGTGGTCAAACTGCTCTTAACTGTGCACTTGAACTTGCAGACCTTGGTATCCTTGAGAAATACAATGTAGAGATGATTGGTGTCAATCCAGCCTCTATTCGTAAAGCTGAGTCTCGTGAAGAGTTCCGCGAAGCAATGGATAAAATTGGTCTTGAAAGCGCTATTTCTGAAGTGGTGAGAAACGAAGAAGATGCCAAAAAAGCATTCGGCATTATTGGCTTGCCTGCAGTGATTCGCCCCGCATTTACTCTAGGTGGCGCAGGTTCAGGCTTTGCATACACTGAAGAAGAATACTGGAACGTTGTTCGTCATGGCTTAGACCTTTCCCCTACCAATGAAGTTCTTGTAGAAGAATCTATCGTCGGGTGGAAAGAGTATGAGATGGAAGTCATGCGTGACAAAAAAGATAACTGTGTCATTATCTGCTCTATCGAAAATGTTGACGCTATGGGTATACACACGGGTGATTCAATCACTGTTGCACCTATCCAAACATTAACTGACAAAGAATACCAGCGCATGCGCAACGCATCACTTGCTTGTCTTCGTGAGATTGGTGTTGAAACGGGTGGATCAAACGTTCAGTTTGCAACCAACCCAAAAGATGGTCGTATGGTCATCATCGAAATGAACCCTCGTGTATCTCGCTCTTCTGCTCTTGCATCTAAAGCAACTGGTTTCCCAATCGCCAAAATTGCTGCCAAACTCGCCGTTGGTTATACCCTAGATGAGATTCAAAATGATATTACTAAAGAAACTCCTGCGTGTTTCGAGCCGACCATTGACTATGTAGTGACCAAGATACCTCGTTTTACTTTTGAAAAATTCCCTCAAGCCGAAAACAACCTTGGAACTCAGATGAAATCTGTAGGTGAAGCTATGGCCATGGGGCGTACATTTAAAGAGTCTTTACAAAAAGCGATGCGCTCTTTAGAAGATGGCCGATCAGGACTTGGCTCCGATGGCAAAGACAATATTAAAGAAGAAGACATCTTTGATATCATCACTAAGACTCGTCCCAAAACCGATCGTCTTTTTTATGTAAAAGCTGCTTTTGAATTTGGTTGGTCACTTGAAAAAGTTCAAGATGTTTGTGGAATTGACCCTTGGTTCCTTAACCACATCCTTGAGATGGTAGAGTTTGAAAAAGCTGAACTTAAAGGTAAAGCCTTAAACAGTATCTCTCTTGAAATTTTCAAAAAAACCAAAGAGATGGGCTATAGTGATATACAGATTGCTTTTTTAACGGGAAGCACCGAATCTGAAACAACTACTCGTCGTAAAGAACTAGAGCTGACCCCAGTCTACAAAACAGTCGACACTTGTGCTGCTGAATTTGAAGCCATGACTCCTTATCACTACTCTACATATGATGAAGAAAATGAATCAATTCGCACTGACCGTAAAAAGGTCCTTATCTTAGGTGGCGGGCCTAACCGCATCGGCCAGGGAATTGAGTTTGATTACTGTTGTGTTCATGCATCTTATGCTCTTCAAGAAGAAGGTATAGAAGCGATCATGGTCAACTCTAATCCAGAGACCGTCTCTACTGACTATGACACCTCAGACAAGCTTTATTTTGAGCCTCTGACTAAAGAAGACGTACTAGCGATTGTGGATCAAGAAGAACCTGATGGTATTATCCTGCAGTTCGGTGGACAAACTCCACTCAAACTTGCTCAAGCTTTAGAAGACTATGGCGCTAAAGTCATCGGTACTTCACCTAAGTCAATCGACCTTGCAGAAGACCGTGAGCTCTTTGCTGAGCTTGTTGAAACTCTGGGGTACAAGCAACCTCCAAATGGTATCGCCAAGAATATTGATGAAGCACTTTCTGCAGCCAACCGTATTGGTTATCCTGTGCTTGTCCGTCCTTCATTTGTGCTTGGTGGTCGCGCAATGATGATTGTCTACGGTGAAGACGAACTCAGAAAATACCTACAAGAAGCTGTGACTGCATCTGACGAAAAACCTGTTCTTATCGACAAGTTCTTAGAAGATGCGATTGAAGTAGATGTGGATTGTATCTCTGATGGAACAACAGCAGTAGTTGCAGGTATTATGCAGCACATTGAAGAAGCAGGAATTCACTCAGGTGACTCTGCTTGTGTACTTCCTTCTATTAGTCTTTCGGATAAAATCATTGAAACTATCACCACTCAGACTAAAGGCTTTGCTAAAGCTTTAAATGTTGTTGGATTGATGAATATTCAATATGCAGTCAAAGACGAAGAGCTTTATATTATTGAAGTGAACCCTCGTGCATCTCGTACAGTTCCATTTGTTTCAAAAGCAATCGGCGTGCCTCTTGCTAAACTTGCGACTAAAGTGATGGTCGGTAAAACTCTACAAGAGCTTGGATTTACAGAGCGCATTATTCCAAAGCATTTCTCAGTCAAAGAATCCGTTTTCCCATTTGCTAAATTCCCAGGTGTAGATACTTTACTTTCACCTGAGATGAAATCAACAGGTGAAGTCATGGGTATCGGACCTGACTTTGGAACTGCATTTGCAAAAGCCCAAGAAGGGGCAAGTGCGACTCTTCCTAAATCAGGCTCAGTCTTTGTCTCAGTCAATGATCGCGATAAAGAGCGTGTCATCCCTACTGTAAAAAAATTAGTTGAGCAAGGCTTCAGAGTCTACGCAACTAAAGGCACAGCAGGCTTGCTTCTTGATAATGGCATCAGCTCAACTTTAACTCATAAAGTTTCTGAAGGTTCGCCTAATGCGCTTGACCTGATGAATAACAAAGAAATAGATTTCTTAATAAATACTCCACTAGGCAAAAGTGCTCAAGTAGATGACACAATCATTCGTAAATCTGCTTTAACTAACCATATCCCATACACCACTACTTTAGCCGCCGCAAGTGCTGCAGCAGCTGCGATTGAGTCGCTCAAAGAAAATGGTGAGGATGTGTGCTCAATTCAAGAGTATCATAAATAAGACCTCAAATAAAACTCTACAAGCCTCGCATTAGCGAGGTTTTGTAGTTTAATCTTGTTTGCTATACAAAACAAGACGTAATCCATTATCTACAGCCCACCCTCTGAGGATCTTCATGTTTAAACTTCGATCACTAGCGCTTTTGAGTATTGCACTATTTGTGTTATCGGGTTGTACATGTTGTCTCTATCTCAATCACTATTATAACGTAGAGAAATATTTTGACAAAGCTGTAAACTTAAAGAAAGAACGTCTTGAGATGAATCCTCAAGATAGCGCCTGGGTGAATAATGATGAAAAAGCCAGCCTGAATAAAGCGATTGAAAAATGTTCTGCCATTCTTGAACGATGGCCCAACGAAGCTCAATATAAACCAAAAGTTTTGTTTGTTATGGGTGAGTCATTTCTTAAGCTGGGAAGCTGGGTACCTGCTATCCAAAAGTATGATGAATACTTAAAGTACTTCCCTGAAGGTGAGCAAATCCCAACTGTTAACTTTAACAAAGCATTTGCTCTAGCGCGTTCAGGTAAGCCTTCTCTTGCAAAATTTGCTTTGCAGCCTATTTTGGCTGACAATCAACATATGTGGCATTCTCAAGCTTTGGCTCTGATGGCTAAACTCCAACTCAGTAATGACAATCCAGAAAGTGCTATTGAGACTTTAGAAGCACTACTCAAATTAAAAGATGGTAATCCAAGACTTCGTGCACAAGCCCTCTTCCAACTTGGCGGTCTTTATTTCAGTATCAAGAAGTATGACAAATCTAGAGAACGATATAAAAATCCAGAAATAGAGATTCTAGGGAATTCTGTACATTACAAAGCTCTCTTTAGCGGCGCCAAATCAGCCTATGTAGCCAAGCAATATTCACTTGCGATACAGGACCTTCAAGATATTCTCTCAGAAAAAAAATTCCAAAATCAAAAGGTTTCTACTCAACTCACACTGGCTCATTACTTAATAGTCAATCAAGAATATAGCCAAGGTTTAGAAATCCTTCACACAATTAAAATTGAACATGCTAAATCTGGTGTTGCAGCGGAGGCTTACTATTGGATAGGTGATTATTACGAAATTCATAAAACTAATTACCAAAATGCGATGCTCAATTATGATTCGTCGCAAAGTTCAGAGCCCAAAAGCATCTATGGTGTCAAGTCTGCCGAGAAGTTAAAAACTTTAAAAAAGCTGACCGCCTGGCATCATGGCAAATCTCACGCAACCACAAGTTCATCTCAAAATTTCCAGATCGCTGAATTATTTCTTTTTGAACTTGGACAAACTGATAGTGCACTGAACATACTTGCCGGCATGGTCCATCAAAAAAATCAACTGCCAACTGTAAGGATGAAGGCAGCTTATGCACAAGCCTTTATTACCGATGAATTTACAGATAATAAAAAGTCATCCGACTCACTCTACCAGTGGATTATTCAAGAATTCCCAAAAAGTACTTACGCAAAGCAATCACAAAAAAATCTCGGGTTGAAAGTCACTGTTCAAACCAATGATGACTTAGCTAAAGCTCAATACCTTATTGCCGAGAAAGCTTACGACAATCTTCAATCACAATCCATGATACAAGAAGTAGTTTTTGACTCTTTAGAAGCTAAAGTCCTCAGTCAATTTGACTCTATTGCTCTTAAATTCCCACTAACTCAAGAGGCTCCTCGTGCTTTGTTTTTCAAAGCTCATCTCTATGAAAACCAACACTTCGACCGAATCAATGCAAAGATTCAGTACCAATCTGTTTTAGATCAATATCCAGATACTCCTTGGGGTGAGCGCGCCGCTGAAAAACTCTCTGGGAAATTAACGGAACTGACTCCAGCTAAGATGACTCTGATTCGCCAAGGTTATAAAAACTCCATCACTTCCTTTGACCGCCGCTTGGTTCAAATCAAAAATCGACGCCGAGCTACTATTGAAAGACAAGAGCGCAAAGAGAAAGCCGAAGAGCAAGAACAACTTCTTTGGGATTACAATGACATGTATGATGTCGAAAATTAAAACCCCAATGTCTAAATTCATCCTCTTCTTAATCTCATTCTCTATAATGGCTTGCTCTCTATCTAAAAGTATTGCCGAGCGCAAAGGTTACAACCGTGACACAGGTTCATGGGGTCTGGGCTCCAATCACCAAGCCAAACAAAGTACTAATAGCAAGACAAGTACAAAACAATCTCAAGCGCCCACCATTGTCCCTACATCCGGTTCTTTTCGCGGACATATCAGTTACTATGGTCCAGGTTTTGATGGCAAAAAAACAGCTAGTGGTGAAATATATGATCAAATGGACATGACCTGTGCCCATAAGGAACTCCCTTTTGGAACCCAACTCAAAATAACTCTGATTGAAACCGGCCGCAGTGTTGAAGTTCGAGTCAATGACCGAGGACCATATATTAAAGGCCGCCTAGTGGATGTATCAGTAGCTGCTGCAAGAGAGCTTGGGCTTGAGAAGCTCGGTGTCGGTGAAGCACAGGTTGAAATCATCAAGTAAAGTGCATCCACTTTTTTAATTTAATGACTTTGCGCCCCCAAAAGAGTCCAGTTTAAATATTTTTGTAACACTACACTGTTGATCGCCATAAAAGGAATACTACATGCAAGAATCTTGGAATCACATCGCCGCCGCAAATTTTAAAGCTCTATCTCAAAATTCTTACCCGGGTCGCGGGATTGTCGTGGGTCAAACACCAGATGGCACCAAGATGGTACAAGTTTACTGGATCATGGGCCGTAGCTCTAATAGCCGTAATCGCATTTTCCTTAATGATGAAAACAACCAAATGCGCACCAAAGCTTTTGATGAATCTAAACTAGAAGATCCATCGCTCATCATCTATTACCCAATACGCTCCGAAGGCTCACAACACATTGTTTCTAATGGCGACCAAACTGACACTATTTGGGAAGCACTGAAAAATAATGGTAGCTTTGAAAGTGCGTTAAAGACTCGCCAATATGAGCCAGATGGACCTAATTATACACCGCGTATTTCAGCGCTTGTTGAAGGTGATTCTTATCAGATGTCTATTTTGAAATCATTGATGAATACTGAAGATGCTTCTCTTCGTTATTTCTTTAATTTTTCCCAAGCAATCTCAGGCCTTGGTCATTTCTTAAGCACTTACGAAGGGGACGGCAATCCACTTCCTTCTTTTGCTGGTGAGCCAAGACTTATGCCTTTAGACAATGACATAAGCGCCAACCTTGAGAACTATTGGAATGCTTTAAACGAAGATAACAGAGTTTCTCTTGCCGTCAAAACAATCGACCTCAAAACGGGCGATGTTGAACTTGTGATTAAAAATACAAATCTATAATCATGCTCTCATGCCAACTATTCTTTGTACTTTAACTCGAGGTACTTTCTTAAAGTCAATGAGATTATTTTGTCAGATAAATTTACTCCAACATCACCTGAGGCATCAAATGCTCTTGAAGTATCTCACCACGAGAATACAACTATATCAGGCAATTCTGGCAATGATGATGCTTGGGTTTATTTTACAAGTATCCCTCAAAGCGAAGCTGTCAGCATTGGCCTGCTTCTAGGGTCTCAAGGCATCATCTATATTCCTAGTTGCGAAGGGCCAAACCAAGCTCTCTTAAGCCTCAATCAAGATGACCCTGGTGAGATGGAGAAGATTAACCAAGAAATTGCAAATATCGGTGATTTCCCACCCAACTACACACCACCTAAACAGTTTCTCACCCCCTACCATCAAAAACATGGTGAAAACAAAATCGCCCTTTACCTTAGACGTCGGCATCTTTATCACGCCCACAATCAACTTTTTCTCTGGCACCAAGAAAATGTAGATTCGAATAAACCCAAAGATGATATCACACCGATACCTGAGCTAAGCTTGGCCCCTCTGAGCATATTACTCATTCCCGTGTTTTTTTACTTTGCCCTTCCCTTAACAGGCAACTACCCTTATCTCAAAGAGCAAGGTCTTAACAGCGCTCAAGCAGTACTCAGAGACGGCGAGTGGTGGCGACTTTGGACCGCCTTAACTCTTCACTCGGACCACAAGCACCTGATTTCCAATTTGATCTCTGGATATTTTGTCCTTAACTTACTCAGAACCCGATTTAACACTCTGAAACAACTAATCACTCTGACTTTGGTAAGTGGAATTGCGAACTTCTTTGTTGTCTACACTCATGGTTATGATGTTTATGGTGACCATCGTTCACTAGGATTTAGCACCTTTGTGTTTGCGGTACTTGGCATGCTTGCGGCTGTGGAGACACGCCTCATTTGGAAAGATAAGGATTTTAAGTTCAAGAGATTTACACCATTTACCAGTGCCTTCTTTATTGTCATTATGATGGGACTCGGTGAAGGTACAGATATCCTTGCACACGTTTATGGGTTTTTCTTTGGGCTCATCCCAGGGCTACTTACTCCGTTAAGGAAGACCAACTTTAACCCTCATTTCAAAAACAATACCCCTTCGATCAACGCAAGCAGTACAAATTCCATCTCCATCATCCAACTTGTTACATGGGCCCTTGGGGTATCTTGGTATTTCTTATGCTGGAAACTCATTATTGTGTAAATACTGATATTTTGAGTAAATCATTTCATAATTCTTCAAAACCAGGCTACTTAAGTTGTTTCTGGCTTAATTACCCACTTATTTACAAGAATAAATTCAAAAATTAATTTATGTTAATCAACAAATAATAGGAGGTATGATGAACAACAAATATTTAGCAATTAGCCTGAGTGGACTCTTAAGTTTAGGACTTGCGGGTTGCTTCACTGATTCGACATCTAGTCTACCGACTGTCCCAACATCAAGTCAAGTCTTATTTGAAATTCCTGCTTCACTGGTTCTAGGCTCCGATCAAGATACGGCAATACCCATGTCAATGGCCAAATTAAATTCATCGCTTTTTGATCCATATAAGCCAATCACAGACTATATTGCTCTTGCTGAAGAAGCTCGTTCAACTGTCGCTAAGATTATTGACAACCTTGAAAAGGAAAACCTTGCTAAAGAGGTTCTTATTGAAGAAAACGGGACTCGCATTGAAACAATGAAACTGGATTCATCGGGTGTGAAATGGCAAGTCGTCAATTGGCGAAGTCCGGACGAAGATCAATCTGTTCGTTTAGTTTTAAGAAATTCATCCAATACTTACGTCGGTCATGCAACACTACACATGCCCACTGAAGGCTCAACAATTCGCGTCGACTTTAGTGGGAAAGAAAATGCATCTACTGGACACAGAATGAAAATCACGATTCACAAACCGATTGAAACCTTAATTAATCTTGGTGCTCCTGCCGTAATTGTTGTCAATGCACTCAAAAAAGGCAGTAAAGTTTTCGTTTCTGGTACTTCAGTACATCCCACATTTAAAGACGACTTCTGGTTTGACGGACTATCAACTCCTGCCGTATACTCGTTCTTAGCCACCGCAGATACTCAAATCGAAACAGCAGTACTTCGCGCAGCATTTGGACCTCAATCAGAGGTGGGACCCAACTTCCTGACAGAGTATGCTCTAGATACAAGAATCATTAAGACCCTTCATAAAAATATCCAACAACTGATGGAAAACGACCCTGAAGCAAAGGAAGCCATATTTTGGAGTTTAGAAAAAGAACTACCATTGACTACTTCATCAAGTCCACTTCGCTCAATCTATATAGTTACGCGTCAACCTGATTCATTTACTGAAGACGAAGTGAGTCTATTTGCTGACATTCAACTCAAAAGTGATTCAACAGAGGAAGTGTATAGAGATCTTGCCATATTCGCTAAAGCGAAACAGCCCATATTCCTCAGCCGCGGCGCAGTCATAATAGGCAATAAAGATCATATTGACGAATCTGCTATCACAATCAAAGAGTCTGATTTAGACGAAACCCTACAATCTGATACTCAAGTTGATGCTGCTATTGTAGTTGATGACCTCAACTAAATCATTATTTCATCCTAATAACCCAAGCCACTGGATAATTTTTTATCCAGTGGCTTTTTTTGCTCTCTAAGGTTTTATGACACAACTATGACACATAGCTGACAAACCCCCTTTTTTAAAGGGATAATCGTGACAAACTCTTGTTTTTGCTCTCTACAAAGGAGCACATTAAGAGCAAAATAACTATTTTAAAGTACTAGAACTCCCTATTTTAAAATAAGAACCAACGAACAGGTGATTTCACCATGGGAGTGCAATATGTCTTTTAATACACTAGAAATACAAGCTAAGCCCGAGACTTTATCGGCTTATGAAATTTTACAGAGCAGCTATATGAGTAAACAGCCAGAAACAAATATCTTTGACTATGTTGATTTCCGTATCTACCTCAAAGATTTTTTTGCCGCCAAAAAGAAAATTGATGGGAAGTATTCTCAACGCTTCATCATCCAAAAAGTGGGTGCAAGCTCCTCTGGTTGGTATTCTGACTTAATCGCAGGGCGCAAAAAATTAAGCTCAACCTTTCAAATGAGGCTCGTGCAGCTTCTGCATATTGGCCCACGCGAACAACAATACTTTAATGCTCTCGTGAAATACAATCAAGCCGATGGACACGAAATAAAAGAAAGCGCATACAAATACCTACTAGATTTTCATGAAATCAAACCTGAAACTCTCGGGCATGATCAATAT
The DNA here is from genome assembly GCA_963934255.1 of uncultured Fibrobacterales bacterium. Lineage (GTDB taxonomy): Bacteria > Fibrobacterota > Fibrobacteria > Fibrobacterales > CAWVXU01 > CAWVXU01. The sequence continues at coordinate 49,585 of CAWVXU010000002.1, forward strand.
GAGTTTTTTACCAAATGGTATTACACAGCTATTAGAGAACATATTTTACTTCATTCTTTTGACGGAGATTTCAACTCACTCGCTAGGCATTTGATCCCTGCTATCACCCCTATTCAAGCCAAAGAAGCTGTCACTCTACTTCAAAAACTTGACCTCGTGGAGAGAAGCCCTCTTGGTATCTGGAAGCCCAAATCCGAGCATATCCGTAAAGACAATAATACGCACGCTAATCACTTCATCAACTACCTTAAAGCCAATATGGGAGTCGCAATGAAGGCTTTAGAGGAACTATCAAGAGAGGAACGTGATTTTAGCGCCCTGACGATAGGACTTGATGAGGCAGGTTTTGCTGAAGTCAAAGACGACATCCAAGCACTCAAAGAAAAAATGAAAGCCATCAGCGCAAGAATAGAAGAAGGCGGACGAGTCTATCAAATATTAATTCAAGCTTTTCCTATGACTAGAGCATTAAAGTAATGTGCATATAACGATGAATATACTTTACTTTTTGGTTGAAAACGTGTAACATAAACAAGGTGAATATTAAAGATAGTTACTAGACGTGGGTCAAATGATAGAACACTTAGATACGGCAAGTTTATGGAATAAATTGCAGGTTCAATTCGAGAATCAAGAAAGTGGACTCAATAGGACTCTTGCTGATATAGTAAAAACCCTCAAAGCCGAATTTGACGCTAAAAACATCTCTTGTACTATCAAAAAACGGGTTAAAAAACGAAGTAGCTACTACGCTAAATTAAAAGATGCTTATAAGTCTGACCCTTCTGATGACCAACCCTTAACTGACCTTCTCGGTATACGAGTCATCGTTCCTTTTTTAGAAGATATTCAATCAGCCGTTGAGGAATTACGAAACTCTTATGAGATACTTGAACGTCAAGACAAAAAGGAAAGCCTTAGCTTTAGAGAGTTTTCATACGACTCTATACATCTCCTCATCCCCTATCCTGGAGCTGAAGATACATTAGAAATTATTCATGGTAATCAAAAGGTCATCGAAATTCAAATTAGGACGACTTTACAAGATGCATGGGCCGAAGTAGAGCATCAGCTCATATACAAGACACCTGTCAATCCTGATCAGATTGTTAAACGTAAAATGGCCTCCCTCAACGCTAATCTTGCTCTGTCTGATATTATATTTCAAGAGATTCGAGATAATCAAAAGCAATTGTTAAAAGAGTCTCAATCACGCATGGAAATGGTGCAAAACAAAGCCTTCGAATCAACCCCCAAAGACCCCTTCGTCCACAATCCTAATGCAGCCTCTGCCAAACAAACTAATGTAGAGGACATAGAGGACATAGAGGACATAGAGGATAGTTGCAACTTTGAAATACTGCTCCAAAAAGCACTCAGTTCACACACCAATAAAGACTATACCCTCGCACTTTCGCTGTATCACAAATCTATCGATAAATGTGTTGATAAGCAAGGGCTCTCCATCGCGCATCACCACGCCGGCATGGTTTACTTTATGCTGTCGCAATATGAGTCAGCCATTAGCAACTTCGACCTAGCAGTCACATACAATCCAAAGAATGAACGTGCATTTATTAATCGAGGAATAATTCATCAGTTAAAAAATCAACTTTCCCTAGCCATTCAAGATTTTAAAATTGCTATTGAACTCAATCATGACCAAGTTGATACTTGGCTTCACTTAGCTAATTGTTATCTACAACGCTATGAGCTATCAGATGCCCTCGGTGCAATTAATCAGGCAATCATCATTGACCCTCAGCACCCTCGAGCACAAAGCCTGCAGCTAGAAATTTCAGAGAAGCTTATTCCTTAGATACTCCATCCTAGATCAAGGTTGAAGAGTAGGCATATCACTCTAAAATTTTGCTATTTTTGTCTCAAATGAAGTTAAGATTTGTCACATCATATAGTTTCGGGAGTCACCATGTCAGAAGTCTCAAATGCCGTTCGCGTCCGTTTTGCCCCCAGTCCAACAGGCTACCTTCACGTGGGTGGTGCTCGTACTGCGCTATTTAACTGGTTATTTGCTCGCCATAACAAGGGAACATTCATCGTTCGTATCGAAGATACTGACCAAAGTCGTTACTCAGAAGCTGCTCTTAAGGACCTGCTTCGCGATTTAAAATGGCTAGGAATGGATTGGGATGAAGGCCCTGGAGTCAATACAGAAGGTCAGCCTGAAGGTTCTGTCGGCAAGTTTGGGCCTTACCAACAGTCTCTTCGTTTGACAAAATACCACGCAGCCGCTGATGAGCTTCTAAGCAAAGGCTTGGCCTACAGATGTTTTTGCTCAAGTGAAAGGCTTGCTGAGCTTCGTGAAAAGCAACAAGAAGCAGGAGGAGCCACAGGCTATGATCGCTTTTGTCGGGATTTGTCGACAGAAGACTCCATCACTCGTGCCGCAAACGAAGAGTTTGTTGTTCGTTTGAAAGTTCCTTTAGACGGTGAGACATCTTTTACTGATTTGATTCGTGGTCCTATATCTACTCCCAATAATATTCTTGATGATATGGTACTTCTTAAGCGTGATAAATTTCCAACCTACCACCTAGCTAATGTTGTGGATGATCACGATATGAAAATCTCTCACGTACTTCGTGGCGATGAGTGGATTCCTTCAACATCACGACATGTTCTACTCTATCAAGCATTTGGTTGGTCGCTCCCGGTATTTGCCCATCTGCCTATTATATTAGCCCCTGGTGGCGGGAAGCTCTCCAAAAGAAAAGGCGCGGCTTCCGTAGGTGATTTTGAGGAAAAAGGAATTTTACCTGAAGCTCTATTTAACTTCTTAGCCCTACTAGGCTGGTCTCCAGGCGATGATAGAGAAAAAATGTCTCTTGAAGAAATCATTAACGCATTTGAAATTGAGCGAATTCAATCCAAAGGTGCCGCCTTTGATGAAGCCAAACTCGAATGGCTCAACGGTCAATACTTCATCCAAACTCCAGCTCAAGAACTTCTACCTATTTTCACTAAAGAGTGTCAGGCACAAGATTTGGATATTTCGGGTAAATCAGACACTCAGGTTATTGCTGTTATTGAGATTATTCAAGAGCGTATAAAGGTTCGCCAAGATATGCCCAAACTTGCAGAGTACTTCTTCAAGGCACCAACGACTTGGGACGCCAAAGTCGCCAAAAAAGCTTGGAAAGAGGATTCACCAAAAATCATTTCCCATCTTTGCAAAAAACTAAAAAAACTCAATGATTGGAGTGAAACGGCTCTAGAATTAGAGTTTCAAGCAACACTAGCTGAGTTGGAAGTTGGGTTCGGCCCTCTTGGTAAACCGACTCGCTTGGCACTTTCAGGGCTCGCCGGCGGTCCAAGTTTATATGCAATCATGACTATTTTAGGTAAAGAAGACTCGATCTCGCGCCTAGAAAATGCTATATCTAATTATGAAATAAAGACTTAAGTAGATTATAATTCATGCAAGAGGTTTTTAGCACATTTTTTAAGAACGAAGGTTTGTTTTGCAGATCTTGTTCTTCTGTGTCTCCTCATCAACTTTTTTCGAGAACCCCACTTGACCTCAATCGTCCAGAGATTAAAAAAGAACGACTTCTAGCCTCTTGTGACAATTGTCAAGACAATCAGATCTTGATCTACTCAGACCTTCGCTCCCTCAATCCAGAAGAGACCAAAACATTCTCTTGTAAAATTGCAGGTAAAGGTCGTATCACTCTTGGAGATTGGGTATACATCCCAGGACACTCAAGACCCGGTATTGTTAAATCCAAAACCAGGGTCGAAGACAAAGAGTGTTTCTACCTGAGCTACGAAGATGGTTCTCAACGTAAACTGATTTTAAAAACGCCAAATACAGCTGGCAAACAGGCCATGACTTATTACAAGTTATTACCCTACCAACTTGGAACAACGCTTGTTGGTGACTACATCTACCATGTGAGTCGTGATGTTATTGGCAAAGCCGTCGGTGTAATACATGGGCCTAAAGAAAAAATTATCGTCCAACTTGAAGACAGCACTTATCTTGTCATGACTTTAGCAGGCTCTAAGACTGCCGTCAAAAGTAATCTCAACCTAAAAGAAACTATCGTTCAAGCAATTAATTCAATCTCGCATTTCGAAGTCAATCAAATCCTGGTTGAAGTCACTAATGGAATTGTTTATGTCTCAGGCTATTGTCATTCTTTATTTGAAAAAGAAACTTTGATAAGGTTTATTGAGTCGCTCGAAGGCATACTCGCAGTCATCCCCAAAATTAAAATTCAACCCACGATTGCTGTATCTGATATAACGCTTCAACGCGAAGTACAAGATATTCTTTTTAATAAACACAGTGGTGTCATTGGCATCCGGATCTCCGTTAATCAAGGCGTTGTTGAACTCAGTGGTTTTATTGAAAACGATAAGAATCCTCAAGAAATTTACGAGCTTCTTATCCCTATCAATGGCATCATTGATCTTGAATTAAAACTCACCAAGCGAACAACCAACAACTTTGCTGATATGGAAAAAACACGTCTAGTGGTTCAAGCTCTGAAACGAAATGGTGCACTCTCATCGGCTAGGATTAGTGTGCACACCATCGGTGGAGAGATTTACCTAGAAGGTGAAGTAAATAACTCTTTGCAAAAAAACACCGCGACATTCTCATCCATGTGGGCCGGTAAAAATCTTTCCGTCATTAATAATCTTCGGATTGTCAAAAGCTTACCTCCCCAAGAACAACGTAAACAAAACCTATAATTTTGGAGTCAACACTTGGCAACTAAACATCAAAATATGGTAAAGCTAGTTGAACGACTAAAGACGAATCCCATGTCTCAAACGGAAATCGCCCGTTTTTTTTGTGTCACTCCTCGAACAGTAATGAGATACATAAAAGAGATGGAAGAGACCACTCCGGGCTTTAATAGACATCCGATTAATGGCCGACAGTATAAATACTCTGTGCAAGAAGACGATGACTTTAGCCCCAAACTTCTACGTGATATTGAGAAGATGCAAGAACAATTTTCTGCAAATGGACATGTTGCAGGCTCTCAAATTTTATCCAAAATCTTAGCTAAGTTAAATACTAAAACCAATCTTGACAAAGCAATGCCTCAAGTACAGGTTTTGGATAGTGGCTATTATATGAATCATGGTCCTTTTGCCGAGCATAAGGGTAATTCTTTAAAAAATCAGAAGCTCCTCATAGCAATTAGAGATTGCCAGATATTAAAAATATCCTACACACCAAGAGATCAAGACGAACTTTCTGATAAGCAAAATTTTAAATTTCGCCCCTATAAAGTTTCACTTCGAATTGGTCGACTCTATCTAGTCGGAGAACGTGATGATGACCTCGGTCAGTTTATAAGCATCCCAATAGATCGCATAACTAGATACCAAAGTACCGGTCTAGATTTTAAGAATGAAGTTCAGGATTTTGATATTGATGAATTTTACAAATACTCTTGGGGTCAGTATATCGGATTAAATGCACCCGAAAAAATTACTCTCAACTTAAAAGACGACTGGTTAGTTCAACGTTTTATTGAATCAAATTTCAACCCCAAAATCAAGATTGAAGAAAAAGGAAGAGGTAAACTAAAGAAAACTCTCGCCCACCTAGAACTTCGAGTGACTCCTGATTTTGAAGCCTTTGTGTTTGGTCATATGCCAGACCTTGAAGTGGTAAAACCCGCTAAATTGCGAGAAAAACTATTCAATCGTGCAAAAGGTATTGCCCCTTAATTAGTCAGCCATTTCAAAATAAGTGTAGTAAGATTTTAAATAGGCGATAACTTTATTTGATTCTTTCACACCAGTCTTAGGGTTCATCGCAGCTACGTACTTTTGAATCGGTATAAAGAACTGAGTCAATGCCTCACTTGCGTCCCCTTGAATTATACAAGTTTTTGCCATTTCAGTGAAAACACTTTGAAGATCTGACTGATAGCGAAGTCCATCATAGTTGCCAGAGATAGAGTAATCACTAGAAAACTTAGAAAGCTTACCAACGCTAAATGTAAAACACTCATCAACTGCCCATGGTTTTTGGTCTACAATTGCAATTTTGACAGGTATTAACATTACAGGCTTAGGGATGGGCTTAGGTTGAATACCTTCACCACCAAGAGCTTTAGGGAGGTCCGCACCTACCACTGGAGCACCTAGGTCACTTGTCATATCAGCCAAGTCATTATTTGACGGTCCAGAAGATTTTGGAGCACAGGCAGTCATTGTCAATACGATTCCAAGTATTCCAAGTATTTGGACTTTCCCAAGGAAGTTGGGTAAATTTAAAGTGCGAATTTTAAGCATAATAAATCCTGATGATATGTTGGGATAAAGCTTGCTTTATCTATTTAAGATAAACTTAGTTAATCTTTGCGTAGCATCAAAATTAACAATGAAGGAATCAAAAAATTTAACTCTCATTTAGAGAATGAGCATTCCATCACCATAACTAAATAGACGCATTTTTTCTTCAAAAGCATAGTTGTAAGCTTTAAGGATTTGTTCTCGCGAACATAATGCAGAAACTAAAAGCAGCAATGTTGATCTAGGCCAATGGAAGTTTGTCACCATACCATCAACTATTTTCCACTGATACCCGGGATAGATATAGGCATGAGTGACACCTTGGCCCGCTATGACTAATCCATCATCCTGAGCAACAGTCTCCAACACCCGAGTTGATGTTGTGCCTACGCTAATGATACGGCCGCCTCCAGCCTTGGCGTCATTAATTATCTGGGCGTTAAAAGTATCTAATTGATAAACTTCACCATGCATAGGGTGTTCAAGTGCGTTTTCCACTTCAACTGGCTTAAAAGTTCCAGGCCCTACATGAAGCGTTACTTCTGCCACATGCACACCCTTGGCTTGAATGCCTTTCATCATGTCTTCAGAGAAATGAAGTGAAGCCGTAGGGGCTGCTACGGCACCACGATGTTTAGCAAATACTGTTTGATAGGAAGCCGCATCCTCTTGGTCTGCCTCGCGCTCGATATAAGGAGGTAGTGGAATTTTACCAGAAGCATCAAGCATTGCATCAAATACGACATGGGTACAATCAAATTTCAAAACTCGAGTTCCATCTTCTTGGATTTCAATTACTTCCAAACGAATTCCATTAACTTCATGAGAGGCACCCAATTTAAAATGTTTACCGGGCTTGATCCATGCTTCCCACACAACACCTTCAACATGGGGCACTGGAGCCACAAGTAAAATTTCAAATTTGCCACCGGTGGACTTGGTTCCAAAAAGTCTAGCAGGTATGACCTTGGTATTGTTGACGACAAGACAGTCACCGGGATTAAATTGATCAATCATGGTCTTAGCGGAAATTTTTTTAAAATCAAGGTTTGTCCCTGACTTGGGCACTAATAAAATCTCGCTCTCACCTTTGGGGGCGGCTCGAGAAGCTATCAGTTCTTTGGGGAATTCAAAATCATAATCAGAAATTAGAATGGCATTTTGAGTCAAGGAGTGTCCTCAAGTTTCGGTGGGTCGACATTTTTAATTACTGGTTTTTTTTCTAAATCAACTACAGTAGGTTTCTTAGGATCTATGATTGACTCGTTATTCCCGTTGTTATTATCATTAGTTTTTTTATCCAAATCACTAGACTCTATGGTAGATAAAGGCTTTTCAACTGCACCCATCGCATCTGCTTCATTTTTTTCTAACACCTTCGCCTTAGCAACAATGCGTTCGACTATTTGAGCTGCAATTACACGAATAATCGGATCTTTGTCTTTAGTCTTGACTTGGATTGCCTCAATTGAAGCGTAGTCACCTATTTTACCTAGAGCAATGAGAGCTTCGCGACGGATCACAACCTTATCATGATTAAGTTGTCCCATAAGCGCTGAACTAAATCTTTTGAGTTTTGAATTACCCATGATACGGATAACAGTTTCTCTGTACAAATCATCAGTAGCAGGATGTTCAGCCAGACGATTGAGTGCATTGTATGCCGGCTCGCCTATAGCTAGGAGTGAATCTTGAAAGCCACGTAGTGCGTCGATATTATCCGGTTCTGTTCTATAGGTTTTCACAATTTGATCTAATATGAGAGCAGACGCAGTTTCTTCTTCTTGATCAAAAGTTACCCTTGGGCCGGTAATTTCAGAAAGTAAAAATTCACTTCGAGACAGTCTTGTTTTTAAGTGAGAGATGCTATCTATTAAATGTTTTTGGCCTTTTTCCAAATCCTCTAGTCTCAGTTGAACTGTACCTCTACCAGCTTCAGTCATAATTCCAGTGATTTGTATTTGAAGATAAATACCTGGAGAAAATTGAGCATCAAATCGCTCTCGTTCAGGTAAATTATAAAAGCCTAGTTGCTCATCTTGATAAAGCCATTCTTGAACTTCTAGTAACCCCGCTGTAATAGAAAAACGATCTTTTTTATGATAACTAAGACCAATATTGTGATGAGCGAAATCTTCGCGTTGAAACCCTTCATAATCTAATTTTAGATAATCTGTCAAAGACAAATCCACGCCCCAAAATGGAGACGCCCCACCTTTAGCAACTGAACTCAATATATTGATTCCGGCTTGCAGGTCAGTTCCAGAATCTAAACGACGGTAAAATTGTAAGTAAATTTCGTTTTCCCATTTGTCGCGGTCTTCAGTTGGGACTTGATAAATATGTGCTTCTTGAGAATTAAACATTTGCCTAAAGCCAAGAGCTAAAGAGGGAACCCAAGATTCTGACTCAAGGATAATTGTCCTCCCCATAAGAGAAACACCTTCACCATATTGAATCCCAAAGCTACCTCGATCAAGAACTCCAAATTCAAGTGACGTAACATTGGGCCATTCTCGCTCTCGACTCAGGTCCACCATGTGATGATTTGTCGCTAATAAATTTTTGAGTTCGAATTGACCATGTTTTAGAAGTCTTGGCTCTGGATTAACTGGGGCTGAATAAAGGGGTATAACTAATGTACCTGTTAGGAACAAAAATAGAAATAGAGGGAATGCAACAATATCAAATGAAACTCTCAATTGATATGCTTTAGTATCGCGGACGCGGAGCCTCTTGTACAATTTCATATAAGCCTTCTTGCTCTTCTTTACTCAAAATTCGGTATTCGCCTTCAGGCAGATCGTCTAGCTTTATTGGCCCATATCGCAGTCTCAACAAATCTTGGACTCGGTAACCTAAAGCTTTCATCATCTCACGGACCTCGCGTTTTTTGCCTTCGTATAATATTATATCGGCTGTTTTCCCTTCAGACTTGATTAATTCAGGGCGAGACACGTGGCCACCCTCAATTTCAACACCATTTTCCATTTTTCTGATGGATCTAGGTCCAAGCTCTCGGTTCAAAGTAACGTGATACTCACGCTCTAACTGAAAGTCAGGATGGGTTAATCGTCGAGAAAGCTCACCATCTTCTGTCATAATAAGCAGTCCACGAGATAAGAAGTCAAGCCGACCTACATAACGAAAATGTTTTAATCCTGGAGGTAAAAGCTCATAGATCAACTTACGACCTTGTGGGTCATCTTGTGATACAATATATTCAACTGGTTTATGAATAATTAAGGTTTTGTATTGCTCTGGAGGCTCAACAGGTTCTCCATCTAGTGCTACCACCTGGTTTTCATAGATATAAGTCCCGAGTTCAGTCACGACTTCACCATTGATCGTCACACGACCCTCATTGATAAGCGTTTCAGCTTTTCTGCGACTTGCCACACCACAATGAGCTAAGTATTTATTGATTCTCAAGAGGACTCTCCAGTAAATTTTGTTGTGATAATAATTGAACTAAGATTCCATATCTGAGTCCCAAGTTAGTTACCCGACAAACATCAGGATTTAATTTTTCTATATAATTTTCTAAAATCCGAAGACCAGGGATAATCAGATCACCACGACCTTTGTCAAGACCTGGTATCTTATTGCGAACTTCTGCACTAAGATCACCTAGTCGCATAAAAGTCCGTTTGACCAAGCCATAATCTACAGGATAAGACTCAACTGCTTTGCCATCAAAATAATCTAGTTTTAAACTCACAGCGGCAAGTGCAGTTGCTGTTCCACCACACAAATAAATAGGCAAACCTTTATAGTTCTCCCATTCAACCTCTTCAGTTTGTCCAATCAGCCAATCCCGGATACTGTCACCCGGTACAGCGCCATAGGCTTTGTTGATACGAAGCGCGCCAAGTGGCATTGAGACTCTATGCTCTTTGGTAGATAATTCGGTTGAACCTGCGCCAATATCTAAGGATACAAATTCTTTTTTGTCATAATAATGAGCTACACCCACCCAAGAACCTAAAGCTTCTTCAGGCCCTGTCAAAATAGTCGGAGCAATATTATGTAACTCGAATATCGTTTCAAACTCGTGCAGAATATCTTCTTGATTGGTCGCTTGGCGCATCGCTTCGGTTAATGTTAAAGCCATTAATTTGGCGCCAGTATTATGTATCACTTGTCTAAATTCAAGCATTGCTTTTATTAGTCGCGATTGGGCTTGGGGTCCTACCGTAATTTCTTCAGATTCCGCTTTGAGGTCTTCACCCAGACGAACCGAGGCAAGTTTTTCCAGACAAGGCTCTAGTCTTTGACGAGTCACTGCCGGGAGTGTCTTAGTTTTACCTGAAATGTCGGGTTCACTCTGCATTTCTGGAGACACAATATGCTTCTCTATTTTTGCTATTAGCAAAAGAGCTGAATTAGTTCCTACATCAATCGAGGCATATATTTCAGACATCTTCATCAAAGATTTTAGAGCCAATTGTTTCTACTAATGTCTCAGGATTTAACAAAAAAGCACGAGCGCCTGAAACGGCTTGTTCAACCATTGCATCCGAGTATATTTCAGACCACTCGGCAATGACAGGGCCACTTTTAGTTCCAAGTGGTTCACCTTCGCGCATCTCTTGAGCCATCAACAATGCAAGCTTAATGCCCATCCCATGGGATGTCACATTTTTAGCATTGCCGAGTAGGAAGTCTACTCGTTTTAAATTGTCTTCTAGATTCACAGCCTCAAGACGTGGTCGAAATTCCTCACTCATCTATAAACTCCTTAACTACAGTATCTACAGTCGGTACAACTTTTCTTTTGCGCTTGCGTTTAATGCGAGCACGACCATCTTCTGTTTCGAAGTAGAGGGCTTTTTTGGTTATTTTCGTTTGGCGAGCTTCATCAATAGTACAACCTGTAAATGATGCCACAGCGACAAAAGGACTTACAGAAGCACCTGATGAATTCACTTTTAGTTTAAAGAATAAACTTCCATCAACATTAATTGACATTTCAATGACTTCATCTTGGATATCATTTTTCTTACCACGATGATTGAACACAGCAGGAAGTTCACCTTTTTCAAACAATGCAATCGTCTTTGGAAATAATTCAGCTTGAGGTCCCCAAATCGTGGTGTTCACTTTGGAAGGATCCAGGCTCATCTCAAGTGAATATGAAACTTCTTCAGGAATTCTCAATTTTTTATTTTCAACACGAGTGATATCTAGTACTTCAAGACCACGAGGAAAAACCGCATTCAGACTTGAAAGTATTGTTCCATCTACCGGGAGTTCATCCAAAAGAGTCACTTGAACTTCTTCACATTCGGTTCCGAGTCCTAGGGGTAATGCTCCAAGATTTTGAACTAATGGACGCGGGCTAAAGCCTTTGGAAAACTTCAGTGTGATATTCATACGAGTAAATGCGCGTGAGAAAAAGTCCATTGTGTTTTGATGTGGTAGATATTTAGCGAGTTCTGATTTAGAATACTTAATCACATAATGGTAATTATCACGAAGCTTGTGTTTACGCTCATGGAAAAGAGCACGCACTTCTTCTGGTTTTCTACTAGGAGCTTCCACTTTTGGGGTGTCAGCTAATTGGGTGTCAAGACCATTTCCCGGGATGCCGCATTTTTGACAATCAGAATCACCCCATTTACAGTCAGGTACCGGCGCACTATCGACGAGAAACATTTTTTTGTACTCACTTTTAAGATACCCTTTGGAGGTTCCTGCGTGAATAAAGTCCCAAGGGAAAGTTTCTTCATGAGAGCGCTCAACAAAAATTCGGTCTTGGTTGACATTGTATTTTTCCCAAATTTCATTCCACTTCGCATAGTTGAAGTTTTCACGAAATGATTCAAATACGATGCCGCTTTGGTATGCTTCATAGATCATCGGCGCTAAGCTTCTATCACCACGAGAATAGAATGACTCAAGATGAGCTTCATCCCACTCTGTCCAAGAAATTCGAACATTCTTATTTTTGCGAAATCTTTCACGAACAAAGTTGATATGAGTCATCACCTTTTCTTTGCCCATAAAGCCAACCCACTGCATCGGAGTGAATGGCTTAGGAACCATAATCCCGATGGATGCGTGAACTTTGTTTTGCCTATTGTGCTTTTGGCCGATCGTGATTAGTCCTTGAATCAAACCACAGAAGGCTTCCATGTCTTCAAGATTTTCAGTCGGCAGACCAACCATCGTATATAATTTGATATTGTTGAAGCCAGAAGAATAAACATTTTCAGCTGCTTGGTACATATCGTCATCAGAAATGGTTTTGTTGATCAGTATGCGAAGTCTTTCACTTCCGGTCTCTGGAGCAAATGTCGCTGAGCGCCCGCCTTTAATGGCAGCTACTTTTTGAGCAAGAGTTTGTCCAAAGCTATTAGCACGAAGTGACGGAAGAGAAACGTCAATATTATTAAATTCTTCTTTATCAATTAAAATGTCAGTCACTTTCTCGACTTGAGAATAATCTGCAGTCGAGAGACTTAAAAGTCCTAGCTCTTTTTCACCTGTGGCTTTGAGTCCTTTTTGAGCAATCTCAATGACATCATCAGGCTGAAGCTCACGATTGGGTCGGTACCAATATCCGGCTTGACAAAATCTACAACCCTGGGTACATCCGCGCATCACTTCCACAGAGAAACGATTATGAACTAATTTTCCATTTGGAATTAAGTTTTGGACAGGGTAATCGTCTTTGTTTAAAACTTCTACCCAAGTGCGCTGCACACCTTTTGTACGAAGATAAGAGCCTTTGGCTACTGCATCTTCATCAGGGATCCACTCGCCATGTTCGTTGAGTTTAATCGCCATGAGACTAGGTACATAAATACCTTTGAGTTCAGCGAGCTCAGTCAGTATAGTTATTCTGTCTTTATTTGCACGACGGCCCGCACCAACTATACGAGTAATTGCCGGAGCGAGTACTTCACCATCACCGATGACAAAGAAGTCATAGAAATCAGCCACAGGCTCAGGGTTAGCCATGACGGGTCCACCACCGACGATAAATGGGTCATCGATACCACGCTCAGCACTCCACGATGGGATACCAGAAAGTTCTAGTACATAAGGTACATTGGTGTAGTTGAGCTCAGTTTGAAGTGAGATACCGACTAGATCAAATTCATTGAGTGGTGTGTATGACTCATGTGAATAAAGTGGGATGCCTGCTTGACGCATCTCATCTGCCATATCCATCCATGGTGCAAACGATGTTTCACACAGGAGGTCTTCTTCACGATTGACTACATGGTAAAGTACACGACTACCATTATTAGACATGCCGACTTCATAGGTGTCAGGGAATAGCAAAACCATACGCCCGACACAATCATCAAAATCTTTATCTATCCCATTACCTTCACCACCGAGGTAGCGGGCAGGGTTTTCAACTCGAGACAATACGCCTTCAAGTTTAACGACGAGGCTTTGCGCCTCTGCTGAGAGAATCTTTTTCATATGTTAAAGGTAGCAAAATGGAGATTTGAGCGATTTTTATAATGCGGATAAAAGGATTTGTTTACACTTGATTTTACCAATATTTCGAGGAAAATGAGCTTTTTGGGGTGAATGCAGTCTATTTTCGGTAAAATATGGGATTAGCAAATCATTTTTAGTGTTGAGTTGAGCCTACTTTTGGTCGCTACAACATCGGAAGCCTACCATCGGATACTCATTTTGAGGGAAAAAACTGTACTTCGTAGTGCCGCAAGATGTCTGGCTCACACTCTTCCAAGACCCGCCCGAGACGACAAAATACTTGCTCCTCTTAGGTGATGGAGTCGATGTCCACTCCCATACGTTTCCACCCATATCATAAGCTCCGTACCAAGATCGACAATTTTTCTTACGGCCCGAGCGACCTGGTACAGATGAGTTTGATGTACAGTATGCAGCTTCAAACGACTGACCATAGGAGTATTTGGTTTTGTCAGGTCCTTGGCATGACCATTTCCATTCAGCGGCACTACAAAGTCTTTTACCTACACTTTTACAGGCGGTAGCTGCATCCATTTGGGAAGTAAATGCTTTTGGTTTTTCGCCAGCTTTATTGGGCCACTCATATTCATCTATACAAAAGCCTTGACTTGGGCCATCTTGAGTGACCCCACCCACGGGGACTGCGTTTTGCCCACAAGTTGAATTTCGCGGCACTATTTGGAAATTGCGAATAACGGGTGTTGATGAATTTTTGTTTTTATCCAAGGCTCGAAGGATAGCAACCTGGCTTCTAGAAATTGTTTGATTAGAGAAAGCGGTGTACTTCAAAGTAGATAAGTCACTTGGGATACTTGATTTAAAATCGAGTAACGAATATTGGATAACACAACCGTCTGATTTTGTTTTCGCGCCGTTCTTCATGGTGTAATCCTGACAACTTGCTTTGAGTTTTACTTGATCAAAATATCGACCGCTTAGTGGGTTCACTTGAAGAGTTGGTGGCAGGCTGTCATTTAAGTTCGGGTTGATTGAGTTTGATTCATTTTTCTCATTATTCCCGTTAAGCCCATTTGCTACTTGAGCACTATCTGAATAAAATGATCCATGAACACTTCCCCCATTTCCACCAATTTTAACCGATGAAACCTTGTTTGAGGCTGCGTTTAATTGATTGATAGAGTCTTTTCTTAGAGAGTTTAAAATGAGTGAATCTAACAATCGTAATTTACGTAGAGAATCAAGACGAGATGAATCCGAATGTAAAGTATTGAAAGCCCTTAGAGAATCAAGGCGAATCGAGTCTATACGAAGTGAATCTAAACCTAGAGAATCTAATGTTTTTTGAATCTTCAGTTCTTCAGCAGAAAGCTGTCCATTTGGATTTGTTGAATTACCCCCAACAGAGCTTTTCAACTTCCACTGAATAAAAAAGGTCAACAAAAGAAGGAGTAATATGAGAACAAGAATCCAATATTTATTTTTCTTCTCGGGCTCTTTTAATTCTTTTGACTTGTTTTGTGAAGGACTCGGCTGATTGCTTTGGTTCATAAGGGGAGTTTTCTTGTTCTAGTGAATTTATTTATCTTCTAATAATCTACGATGAAGTTCTTCTCTGAGCTCATGCTCTTGAAGGCCTCTTAAACTTTTTCGTTTTTGGTAAAGTGATATTTGACCTGTTTCTTCTGACACCACTAGTATGATTGCATCTGATTCACCAGCCAAGGTTTCTGCACTTCGATGCCTCATGCCCGTTTGTTCTTCTTCACCGGTAGTTTGAGATATAGGTAGCGTACATGCCGCCGCCGAGATACGGTCACGATGTACTATCACGGCACCATCATGTAGTTGAGAATTTGGGTAAAATATCGATTTAAGTATTCCTGGGGAAATTTTAGAATCAAGAGCAATCCCTGTATCAATATATGGCTTGAGCCCCACGTCTTGTTCAATCACAATAAGAGCTCCCCAGCGCGAGCGACTAAAGTCACGACATGTTACTACGACTGATTCAACGATATCTTTCATCGCATCTTGGTGGAAAAGTAAATGTCTGATAGTTGAGTGAGATGCAGTCTGACCTAGTCGAGTTAAAGCGCCTCGAATCTCTGGCTGAAATACAATAACTAGAGCAACTACACCTACTGTTAAAAAATTGGAAAAAAGAAAGCTCACACCACCGAGTCCCCACCATTCAGATAGTGAATAGAATATGACTAGAACAGTGAATCCAAAAAACATTTGGACGGCGCGAGTACCCAAAAAAAGAAAGAAAACATAGTAGAAGAAAATACTGACAAGGATAATATCTAGTATATCAGTAATACCAAAATCAATGAATCCAAATAAATTCATGAGCGAGCCCTCATTTCACTTACTAAGGTCAGAATTTCACGAGTCTCTTTGATGTCATGAACTCGCAGTATAGAAGCTCCTGCCATCTCAGCTATAAGAGCCGACCCTAATGAAGGGACAAGGCGGTCACTATTTTCCAAACCCGGAGTTTGGCCTATATATGATTTGCGAGACATACCCATCAGTATCGGGCACTCTAACGAATCTAGTTGTGACAAATTCCAAATCAGCTTCATATTATGGTCTAGGTTTTTACCAAATCCAATACCTGGATCGACACAGATTTTCGATTGAGAAAGTCCGAGATTGAGAAGCTTTTGGATTTGTGTTCCAAGGTCTTGAATGATATCAGCCATCAAATCATCATAATGTGGATTGACTTGCATCGTGCGCGGTGTGCCTCGCAGATGATTGAGACAGATAGAGGCATTGTGCTCAATGATAACCCCAGGCATTTCAGGATCTAGAGTCAGGGCTGAAATATCATTGACAATAGTCGCTCCAGCCCGAAGAGCTAAATCAGCTACAGAAGCTTTGGTCGTGTCTATAGAAATCGGGATCTTGTTATTTACACTTTTTAGGTAATTAAAAGCAGGCTCTAATCTAGCCCATTCATCTTCGACTGAGACAGATGCAGCACCGGGACGAGAACTCTCTGCACCCAAATCAATAATGTCCACATTTTGTTCTAGGCATTCTTGATAGCGAGCTTCAAAAGCATCCTGAGCTTGGTAAACTCCGCCATCAAAGAAAGAGTCAGGGGTGACATTAAAGATAGCCATGAGTAAAGTATGCCCCCCACCTAGATGAGAACCATCAACCTCCCAAGCACGCACTTGGCAACTCGGAGGTGTTTGACTCATCTCTACTTCGCTTCTCCATCAGATTTTACGCCTGACTCTGAATCCGTTTTCGATTCTTGTTCTAGCTCAACTTGTGATTTGATATTTGCCATGACTTTTTCTGCTTCAGCTTCTACTTCAGGTTTCACAGTATTAATGACAGGAGTTTCTTTATCATCCCCCACTGTCGTATCTAGAGTAGTTCCTAAGGTTGTGCTTTCCTCTTCAGCTTTTTTCTTCTTGATTCGTTCGGCTTCAACTTTTTTAGCTTCGGTCATTGCTAAATACTGTCGAGTTTTCTTGGAAGATGCTAATGTTTCACCTTCAAGTACTGCTAAAATTTCTTCGCGGTCAAGGACTTCATGCTCAAGCAGTGCTTCTGCTAAAGTGACTAAGGTTTCACGATGCTCAAAGAGAATCTTTTCTACCCTTAGCATTTGCTCTTCAATGATTTTGCGTACAACTTCATCAATAAGCACCGCAGTAGTTTCAGAGAAATTAGAAGTCTCACCCATGTCACGACCAAGGAATGGATCTTGTTTTTTCTTAGAATAAACAATTGGTCCTAGCTCGTCAGTCATACCCCATTCAGTCACCATGCGCCGAGCAATATCGGTTGATCTTTCAATATCGTTAGAAGCACCAGTGTTTCTTTGGTCAAAAATCAAAATCTCTGCAGCTCTCCCGCCTAGTAAGATGGCGATTTGATCTTCAAGATAACGTTTGTCCATCGTGTAGCGATCTTTCTCTGGTAGAGAGAAAGTGATGCCTAAAGCATGACCGCGTGGGATAATAGTTAATTTATGTAATGTATCTGAGTGCTCCATTAGATGAGTAATAAGTGCGTGTCCAGCTTCATGATAAGCAGTTGTGCGGCGCTCTTCTTCACTCATCACGCGACTGCGACGTTCAGAACCAATCATCAATTTATCTTTGGCTTCTTCGAAGTCAATCATTGATACTTTATCAGCATTGTAACGAGCTGCCATAAGAGCTGCTTCATTAACAAGGTTCTCAATATCTGCACCAGACATTCCAGGAGTACCTTTGGCGATTACCATCGTATCGACATCATCAGCAATAGGAACTTTCCGCTTTTTCAAATGTACTTGAAGGATTTCTTCACGACCTCTAGCATCTGGAGAGTCGACAACTATTTGACGGTCAAAACGACCCGGACGAAGTAATGCTTTATCTAGTACATCAGCACGGTTGGTTGCTGCAATGAGAATGACACCCTCATTGCCTTCAAAGCCATCCATTTCAACAAGAAGTTGATTAAGAGTTTGTTCACGCTCATCGTGTCCACCACCAACACCAGTGCCACGCTGACGACCGACTGCGTCAATTTCATCAATGAAAATAATACATGGTGCGTGTTTTTTACCATTTTCAAATAAGTCACGAACGCGACTAGCACCAACTCCAACAAACATTTCAACAAAATCAGAACCTGACATTGAGAAGAATGGAACTGCTGCTTCTCCTGCAACAGCTTTAGCAAGAAGAGTTTTACCTGTACCTGGAGGCCCGAGTAACAAGGCGCCTTTAGGTATCTTACCACCAAGCTTGTTGTACTTATCTGGGTCTTTTAAGAAATGTACAACTTCTTCTAATTCGTTTTTCGCTTCGTCACAACCAGCTACATCATCAAATGATATTTGAGGACGGTTAGGGTCTAACATTTTGGCTTTACTTTTGCCGAAATTAAATATTCCACGACCACCGCCAGGACCTGACTGTCTCATCGTCATAAACCAAAATAATCCAATGAATAATAAAAATGGTAGGAATGACAATATAGACTCAAACCAATGTTGAATATCGTGTACGACAACTACCTTAATCTTTTTGTCGACTTCCCACTTATTAATGAGTTCTTTATCAATATCGATGAGATAAGTTCTAAATGTTAAGTACTTGCCATCAGTGGTAGATCCACTAGTGAGGAAGCCACCACTTTGAGCGTCTGCATCCATTTCTTCAGGACTCAGTAATTTCTTACCTGTGATTTGAAATGCATCAGATGTACGTTGAATTTTTAATTCATTAATATCAACTTCAGTTCCTGACATCCAAGCCAGGAATTCGGTGCGATCAATTTCTTTGATCTTCTCATTGGAATAGGCTGAAAGAAGATAGAGCGCTGCTGCAATGCCAATAAACAGCAAAATAAGGTTTTTGTTTTTATTTGAGGGCGGTTGTTCACTCGTTGGACCCGATTCTTTTCCTTTAGGGGGAATCAATGGACGAGATGGTGGTTTTACTTCTCTTTTTTTCTTTTGTTCTGACATACTAATTTTAGCTTCACTTTATTGGTTGAAGGAGTGCTGGTTTGATGTAAACCCGACACTCCCCAGCCTGGTACCCACAGAACGCGATTTCCTTGAGCCACAAGGGGCAGATGGAATCGTTGGCTCGCAGGCACTTTGGCTTCATTTAAAAATTTCTTTAGAGTTCTACCTATATATCTCATGGGTGCAGGGCTAAAAAGATCTCCAGGTTGTCTCGTTCTTAAGACAATTGGCTCTCCTTCTAGCTCTAGCTCTATCAAGGTACAAAATCCATTTGGATCAAACCCCTCAGCTTCAGATGAAGGGTTCGTTTGAGTTTCTAAAAAGTACATTTTTGACCCTAAAACCGCTGTAACAGAAGTTCCAATCATGCATTTTTCAGCAAAACCAACGGAAAACGAAGGTTTTTCAATCAATTTAAGAGCCTTTGCCCCGTTATTAGCTTGAAACCGCTCCAAAATCCATTGATTTGAAAGCGGAAAACTCATCTTCTGCCCTTCGATCCACCATTTTTTTACCTCTTTTATAAAGCTTTCCGACCAATAAATTGAAAAACCGGGGTGATTTTCAAAATGCATTTGGACAAATAAATAGACCCAGGTATCTTCTTGAGCTAAAATCTCAGCCCAATTGAGCACACTCAGCTCCTCAGGGGTATTGCCATAGGAATCAAGGTCATTTTCAATATGGTGCCATATCGATTCTAATTTTTGCGAAATTCTTAACAAAGTTAAATCTTGCTTTTTATCCTCATACTTATTTTGAGATAAAACGGCTTGAGCTTCATTCATGTGGTTGCGCCCTTGATGACGCCAAAAATTCCGTTTGAATGTTAGATCTTGGTTGCTCGAATCCTCACGCCAATGTACTTGGTGTTTATGAGCCCATGCCACTATCTCGGCACGTGTTTCTTGTAAGAGTGGACGCCTCAGAATTACATTATTTAAAAGTCTTGTTTGAGGGATACCTAAAAGTCCTCGAATTCCAGTGCCGCGCTCAAGTCTCATCCAGAGAGTTTCAATTTGATCATCTTGGTGGTGAGCCATCCAAATTTCATCTAGATTATAATCACTGCTCGCTTTTTCATAAAACGCGTAGCGAACATCTCGAGCCCATGTTTCGATACTTCCCTTTTTTTTGAATTGAGGAAAATCCGCCGCATTTTTCGTGTAAAAGTCAAACCCAAATTCATTTGATTTTGTTTGAACTAGTTCAAGGTCAAGAGGCGCTTCGAGACGTAATTGATGATTGAGGTGGATTACTACAAATTGAGTTTTATCAAGCAATTGATTGTCGAAGATACTTTGAGATAAATTTTGGGCTCGGTATAACATTACCATGGAATCAACCCCGCCCGAGCAGGCAATTCCAATTCGTTTCACATTCACAGAAGCTCCATCTTTTGCTTTGTTGAATGTTTTGTTATCCGCTTTCAATGGTCTTGTCAAAATTCTAAAAAGCTAAATTGGGTTGAATCAAGAAACTAATACCTGAATCATCTTTGACTTGAGAAGATAACCACCCTTTATAACCCGTCGGGTCTTGACGCAAGACGCCCAGCGCAAGAGAAAAAACGTATTTGCCTTCAGCAAAAGGAACTTTTTTACCATAAAGGGCAATATATCTCGTCATCTGAAGATCAGTTAAGAAATTGTGTAGATTCGCATCAAAACGAACTTCTAAAAAAGCATTCGTAGTTAAGGACCAACCTGTATAGTCCCGATCTGTTTGATCTCTTTTAATTGAAAGAAAAAGAGAATTATTTATCAATTCATGTGAATGAAGCTTGCCACCCATCCTAAAAGACCATGAAAAATCTTTAGTCTCTTGTATAGCTGAGCCCTTCAGCTTGAATTCACCTTCAGCCCAATAATCTTCATACATGTTATTTTTGAGAATATGATAATTGCCCATGTTTAATAATGCACCACCATAACCAATGCCTTTAATATCACCCGTCTCGTAATCACCCATATAGACTTTATTTCCAAAAAAAAAGCTCACAGCGCCAGGATCAGGAAACCCTACTGTGGCAGCCTCAACCAGATTTAATTCATCTGATACCCCTGCTTGATTATAAGTTTTATTTTGGCGACCTTTGAGATAAGCACCCATTAAAGGAAGTGGGTTCGTACTCAATTCCAAACGCATAGTAGAAGGTTTGTAGAAGTTTTTGGCTAGATACCCATAGACTCCCTCCTCTAGTGTTACATCAAGGACCGTAGCTTCTTGCTCTCCAATAGGTAGCCCAAGCCCTGCACTAGTATAATAGGCGTCCACTCCAACATCAAATGACTTTGTTCTATTTTCGTCAAAAAACCAGGTCCAAGTCTTTGCTTGAACTTGGCTCACCAAGAAGTAAAGGGACAATGTCAAAATGACTTTTAGCTGAGTGTTCATATTTAATTACCCGCGAACCTGGCCGTCGCCTTTAACGATCCACTTGTACGTAGTTAAGCTCTCAACGCCCATAGGACCTCGAGCATGAAGTTTGTCAGTTGAGATGCCGACTTCTGCACCTAGGCCATACATCCCACCATCTGCAAAACGAGTCGAAGCGTTGGTCATCACTGAACTAGAATCAACACCTGCTACAAATAAATCTAGGATCGCTTGATCTTGTGCTACAATTGCTTCAGTATGGCCTGAACCAAAAGTATCAATGTGGTCAAGTGCACCATAAACATCATCAACAGATTTCACTGAAATTGCATGGTCAAGATATTCAGTTGCGTATTCTTTGGCATCGGCCACAGTCACATGAGAATTCAATGTCTGTACATGCTCATCACCACAAATTTTAACACCTCTTTCAAGTAGAGCGTCAATGATGCTTTTTTGAAAATCAAGATTAAGGCGTTTATCCAAAATCAAGGTTTCAGCAGCATTACATACTCCCGTTCTATGGGTCTTGGCATTGATCACAATGTCTAAAGCTTTTTTATGATCAGCTGATGCATCAACATAGACATGGCATAGACCCTTATAGTGCTTAATAACAGGTATACGAGATTGTTCAACCACTGCTTTAATCAGGCTTTCGCCACCACGAGGGATGACTAAATCAATGTCTTGATCTCTTTGCAATAAGAGGCCAACAAGTTCACGATCAGTTTGTTCTACAAGTTGTACAGCGTTGACAGGGATTTTATTGGCAAGCAGCGCTTCTCTTACAATTTTAACCAGAATCATTGAAGAGTAAAATGACTCCTTACCGCCTCGAAGGATGACAGCATTACCTGATTTAAGACAAAGAGCGGCACCATCAACTGTGACATTCGGACGAGATTCATAAATAAATAAAATAGAGCCAATTGCGACTGAACGCTTTTCAATTTCAAGTCCATCAGCAGTCGTTGTCACGCCTAGGTTTTTATTGAGTGGATCTTCAAAACTTTCGATTTGATTGACAGCAGTTGAAATCCCTTGGATTGAATCAATAGTCAAGGTTAATCGATCAATCATTGCACCAGAGAGACCGTTTGCTTCAGCGGCTTTGAGGTCTTTAGCGTTTTCTGCCAAGATAGCATCTGTATTGTCAATTAAACCTTGAGCAATTGAGGCTAAGGCTTTGTTTCTCTGTTCATGAGAAATAGTTCTAAGTTCTCTTGAGGCGATACGTGTTTGTGTGCCTAATTTTTCAACAATATTTTCTAATGTGCTCATTTTAATCCTTTAAAGACTTCAGTCACTTATTATCATTCACAATAGTGAAGTCGTCTCTTATTTCTATAGTATATCATTTTTATTTTAAAATTACTGGTATGAACTTGACCTTTGAAACAGAGTTTCGACTAGGTCAAGTACAAGTCATTTCGATGGATGCAGATCGAAGGGTTTTTCTTGCCCTGACTTCCCACATGCTCTTCAATCCATTTGTTTATTTCGGGCTCTTTAAGGCCTGCCAAATCTGAAATCTCATCACTGCGATAACTCACAATCCCACGCGCAATAATAGCACCTTGAACTGATTGTATATTCACTAAGTCTCCTGAAGCAAACTCACCAACCGTTTCCTTGACACCCACAAGTAGGACAGATGACCTGCCGGCTTTAATAGCTTTAATTGCCCCATTATCAAGTACAATTGCAGATGTGGTGGTAGATACGAGTCCAATCCAACGCTTGCGCTGTGAAGTGTGCTCTGTTGATGGTAAGAAGAAAGTTCCGGCTTCAACTCCTTCAAGTAATTTAAAGGCATCGACTTCAAAGCCGTTGGCTAGAATGGACGCACAGCCTGCATCTGTGGCTTGTTTAATTGCTTGAAGCTTTGTTTGCATCCCACCGGTACTTATTTCAGAGCCTTTTCCACTAGCCATTTTCAAAATATTCTTGGTGACTTTGGCCACTACTGGAATTAATTTTGCTCCAGGATCATCTTTCGGGTTTGCATCATAAAGGCCGTTCTCATCTGTAAAAATAATGAGTAAATCGGCATTGAGAAAATGAGTAACATCTGCGCTTAATTTGTCATTGTCACCCACTTTAATTTCTTCAATAGCAACAGAATCATTCTCATTAATAAGAGGAACGCAATCTTCGGCTAATAATGCTTCAATAGTATTGTTGATGTTATTATAGCGTGAACGGATCCTGAAATCTTCAGCTGATAAAAGAATCTGGCCGATTTTGATGTTGTCACGTTTAAATAAATTTTGATACATGTGAGATAATTCGATTTGACCAATAGAAGCACATGCTTGCACTTTGCCCATATCATCTGGTTTTACTTTGAGACCTAAACTAGCCATGCCAGCACCTACCGCACCGGAGCTGACCAGTACGACTTCACGGCCAGTCGATCTTATTGCAGTAATTGATTTGACGAGTTGTTGCATGAATCGACGGTTGAGATCCATTCTTTCCATATCTACTAAAAGTCTTGAGCCGACTTTTATAACAACACGCTTACTTTCTTTCAAATACTGATTTCTCAGGGTATTCATTTTCACATCCTTCAAAAGGTGCCTTAAATCTATAAAATACCCCGTTTTATTTCAAAAATTTGAGTTAAAGCGTCTCAATTGGATGATTTTACCTCAACAATACTCATATTCAAAAATTTTATCTCCACCCAAACTGTGGCTTTTAATACTGATCTGGTCGCTCATGTATTCTAGCCTTTGGGCTCAAGATTATCAAGATGTTAGTTCGTGGGATATTGAGGCTGATTATGAAATGGGACTGATCGACTTTTCAGAAAAATCATGGCTCCTTGAATGGATAAATAATCCTGAAGTTTATTGCACTGAGGTTAAAAGTTATTACCCTGAAACCGTCTGTAAGGTTCTTGAGTTCCGTGATCAAGGTGAAAAGAGTAGATTAAATATTCAAAGTGATAGTACTCCCAACGTTCATTTGGCCACTCGTTATCGCGATGAAAGTTTTAGTGATCAATTGGGGTGGAGCCGTGACGCATGGTATTTGAGACGAGAATTAAAAGAAAAAGGGGCTTTACAAATAAAGCATACTCAAGGTTTTGATTCTTTACGACTTCATAAAGCCAGGTATTTAATTGAGTCTTCCCCTCAAGAATCAACATTAGAATTAGGTCATCTCAGGTCAAGTCAAATTTTACAACACTTTAATCTCACACCCTATACCCAAAACAGTCAAGCCCCTAGCGCGAGCCGCCTACACATTCATAGGTGGCAAAATGATGACTATATGCAAGGTTTCCGAATACAAAATGAATTCAATATTAAAGGGAATCAGACACAATATCGATTAGGCAGCAGCACTTACTACCCAGATCAGAATTATTCTTGGGCTGGGATTCATTTAGAAAATGTTGGGATTCAACTCCATCATCTGAGACAAAACAACCTAGATAGCCTGATAAGTCGGCAGAAGATTTTTTACCATAGCTTCCTTCAAATTGAAAATATGACTTTCTTATATGGTTCAACTTATCATGGGGTTAAATCAAGATTTGATTACAGAGAGGGCCACTCACAATTGTATTACATGCGAGCAACTCAACTTGATCCTTATTTAAATTTACCCTACTTCTCCAAGTATCGACGTACGGGCCATCATTGGTTTTGGAGTCATCGAATTAACATTGGAGATTATAAACTTCAAAACCATTATCAGGAATCAAGATTAAACCAAGGAGGAATTCATAAATTCTACATGCGTAATACTCTTCAATACGACACATATTTACTGGACTATTTTTATAATCAAACTCAAAGTTATACGAGTGGTTTCAATCATAGTTCGGGCTTAATGTCGACTTCGAAGATGAGTATGATTTATACTTTCAAAATAGAATTTAACCTACCTGCATTAAAAAATAATCCGCTAGTGATGTCGCCAGAAGATATGGGTGTCAAAGCTTATTTAAAAACACAACAAAACGAACAAAGCTATACAATCTATCTTGTTTGGAAAAGTGAAGAGCCTGGTAGTAGCTATTGGAAAATTAAACAGAGCCTAAGACATCTAGAATCTAAGTATATTAAACGACAAATCAGTGGACAATTTCAAACGAGAATATTTGGCGAATTTCAAAGTGACACTTATCGATTTAGTCTTGATTTTCAAGAAAATTTTTAAAATTGCTCCATCCAATATAAGTCAGCCGAGTCCCATTCAAGGTCTTCACCCTCCTCAATCAAACTAGATACCATTTCACGTATATCAGACTTAAATTTATCGTCTCCATGTAAGGAAGCTATGTAATAAAATGCAAGAACAGTTTCACGATCCAAAGTATAAATCTTATAGATTGTTTTGAGCTCCGAAAATGCTTCGTAAGCCATCACATAGTTTTTATTCCAAAGTGATTTCCAAAAAGTAAGCTCGACTTGGTACTCTGGCTCCAGGCTTTCAAAGTGTTTATCCAAAGACTCAATAATCCACAAAGTATCACGCATAGAATTAAATGGCTCACTCCTCCACTGCTGACGTACAAGCCCAAAAACAGTATCCATAGGTATGTCGGAATCTAAGGTGTCTTTTTCCCAAAAATAATGTTTTAAGGTCGCATCACGAAGCTTCCAATAATCACCTTTGGCTGGCAGAGTCGAATAGTATTGCTTAGATTCTAAATATTTCATATCTACCCAAGCTTGCCATCTGAAGTCATCTGTCCTAAATCCACGCCATGCATTAGCATACTCATGAGCAAATCGAGCTTGCTCGGCACGATGGTCAACAAAGGGCTTAAATTCTGAATTGGGTGGAACAGATTCTAACCATTTCCCCCATGACTTTTCTGTTGTGATTAATTGTTGAGGACCAAAGAAATCATAAGGGCGATGCATCTTTTCAAATTCATGAGCAATCGTGTCTGTCTCATCAAATCTTTCCACATTCATCCTCGGAAGTTTTGATGGACTAGCAACCATAATCACATCAGGATTTTGTGGTGTTTGATAAATATTGATGGCATCAAATTCTTGATGTAATGCTCCGACAATAGACATCATCAAATCAGAATTAAACTCATAGAGTTGTAACCACTGAACCAAAAGGCCTTCGTCTGTTAGATAGCGTTGAATATGATGATAAAATTCATGTGAAAATAATGACGAAACTCCACTCACCCAAGGGTTCGATGGTACACTAATAATCAAATCGTATTTTTTGTTGACTTTGTGAAAGAAGGTCCGTGCGTCATCTATATGAATTGTGATTCTGGGATCATTAAAAGCACGATCATTGTCAGGCATAAACCCTCGAGCCAGATCCACCATCTCACCTTCAATTTCAATGACATCCAAGGACTCTAACATCGGATCTGCAAGTAAATACTGCGCGGTCACTCCTGAACCAAAACCTAC
Organism: uncultured Fibrobacterales bacterium; assembly: GCA_963934255.1. Taxonomy (GTDB): domain Bacteria; phylum Fibrobacterota; class Fibrobacteria; order Fibrobacterales; family CAWVXU01; genus CAWVXU01. The sequence goes on from CAWVXU010000002.1 coordinate 76,570, forward strand.
AATTGCGGCTTTGTAAGGTCGATCAAACATCGACATAGGTATAAATGCTGTGGCGGCTTGAGTCAACTGATCGTGTTCAAGTGGTACATCTTTATCTTTGTAAACTGAGGCATCAGGCTTACCATTGGTCTTGATGTACTTATGGACCGAGCTTTCATGAAATGAAATCGTCGCCGTTCGACCATGCCTGATTTCAATGTTTTCTCGACGGTCAAGTGGTTTGTGCCCTCGAAAAACGCCAGCTGTTATCGTGTGTGGATTATAATTCATTAAAATCGGCGGTAGCGCAAGTAGCAGAATAGTTACTTGAAACCCTACTTTTTTAACCACTGGATATCCGTAGTAAGACAGAAGTACCACACCAGTCAGAACATCTAAAATTCCCGCAATAACGATGGTCGCTTTGAGTTGAAGAAACGGAATCATAACAAGGCCAGCTAGAGCGGCACCACAAATAGCACCGAAGGTGTTAAAGCCATAAACTTTACCCGTATAAGCCTCATCCTTCGTACGAGCCATCAAAAACGAAGTCATTACCGGAAGAGTCATACCCGCAAAGAAACTTGTAGGAACCATCCATACTAAACACAAGAAGTATTTTAAAAAGCTCCACAACCAATAACCTTGAGTATTTGACTGGAACCAATGATTGGCCTCATTCATTATTTCTATAAAAAACGGAAACATCACTAAAGTTGAAAGTGCGCAAAGTCCCATGGCAAGTTGCACCCATGACATCAGCTGAATATGGTCTTTGTACTTTTTCATCCACTTGGTTGCAACATATGCACCAGCGGCGAGTCCAATCACAAATGCTGAAATCATTAAATCAAATGAGTGAGTGCTTGAACCCATCATCAGAGATAGCATCCTGATCCAACCGACTTCATATATAAATGAAGTGAAGCCAGTGCCAAATGCAATGAGTAGCCAGAGCTTGACTTCAGTCTTTACATTTTGGTCTTTAGGGTGAACATCCTCTAACTGAATTTGAGTAGCAGTTTCTGTTAGAGTCTCAGTAAGGTTTTCAATAGAAGATTCTTTTTGCGTTTCGGCTTCAATAGAACTGCTTTCATCCTCACTCGTAGAAATAATCTCATCTTGTCCACCCCAAATGAGCAGGCCACCAAAGACCAGTGCGATGAGGACATTTAAAGATCCAGCCAAGTATAAAGTTCCGTCGGTTCCTAACATCGGAATAGCAAAATAGGAGGCGAGTAAAACGCCAAGGGCAGCACCTAGTGAGTTGGTAAAATACAGACGTGGTAAAGATTGAACTCCACTATCATTGTGGATCCTTGAAAGGCCAGCTGATACTAGTGGAAAGGTCATGCCAAGTAATATTGCCATGGGAAGTGTCGAAGATAAAACAAGTACGATTTTTAAACACTCAATCACGGGTGGTGACCAATTTGAACTGACATCATAAAACCATGAGGTCCAGGTGAGGTACCAAGCGTGAAAAACAAATGCGCCAAATGCTACACCTAGCTCGACGACAATATAGGCTCTAAATAAATTTTTGATTCTAGGTAAAAGGCGAGCGGCTAAAAATGACCCTAGGCCAAGGCCGCCCATATAGATACAAAGTGTCCAGATTTGACCATAAGAGCTATGTCCAAGAAATAACTTGAGATATCTCGACCAAATAGCTTCATAAATTAAGCCAGCGATTCCCGAAAAGAAAAATATGATGTAGATCCAACGAGCCATTTAATTATGCTTTCCATGTCATTCAAGTTAACTTGCCCCTAACATAAGCTTAAATGTCAATTTTCGACCACAAAAAACCTAAAAATATTCAGAAAATGAGTTCTTATAATCTAGTGAAGATAGTATCGAGATAGATTTTGGCTTCTGTGTAAAACATTCGTCCATAATCTTGCATGATACAAGCGCTATGAGGTGAAATGAGGACATTCGGATGCTCCCACAAAGGAGAGCTTTTAGGTAAAGGCTCTTCTTGAAAAACATCAAGACCAGCAAAAGACACGAGGCCCGTATTTAACACATTCAGAAGTGCCTTTTCATCAATAGAATCCCCGCGACCCAAGCTATAAAATTGAACTCCGTTTTTGAGTGAATGGAAAAATTCCACATCCATTACTATTTCGTCTGAAGTAGGTAAAAATGAAATAATCATGTCCATTTGGTTCAATTGAGACTTAGCTTCTAATGGGGTCTGTAAAGTAACATGGTGCCTGTTTGATTTAGTTGAGGGAGTTCGACACACACCAAAAACTTCACAGCCAAAAGCCTGTAAAACTTGGGCACACCTATCGCCTATAGCACCATAACCCCAAATTTGGATTTTCTTATTCTGAAGACTCTGCGTTTCTTTTTGAGCATTTCGATCCCACTTCTTTTGAAATTGATTTGCCATTAATTGAGGTATAGCTCTATTGTGATGAAACATCATAGCAAGAAGGGATTCAACCATCATAGGCCCATGAAAGCGACCATAATGAACATCCACACGCCCCAATGGGTCCAGGGGAACCCAGTCTTTGCCTGCTGCAGGTGTGAAAATCCATTTCAATTTTGGAGCTTGATCAAACCAAGGTTTTTCAAAGTACCAGGTGAGTAAAACATCTGCATCGGAGATAAGCTCTTTAAGCTCTTCAAATTCTTCACACAGAACAATTTCTATATGAGGGAAGTCACGACTTAACCAAGCCGCAACCTCATCTTGAATATCAAAAGCATCAATTTTAGATCTTAGCCAAATAAAAATACTTTGGTGCACAACTTCTGGGGTGTCGTTTTTATCACTCATTTTTTTAAGCTCAATTCATTTGCTTCAAAGACATCAGCTAACATACCTGGTGTGATCACTTCTGGGAAAACCTCAGTCTGACCGTCTGGTCCATACAATACATAAAGCGGGATACCAGCACGGGAAAACCTTTTGAGTTCTTGATCAATATCTGGACTACCCCGCGTATAGTCAGCTATAATAAATGTTAATTCAGGTAGCGCAAAATATTTTTCAATGAGATTCGACTTTAAAGTGGTCTTCTCATTCACCTTACAGCTAATGCACCAATCTGCAGTATAGTCTACAAAGACCCACTGGCCCTGTTGATTTAATTTTTCCACCGCCTTGATACTAAATTCTTCATGATTTAAAGTCGGCGGGTTTTGCATGTCATCGTTAACAAAATAAAAGTAACTCAATACGGCGACTCCAGAAAAGACTAGCAGGAGTGTCCATTTCTTTAACTGTCCTAATTCTGAAGGAACGACTAATTTACCCCATATCCATATGAGCATCGCAACGAGTAGAAGCCACCCAAGGAATTTAAAACTCGCTAGGTTACCTACTTGATTAGAAAGAACAAATAGCAACCAAACGCCTGTGAACAGTAGGACAAAAGCCATAAACTCTTTGAGTATAATCATCCAATTACCCGGGCGTGGTAAGAAGCGAACAGCTTTTGGGAAAAGAGTCATTAAGAAGAATGGTAGTGCGAGTCCTAGTCCGGCAGACAAAAAGAACAGTATAAGTACAAATGAACTCTGGCTCAGACCATAACCCATTGCTGGTCCTAAGAAAGGTGCAGAACAAGGAGTGCTCATCAGTGTCATAAACGCACCATTAAAAAACGCCCCAACAATACCGTTCTTACGACTGACTTGATCCATCTCCGTCATGGCTTTACTTGATAAAGTAATTTCATAAAGTCCAAGTAAATTGAGAGCAAATCCAAAAATTAATAGAACCATGACCATCACAAATGTGGGGTGAGTAAATTGAAACCCCCAGCCTGCAACCTCTCCTGCTTTTTTCATAAAGATAATCACAAGTGATAGAGCAAAGAATGAGGTAAGGACTCCCAGAGTAAAGCTCATTCCAAGAAATTTTAACTGACGTGGATGCTCTTCACTTTGATGAATCAATGCAAATATCTTAAGACCCAAGACAGGTAAAACACAAGGCATGAAATTCAAAATGATTCCGCCGATAAATGCCAAGATTAACATCAACCATAAACTTTCAGCTTTCATTGGTGAATTAACTTCAATTGCAGTCGTCGAAATTGGGTCTGTTATTGAATTTACCGAGGTCTCACCGCTGATAGCTTTACCATAGGTCATTGACTCTTCACGAGGAGAAAGGCAAATCGAATGAGTACAAGCTTGATAGTAGAGTTTGAATTTTAGTTGAGTCCAACTAGCTTCGCTTAGCTTTAATATTTCAAAACCGACTATGAGCGAATCTTCGAAATAGGAACCATTAATATCTAATGTTTCTAGTCGTTGGATGGTGGGCTTTGGATAAATAGGTGCACCAAATTGAATATCTTTAGCTTGAATTTTTGCTTCAAGTGGGATTAAAAACTCATCCTCAGGTACATGAGATGTCAAATGCCAAGGTTGTGGTATCAATACTCGAACTTGAAGTGTATCACCTACTTGAGGAGAGCTCGCTCCTAAGTCACCAATAAATACCTTAGATAACTCTCCTAAGCTAGGAACTGCATCCGCTGTTGCCGCGGGCAGGTCCTTTGCCACCACACTTGATGTAAAGATGAGAAAGCATAAAGCCCAAAATGATAAAAATCGCATAAAACCAGCCTGATAGGTAGATGTCTCTAGAAAATACTAAGATAACAAGTCTAAGTGACCGCTTTAAGGCTACAAAGTCGAATAAGTTAAGTTACTGGGCATTGTTTCATTCAAGATGAGCATGTATTCATTTAAGTGCTTCTAGATTGGTTTTGTGTCTATAAACTAAATGGCGAAAGCATCAATCAAAAAAGGCGAACCGCGTTGGTTCGCCTTTTTTGATTGATTTAAAATTAAATTTGTACTAAAGTCCAAAGCCATATGAAGCGATTACTGCTATTTCATTGATTCCACCATCTGCACCATCTGCAGATGAGGTGCTTGATAATTGATAATCATAGCGAACCGATACTGTAATATCTTGATTAACTACATACTCTGCACCAGCTACTGCTGAGAACCCAAGCGCTGTTAAGTCTTTATCGATTTTAACCGTAGTTTCAGTTTCAGCGCCATCTACATCAACAGTCAATGCAGCTTCTCCACCCAAGTTTGACCACAATTGAGGACCAACTATAACATTTAAGCCTTCAGTTACCGGGTATGAAAATAGCAAAGGAACTTGAATAAAGCTCATTGCTAAATCACTTGTTGTTTTTGCTGTGATTAACCCAATAGTTTCTTCCGAGTCAGTAGAAGCTACACGAGTATTATATAAAAGACCAGGTAAAATAGAAAATACACCTAGATCAATACGTGCTTGAACACCAGCTGAGTAACTATAAGAACCGTCAAACTCTTCAGAACCCTCACCTGTAGGCATCGTATAGCCAGCGCCAATTAGCGGTTCTACTTTAAGTTTTAAATCTTGTGCAAAAGAAGTTACTGCTGCTGCTAATAATACCCCTGTAAATATTTTATTCATTCTATTTCCTATTGTTCAACATATTTGTTTTGTTGTAGGAAATATATGCAACTGAGAGATTAACTCTAGACTTAGAAATAGTAAAGGCGCTCTCTTTTTGAGAGCGTCCGAAGTGCATTGAAATAGTATTATTAAAGTTTTACATGATCCTATCTAATTATTAAATCGAGCACTCAGTTTTGAAATAATATCAGGTACTAAACGGGCTAATACTTCTAATGAATATCCACCCTCAAGCATGAACCCAATTTTATTATGACAACAATAATCAGCATAAATGATTAGTAAATCTAACGCTTTTTTCATAAGAATAATTACAGATGATAGAGCAAAGAATGAAGCGAGAACTCCTAGTGTAAAAATCATTCCAAGGAATTTTAACTGTCGCGGATGTTCTTCACTTGAGTGAATCAATGCAAATATTTTGAGACCCAAGAGAGGTAAAACACACAGGCCGAACTTCAAAATAATTCCACCGATAAATGCTAAAACCAGCCATAAACTTTCGGCTTTCATTGGTTAGGTTGATTCTGGCGTTACAAAAGTTCCACCGCCTGCTTTTTTGATTTTGATCTTACCATAAGACATAGTCTCTAACCAAGGAGAAAGCGAAATCGCATCAGTACAAGCTTGAAAATAGAGCTTGAATTCTAAATTACTCCAATTGCTTGATTTGCATTTTCACTATTGCTTACTTTTAAAATTGTGACTTTGGCAATGAGTGAGTCTTCAAAATATGAACCATTCATATATAGGACTTCTAGTCATTTGATAGTTGGCTTTGGGTAGATTGTTGAACCAAATTGAAGGTCTTTTACTTGAACTTTTGCTTTGAGTGGGATTAGGAATTCTTTTGCCAGCCCCCCTGATGTATATGTGAGAAAGCACAAAGCCAAAAAAGAGAAGAAACGCATAAAATCAGCCTAGTAGTTACAGGTGATAGACAATACTAAGATAACAAGTCTAAACGACTGCTTTATGGTAACAAACGCGAACAAGTTAGGATATATTAATCCTTACTGTGTTTTCGTAGTAATGAGTCCACTCTCTTTATCAATACAGGCCACTATGGGAATTAAATTATCTTTAGTGAATGTCGTGCGGTCTTGTCTCATTCTAATAAATGTCCCTGCGTAATATCCTTTATTCCATTTAATATGAGGGAAGTAAACTGCTTCCATCATAGTATCAAGATTTCTTAATCTTTCCCGAATAGCTTCAATTTGGAGATTAATTTCATCGATTGGGTCTACAGTACTTGTAGAAGCCTCTTTCTCATCACGACTTTGTTGCTGAATCTGCCTTGAATTCTCCATTAACTGATTTCTAATTTTACTTAACTGATCATATTCAAAATGATGCAATACTTTGAGCCGAGTCTTAGTGCCCTCTATATTACCAGAGCTACTCACTTCAATACTCTTGAGCGCCTTAACATAACCACCAATTATATCACCTCCCACAACAATGCTCCCCAAACATTCCACTTCAGCGTGGAGAATATCTTTCTGAACCGTTAAATCTCCTTTGACAATAAGATGGCCACCTTGAATATAATTAACCGTCAAATCTCCTTCGCATATGAATGTATGGTGGTTATCTTGTACGATACCCTGTCCGACAACAATATCTCCACCGACTTTGACTTGGGATTTGTACACCCCACCTTGGACAAATAAATCTTCGTCCGTTTCAATTTCATATCCTTCAAGGATATCCCCGGCAACATGAATACAACCGGAGCGTTGAATATTCCCAGTCACCGGGCCAACATCTCCTTCAACACAAACACAGTTTTTCACATAAATTTGACGCTTTTTAAAATGAGGTATTCCTCCAATATCTGCAAAAACACCTTCTTCTTCTAAACGCACTCCTTCAAGCATTTGAAATTGATATTTAAAGACGGGCTTCACCTTTAATTCTTGACCAAATAAATCCACACCCGATTCACTCACTATGGGAGCTACTACCTTAGCTATAATTTCATCTTTTTCCACGTCTGTAAAAGCAGTTTGATTTTTAAAATCTGAAGCTTCATCCTCTTCTGCTTGGCTAAATTCTGCTTCACCTGTGACATTGACTTTGAAATCTAAGTATCCATTCAGTCCTTCTATAGGCTCTTTGGATTCAGCAATAATCAATTCGGCTTCAACGCCGCCTTCAATAGCATTTTCACACTCTTCAAAAACTTTCTCAATCGACTCTTTACTAGGCGGTTCACTCAGTCCTAGCTTTTCAAAAGCTTCAAAAAAGTCTTCAAACGAGGAGTATAAAGGGTCAGAATCTTTCCCATATTTAACTGTTAACTTAGTATTGTTCTCATTAAACTCAAATCGTGCATGTATAGACATGTGTATTTCTCCCAAAGGAATCTATAATATCCTACCATACAATGATGAGGCCAATGTCATTGAAAATAGGTTTTCAATGAAAATATGTATATTTAAAACATAAATCACCCAAATACCACAAAAATTAGCTACATGCGATAAAAATTAACTGTTAAATTTCTGACTCAGCCTGGAAATAATATCAGGAACCAATCGTCCCAAAACTTCCAAAGAGTAACCACCTTCAAGCATAAACCCGACTCTATCGTCGCTACAGCGATTAGCATAAGCAATTAAAAGTTGAACCGCATGGTGGAATTCTTTATCTTCAACCTTCATGAGTGCAAAAGGATCCTCAAGGTGGGCATCAAAACCAGCACTCACCAGTATGAAGTTTGGCTTAAAAAATTTTTCTACTTCAATTAAATTTTCTTCAAACGACTCTACCCAATCAACTCCAGTAGTCCCAATCGGCAAGGTGACATTGTTTGTGAAACCTTCGCCCATACCTTTACCGGTCACTCGCTCTTCACCTGTCCACGGATACAGATGTTTAGGTGTACCATGGATACTAAAATAATACGTTTCATCCGACTCTAAGAAAAATTCTTCTATGCCATTTCCGTGGTGCACATCAAAATCAACGACAAGTATTTTGGCCTGCGGGTGGCTTTGACGAATTTGATTTACCGCAATTGCTGAGTGATTAAGAAAACAAAAGCCTTCGGCTTCGGCTATACCTGCATGATGACCAGGTGGTCGAGTTAAGGCAAATCCACAGCCTCCTGAAGCCATGTGTGTGCCAAGTGCTTCAGCACAACCTCCAGCGGCCAATATCCCATCTAATGAATCAAAACCCAAAGCACAATCTTCTGTTTTAAAAAAGGGCTTATTTGCATGGCCTGTTGATTCAAGCGCCAAGAGATAATCTGGATCATGAATTGCACGAAGCGCAGTCCAACCGGCAGATGAAGCTTGTTCCATGACCCATGGCTCTGTTTGAGCACGATCAAGACAGGCTTCTAATATCACTCTTGCACGATGAAAAGATTCTGGATGCTCAGTCGGGGGTTGATGTAACAAAACATCTGTGTTGTAGATAAAGTGGAAAGGGCCTTCTCTAACAGGAAGGGCTTCTATTTTTTTTTGTAGAGTAATTATATCACCCAAATTCATAAAATTAGCTTTCTTTTCAAACTATTTTGATCCTTTTTTTTGTTAAGTAACTCTATTCATGAAAAGAGAAATTAGCAAATAAAACTTCACAGAAAATCTGGTCTTCTTCGTATGAAACTGTGCTTGTTGGGTACATACTCTCAACAATTCGGCGCATGCTAGTGTTTGTTTTTAATATAATAAATACAAATCCATCAAGCCCTCGTGAGCGAGCAAAGGATTCCATTTTTTGCAACATCTTTTTACCAAGACCTTTGCCTTGATATTCATCTGAGACAATCACACCAACTTCACCTAGTCTTTGATTGGAGTCACTAATACCAGGGGTGATTGCGAAACGACCAATGCCCCGTATAGTTCGACCACAAACTGCGCCACCTACGGCCGCAAAGACAGCTTGCTCATCTGTATTTCTCATACGTTGAACCATCTCACCATGATTTAAAGTTTTTTTATGGTAACCATAACGACGATAGATGGAGTCTGTGCTGTGTTTATAAAAAAAGTCTTGAATGGCGCGCTCATCTGAAGGTTTAATTGGACGGTGCCAAAGCTCTTGACCATCTGCTAATTTTATTTCAGACATCCAGTTTTGATCAGTAAAACAATCGGGCTCAAACTCAAGAACATCTTCGTGAATCCAACCTTGTGATTTTGCATCAGTAAGAAGCTCTGCTCTAAATTTTGGGTGTGCAATTTCAATTAACGATAATGCGCGCTCTTCAACTGTACGACCATAAAGGTCAGCAATGCCATATTCAGTCACTACATAATGAACATCTCCACGAGAAGTCACCACACCAGCGCCTGGCGTCAAAAGACATTTAATCCGACTTAGGGTTCCATTTTTGGCTGTAGATGGAAGAGCGATAACAGGTAAGCCCTCTTCACAACGAGCAGCCCCACGTGTATAATCAACTTGACCGCCTATTCCCGAATACATCTTATTCCCAATTGAATCTGCTACGACTTGACCCGTTAAATCTACCTCAAGGGCAGAATTAATTGAGGTCATTTTATGGTGCATAGAAATTTTACTAGGATCATTGGTAATGTCAGATGTATAAAAACGAACCTGAGGATTATTATGAACAAAGTCATAAACCTTTTTAGTTCCTATTACGAATGAAGTGACATGAAGCCCCACATCGGAAGATTTTTTGCGTCCAGTCACTGCACCTGATTTAATTAAATCTACCATTCCATCTGAAAACATCTCCGTATGGACACCAAGGTCTTTCTTGTGATGGAGCGCCTTAGTTACCGCATCAGGGATTTTACCTATACCCAATTGGATAGTTGACCCATCTGATATGAGAGACGCTGTATTTCTACCAATAGCATTTTCTACATCCCCAAGAGGTCCAACAATATGCTCAGGTAATGCATTATCGTGAAACCACAAATAGTCTATCTCGTCTTGATATAACTCACTTTGCCCAAATGTATATGGGTGTTCTTTGTTAACTTGAGCAATCACAATTCGCGCATGTTCCATCGCAGCCCGAACAACATCGACATTAGCACCTAGAGAAAACATATTATCGTTTACTCCCTTAGCCACTTGAATAAGACAGATATCAATAGCTACCCGTTTACGTTTAAAAAGTCGTGGTATTTCGGATAAAAAAATCGGCGTATAGTCAGCATCACCCTTCCACACTGCGCGTCGGGTGTTTCCTCCAATAAAAAGTGCGTTGTGACGTAAGTGGTTCTTAAACTCAGGCTCACAATATGGAGCGGGGCCTGTCGTTGAAATATGGGTAATTTCCGAGTCAGTGAACCATTTTGGGTTTTTACCTACCACACTCAAAATACCTTGAGGTGCTGAGCTACCACTACCCACAAATAAGCGTTCACCAGGACGAACCTGCTTAAGAGCGTCTTCAATATTTTCAATTATTTTGCCAAGCCTTGACATGAATACATCCTTATTCTGTTCTCTATCATAGAAAGTAATACAATACCCCTCAAACGGGCGTTATCTATATCCTAAAATCACCAAGATTGCCATTTTGATACGCATGAATGGCATAATGACAATGGACCCAGCAAAATTTCCAGTAGTGTTCAGAGTCTTCTCAAATATTGTTTTATTCATTCAAACAAAATACATGAAAACTCGGGTAGACTCACCCTTGGATACAATCTTGGAAGACAACTCAAGGTGTTCTTCAGAATACTCTCATGGATCGCGCTACTAATGCCGGTTTGTTTCATGTGTTGTTTTCAAAACCTGTTGAAATTTGCATTAGAAGCTCTCAAGACCGCTCTTGAAGTTTCCTACACTGCCGATCAAAAAGAACCATCTCACACATCGGGGTATGGCAAATATACCACCTCTTGTTTGTCCTGAAGCTTGGAAAATTGACTAAAATATTTCAATATTCAATTCCTAGTAAGTGGTTCATTGTGAGTTTTATTTTGGATCACACGCACTTGGGCTACCAATTGATATCTAATGCTTCTGCTGAAATGATCTAAGCAGGATATTATTAGGATAAAGAAGATGGCCTCTATAACAATGGTTCTGCATTTAAATCTACCGTATCTGGTGGTGGTAAATCTAAACTATCAAAATCAGTTAATGATGAGATTGTTCAGAAAAAAATTTCTATTGACAATTTCACTCAGGCGCTTAATGAGCCGAAAACAGCGATTAATCACAATTTGGTTCTCTAAAGCTTAAGCCTCTTAATTAACTTTAAGGGGGGTATGTTTCTCTCAAATCTCGCACTTACTCACTAAAAGTGACAACTAAATTACTAGATTATATGCAGCTTAAATCGAGGAATATTATGTTTTCAAGTATTGGAATACCAGGCCTGCTTATCATTGGCGGCATCGTTGTTTTACTTTTTGGTGCCAAAAGAATTCCCGAACTCGCAGATGGATTAGGTAAAGGCCTCAAAAAATTTAAAGACGCTCAGAACGAGCTTGAAAAGTCAATTGAAGCACCTACTGAAATCGTCAAAAAAATTGAACACGAAGAGACCCAAGCTTAATCGTATTTGATGGCTTAGGATTTGATGAATTCGCTATTGTCGCCATTCTTGCAGGCCTCTTTTTTAAAAAGGGCGATGTCAATCAAGCCATTAGATGGTGGAAGAAAACAAGGTCCAAACTAAGTAATTGGCAATTTGATATAGAAGAGCAAATTGATTATTATACTCAAGATGGCATGCAAAGTGCACTGGATTCACTCCATAAATTTCACATTACTAAAGAATCTACAGAGTCGGGAAATACAATTGCGACTCACAAGACTGTTGAGATAGGTAGCCCCTCCCTAATTGAAGAGCAAGTGGATATATCTAAACGTCAACTAGAAGAGAAGCTACAACTTCGGCAACAAAAAGAAGCTTGTCTCCAACAATCAGAAAATTTAGTTGAGCTAATAACAGATCACGAGTCTTTTCAAAATGCGACCTCTCTACTTGTATACTCTCAGGAAGATATTTTACAAATACCCAATCTCGACCTACTCTACTTTCAAGCAGAAAAAGAAAATAAAAAAATCTATTATCTAAACAGTATTGATTGGATAGATTAAGATATTGACCTTGTGATACTGCCTTCCAATAAAGCCAACCCTTATGGTGAAAGCGACTACGAAGGCGAAGACATCTTCACTCGCGAAATTAAAAATCTGAAAAAACGACCCAAGATTATAAGCGCCATTTACACATTCAATTACATCTTGAGTGATATTGACATGGGTTTCAATAGTTTAGTTTTAGAATTTGTGGTGCATCCCATCAAAGGTGTTGTTTGCATCAAAGTAGGCTCTGAATAAAAAAGGTAAACATAGGCTTTCCTTGAGCAATTATTTCAAACTATAAGTTTGACTAAAGTTTAAAACCTACAGGTGATATCATTGTGATCACATTATTACGCTCTGTCTGTGCATTTACATAATGGAACTCTACACCCATGCTCATGTAATAAAAATTGATGATCACTTCCATGTTTGTACCAACATAACCGTCTATTCCATTTTCTATAACTTGACGATTCTTCATTGACAGGGCATTTTCATTCCAAGTATAATCTTCAAATTCGTGGACAATCGTCGTCATTAATTAAATGTTAGTCACGATCTTATTTTTGAAAAATTAATACTATACCTGAAGCTACTTAAAATAGTACCCTACACTTAAAGTCCAATTACTTCCCCCTGATAGTGATGCATTATCATCAATGTGGTAAGATTGTAGCAACGGTATACTAAGTCCCAAAAGCATTGTATACTGATCCCATCTCCATTGAGTAGAGGTTATGGCAGACCATGACTCTCCGCCACGATTAGCTTTCAAAAAGCCGTAGGATTTATCTCTACCACTATGGTCATAGGATGTTCCAAGTTTAATGTTGTAAGAATAGTAGCGCCATTGATCATAAAACAACAGAGAGGTTTGAAAGCTTTTTTGATCACCTCGTTTATACTCTAAAGCATTAGTTGAATTCATTAAATACATAGCCTCTGTGTGAAGTCCATATTTGAAATATCTCAATGTATGTTTAAAAGATGAGTAATACCCGTGAGCACCCACGCCTAATTGAAAGTTTTCATTGTGTTTATTCCCATTCTTATCAAAGGAGTTGGACTCTCCTAAGGGGATTTGAACACCCAAAGAACTACTCAAATGATTTGATATCACTTTTTTATAGCCTGGTTCGGACGTAAGTATGAACCATTGAATCTGAAATAAAGGGTCGCCGAAACCATATAAGCTTTCTTCAGTTTCACTTGAGACTACCGTTTGATATTTAATAGGTTGATTCCATGCAATTCTAAATTTTTCATTAATAGCTAGGTTGACCAAATAGTCGAATTGGTGATACTTGTCCTTTGAATATTCATTGGCTAAATAATTACCGCCGCTGTTCCTATTTTCGGTTGTCCAATCAACTTTTGTTTCGTATTGGTTGAAATTATAGCTTACACCAATATAGTGTTTATCAGATTCCATGTCAGAGCCAGCCAAGCTTCCACCAACTTTACACCCACAGACATCACAACCAAATGTATTTATAACCATTGATTGAATTAGGATAAGTATCGTAAATATTGCTTTAATCATTACTCTTGTATTCATTATAATAATTCCTAAATTTTTATTTTTAGTGTACATGATGTACAACAAATGCTTTGTTAAACTGTTTAGCAAGACTTGCACCAGGACCGGGCATATCAATATGATTTTCTTGGCTAAAATCAATGGAAGCCCCATCTAATATTTTAGCAATATCTACTACTATGTGCACGATGGGGGTCGAACCTTGGTTAACTATTATGTTTTGGGTTAAATCAAGTTCAATAGTTATAACGTTATTCACATTCATTGGTGGCTCACCTTCTATAGGCTCTATATCTCTCCAGCCACCAATGTGATATGTTATGCCACCTTCAATTTGGTCGGTATCTGCTTCCTGGGTAGATGCCTCAGAATAACCTTCTATTTTCATTCCTATATATCCAGAGTTCCAATTCCAAAACCATGCACCACTCGCTAGATCCAAAATTCCGCCTTGAGCACCTTGTTCAACAAATTCTTCAGCAATACCCACATCAAATTGAATTTGAGTATATTGTCCGTCTCTCAATCCCTGGAATTTTAACTTTTTAGTTTCTTGCTTACTTTCAATTATTTGGTAAAACCCCTTAACATCTTCCTTGTGTATAGACGACTGAATTCTATCACTCCAAATTTTTTGATTTGTCTGTATGAGTTTAACATTCGTGATGTAATAACCAAATTCAGTTAGGGAATACTTTTGGTCTATATTGTTTCTGTAATTAAGAACTTTAGAATTAGTTTCTTCTAGTTTTAATTCTGAGTCGCCAACGTAATGGTCAAAGTGTAATTCAAAATTACCTTGTGTGGTTAAATTATAATTTTCCGATTCACCAGAAATACATCCAATAAATACAAATACTGTTATGGTCAGAATAATCGTTTTCATGCTTCTTCCTTATTCGTAATTTACGAATTTCAATACGTTTTTAAACAACGCTAAATATATCGTTGTTAGCCAGGCTTGTTACAAATGGCTCTAGCAAGTTTAAATACTATACGCTATAAATTTATAGCGTATACAAATGATTTATACTGAATGGAAATGTCGAGGTGGGGGCGTAGCTACATCATAAAACATTAAGATCGTTTTATCTATTTTGACTTCGTGATCAAAACTTGATACTCGTTTACTTAGGAATATATTTAACTGATTAGATTGAACGTACGAGGGTAGTTCAAATTGGAAAAAGCTTTGTACAGGAATATTTTTACTGGTGTTAGTTACTTCTTTGTTTAGGTAACACATGCCTTGACATTTGTTTTCCTTAGTAAACCTGCCATCACAAAGGTTTTTAATGATTTCTGATTCATTTAAATTGAATGTTAGAACAGCATTTAAAATCGGGTTGCTTACCCATATATAAAGGATGGCAAAAACATAAACAAGAAACTTTTTCATGAACTAAATATAATTATTAACGCAGTTTGACCCTAAACTATTCAAGTTTAAATTGTCTCCAATTACAAACTAGTAATCATATTCATGATTTCTAATGAGTGTAGACAGATAGAGAATCATGTTTGACTAGCTTTAGTATCAATTTAACGAAATAGTTGTCTGCAATATATGAATATCTTCAAACTTGATTATCCAACTTGTTAATAAACTATACAGTTGTTTAAACTCTGTTGATACATCGTGAAGACCTGTAAAATTACTTGTCAATTTTTTTAACCTGCATAAATTAAAATTTATCGAGTTATGAATCTTTTCAGTATTGTTGATTATTTTTAAAATATCAAGTGAGGGTTCGCTGTTCGCAAAGGTTAAGTTATACTATAAGATCTGTACCGCAGGAAAGCAAAGTCTTCTTCTAGATACATAGGAATTGATAGTTTTTGAAATAGACGTAAAATAATTTCTTCAACTTGAAGAAGGTTGGGTTTAACCCTTCCTTTAGTATTAACTACTGCGTATAAGATTGGTTTCATTGTCTTGCACTCGTCAAAATGTATCTTTTATGATACAATCACTTTTCAATTAACTCTTTTAACTCATGTGTCTAGTGAGGCAACCAAGGTTTTGATGACTCATCTATTTGAAAGACAATTGACTCATTCAAAACATGGCAAATATCAATGTTTTCTGACAAACATTTTTCTTCAATGGTTGATTTGAGCTAATCAGAAAAATTTAGACCCAAATTAAACAGGTTTTTTCCTATTTCATGGTAATTTTCTAATAAAGCTCCTGCTGTTGAGTTCAAAGTGATTGAATACATAGAATACCTTGCTAAAAACTTTCCTATATTTAAGATAAAGTGAATAGTGTCCAGTTCAAATTACTTTAATTTAAATGATTTTTAATTGTCATAATTATAATGGGACTATAAACGACAAAAACCAACATCACAAGGAATGTTGGCTTTTAATTAATCACCTCAGGGGTATAAATCTGGAGACGATCCCAATAAGCTTCTGATTCCTCCCTTTCCGGTCAGGAAGTTTGCCTATCTACTTCAAAGAGTAGTTCGTCATGGAATATTTTGGGTCATAAACG
>CAWVXU010000003.1:0-74464 GCA_963934255.1 uncultured Fibrobacterales bacterium
GCTGGACGGAAATGATGATGGCGTGCCTTGTCAGAGTATTTGCAGTTAGATAAAAGTCAATTAGGTTTCTGGCTCACTTTTAACAATCCAATTTCTCACGATATCATACATCCAATTAAATACGATTGCATAGAAGAAGAAGAATACCACAGCTCCTATATCCAATAAAAATACAGACCAAAGGTCCATATCAAGTACAAACATAATTACGGGAAATGACATAATCATCATGCCAAACTCAAATCCCATTCCATGTAAAATTCTAATATTGAAAGATCTTTCAAGCCTTTCAGGTCCCAATAATTTATCACAAAGAATGTTATATAAGTAGTTCCATATCATCGCTATAATTGATAAGGTAAAAGACAAAAAAACCATCTGACCTGGGTGTTGATCGGTCAAGTAGATAGCAATAGGCACAAACGAAAGAATCGCAAGTAATTCAAATAATATTGCATGAAATACTCTCTCTTTTTTTGTCATCATTGATCCAACAGTTGAGGTTATATATGAGTATACCATTAAAACGTTAATAAAGCTATAATGACTTTAGTGAGGCTTTATAATTACTATGATATTTGACCAATTTAAACAGAAATCAAAAACATGCCCGAATTGCCAGGCTCAATTCGGCTGTGAAGCAAACTCCAAAAAAGCTTGTTGGTGCATAGATTTACCTCATATTTTCTCGAATGACTCAGAGTCAAATTGTTGGTGTCCTTCATGCCTCGAGCAACAAACGAAATTAAAGATCAAAGATTATTTGAAAAACATCACCGCCGAGAAAAAATCCACCATCGCTAAGCTAGGTAAAACTCACAAACTCATTGAAGGAATTGATTATGAAATCAGTACAGTTGGAAACTTTGTCTTTAGTAAATGGCATCACCTCAAACGTGGTAGTTGCTGTGAAAGTGGCTGCCAAGAGTGCCCTTATGAACAACTTTTAGACTAAGTCCGCGTTTTGGGCTTTTGACTCTAGTGGTCACGGTGATATTCACGACCTCGGACACGGGATTCAAAGAGCTTATAGCTCTGCTGACAATAATGAAAGAGATTGGGACCTTCAAAAGCAAATCTTAGATTCTCTAACCACCTCTTTAGTCAAGTTGCTAATATCACTAAAAATGATGGGTTTACCATCGCACTTCCATGGTTAATGCAAAGAGATTTAAGAGATTACTTAGACTTGTGGGGAATTGAAATAAGTAAAAGGCCAAGGATCAAATCATGAGCTTTGGATTTACATCCGCTTCGCGCGTTTTCTTTGTCTCAGGTTTAAAAGCCTATTTTGAGACCAGAGTTCAACCTGAGATTACTATTGATATTGTCACTGCATGGCCTTAGCTTATGGCCCTAATTACTAGCCTAGTTGCAATAAACTGCAAGACCAATAGGCAAATTGGTAACATGAAACCATCTCATTATTATCAGAAATATCTCAATTTCCCATATTGATTGATTTTCTCGTCTTAAAAAAACTTACTTTAAAAAAAACAGGAGTCTCAAATGGGTCAATGCAAAATTTGTCAAGAAGAAACTACCGAATTTATCTGTCGAAGCTGTATTGATTCGGATGCAATTACCGAATGTGATTCTTGTAATCAGGACTTCACTCCGGGCTCAGCATCTTATAAAGTCAAGGATCGTAAAATCACTTGTTCAGCGTGTATTGATGATCAAGCAGACACCAAAAGAGTCGAAGCAGCCAAAACTTTGAAATTTCGGACTTCTCCTATTGATAATTATAATGAGTGTCAACAATCTCTAGCTGAGATGATTCACGACAGTCGAACTGAACTTCTTATTGAAACTCTTCAAGATAGTGTTGACCCTATTGAACTCACTCACTTTTTTCAAAGTGGTCAATTAGAAGCCGACAACATGGTCCGAGTTGTTATGGGGAACAACCATGAGCTCAGCTGTATTGGTTTAGCGATTTTTACGAATCAACTCAGTCTTTTAGATGAACTCACTCAGTATGAAGAAGTGGAAACTTATCTGGAAAATGAAGCACCCACTTTACTTGAAGAACTTGAGCATTGGGAAAACAAATTACCAGCTTTCGAAGACGCCAAAGAGTTTTTAGAAGACTGGGTCTAACTTCTTTTAATCGCTCTATCTTTATTATATACTATTGTAATAATTTCTATGCCTCTGTTACCACAATAGGTGCAGATATTGTCATTAAGTCTAGTCAAACTGTTTTGAAGAAACTCGACATCATTGATATTCCATTTTCTACGGAGCCAATTCAAACTCCTGCTGACTTTAATTATCTAGAAACTATTATCAATGCAGGTATTAACTTAAAAGGATTAGAGCTTACACCAACTTTGAGTTAAAAATATTTTTACCTAGTTGCGGTTACAGACGCAGTATAAACAATAATTTATTTTCTCTAGTCTCTTCACAAAGTCCACCTAGAAAAATCAATTGCTTAGCTGAATTCCCAGATGAAGAACCTCTCATTCAATTAGTCTATGCTTCTAAAAAAGTAGTGTTCTCAGTTTTTTAAACTAATTAATGTGTCTACCATTTTTGTTCAAAGGTTTGAAAAATCGATTCTAAACAACATCTCCTCCATTCATTATTCTAGGATAATGAAGTTCATGCTTGATTTTATAATAATCAATGGAGATCAAGCATTTCCCGAGGCTTATGAAATCATCAATTTAAACATTAAAAAAAGCTTTACCCTATCTTCAGGTAAAGCTTTTTTAATTCAGTGACTTTATACTTCTATTCGACTAATATTTTAAATGTCTCAACTTCCCTTATTGAGCCATTATCCTGAAAGAATATTTTAATAAAGTAATTTGCGGGGGCGAGGTTGTTTAAATCCCATTTTCCATCAGCCATAATGACATTCATTTGGACTCCCAATAAATTGACAATCACTACCTGAAAGACTTTATCTGATTGAAGGTAGAGAATATTATCATGAACTACATATGTTTTTAGACTCTCTTGGATCAACTCCTCGTGAGGAGTTAGAGATGTGCTCACATCACTAATCACCAATCTATCCACTGTGCGACTGACCTCAACAGAACTATTTGATAAAACTGTATCTAAATTGTTCCAGAAGCTCACTCCATCAGCTAAACTATCTTGGGCCACAAACAAAGTATCATAGACAATTGAATCTCTTACCGTTGTAGCCAAAGTGTCTAAATTACCATCAACTACACTATCAATAACAATAACTATTTCATATCCTTGAGAATAAGTAGAGTCATTTGTATAAGTCGTATCAATCACCGAGCTTGAAGAAGAACTTGTAACCCAGGTGATTTTTTCAACACGTACTTGATTTTTATTTGCACCAGGCCAATTCGTTGTACTATACAAATTCCAATCGTCGAGTTCACTATCGAGTATCACCGATATATTACAATCCTCACCTGCTGGCACAATCTCATCACCAGGACTAAATGGACCACCCTGAGAGACATAATTATTCATTTGATATCCTGCGATAGTACTATCACTATTTGTAAAATTAAATTCCTTATCTGGTACAGTAGTTCTTTCACATACAGCTTCAACGGGGCGACTTGATGAACTCATCGCCAAACTTGAGGAGCTCATTGCTGAGCTTGAAGAAGAGGCGAGTGAGCTCGAACTCACCATACTCGAAGAAGAAATGACCACCCAGGTGATTTTTTCAATCCCCACATCAGATTTATTCAACCCAGCCCAATTCGTTGTACTATACAAATTCCAATCGTCGAGTTCACCATCGAGTATCACCGATAAATTACAATCTTCACCTGCTGGTATTATCTCTTCGCCAGCAGTAAATGGACCACCTTGAGATGTATAATTATTTATTTGATATCCTGCTATGGTACTGTCACCATTAGTAAAATTAAATCCTCTGTCGGCGACTGCTGTTCTTTCACAAACAGCATCCACAGGGCGACTCGATGAACTCATCACAGAGCTAGAAGAAATAGCCGAGCTCGAAGCTAAAGTGCTTGAGCTCCCACAATTACCATTGAGACAAATATTGGTTTCAAGATTTTGATTTAACCAATTGCTAGTGTGAAAAGTAGGTTGATTCGAACAGTTTAAATATTGTGAATTAGTCAAGTTAGATGATGCTGGTTTGAGTGATATCCCCAAATCAAGAACATATTTCTCATAATAGGCAATGCGATAGTCTTGCTTATCTTGATTGGGGCCACCAAGACATTCTAAGCCTCCATTTATTGCATTGGTAACTGCTGCAAAAGTATTTCCACGAGTATCCCCTGTGGCTAGACCAGTGATTAATCTATGAGGTGAAGGTCTTGTCTCTGTGTTGTCCATCCAATACCATATTGCCGTTTTAAAGGCCCAATCAGAGGTCGCCACAATTTCAGGGTTATTTAAAAGAGTCGAGGCACTTCCTGTGAGTTCTTGGGAAGCTTTACCATAGTTATAATTCCATGACAATTGAATCGCCCCACGTCCATAATATATTTTACCCGCCGTAGATGGATAAATTCCACTTGGAGCCGAATAGGCATTAGAGCAGTCATTTGCTTGACAATAGAGTTCTTTGGTATAACAATAACCCCCAGTGACTCCACCACCACCCGTTTCATGAGATGTTTGAGCAAGAAACGCCGCAAGCTCTCGTTTTTGATCATCAACGCTTCCTTCATTGACAAAGTCAGGAAACCAAGATGCCGCAGAAATAAAATTAGCATAGGTATAAGTGGTATTTGCGCCCGCTGCCAAACAATTATCAGTGGTTCTCATAGGAAATAATGCGTCAAACTCTGATTCACTTAAATGATCCTGCACAGTTGCATGTATCTTGGTATTGATGAATGTCATTATCATGATAATGGCAAATAAGGCGCGAATCATAAGAACTCTCAGTTGGGGATATTTGTCAGAGCTAAACTAGATTCTGAAGTCCAAAAAACCAAGTGTAAGTGCGCCTTGAGTACGAAAACAGTGATCCACCAAACTAAAAAAACTAAAAGCATAGACTGATTGTCTCATTCCATTTAAAAGGACCCAAATTAATTTTGCTCCCCCTTAAGGAGCAGAATTGAAGCACAATTTGAAGGTTTCACCAAATAAAATGGTATCTTATCTCTAGAGTAAGATTGACCTCTAAGAAAGATTGAAAATGACTGCATTTCCCCTTATTTTCCATTATTCTGATTATCGTCTTTTCCTTAAGGACTATTTGAAGGCACTCAAGGATGAGGATAAGAAGTATTCGCAAAGATATATCATCATGAAAATTGGTGAAAGCTCTGCGGGTTGGGTTTCTGATGTCATCGCCGGTCGCAAGAACATAAACGAAACTCAGATGTTCAAGTTATGCCAAATACTTGATCTTGACCCCAGGTCAGAGATATTTTTTGAACTGCTGGTCAAATTCAGTCAAGCCGGTACTCACGAAGAAAGAACTCGTATTTATGATAAATTGAGAACCTTCCAAGAATGTCCTTCAGAAATCCTGGACGTAGACCGATTTGAGTATTTCAACAAGTGGTATCACGCTGCTATTCGTGAATTACTTCTACTCAAAGATTTTCAAGGAAATTTTAAAACCCTAGCTGCTAGTCTTTGCCCGAGCATCAGTGAAGATGAAGCCAAAGACTCCATTGAACTGCTTGTCAAGCTCAATATGGTCTCCAAAAAAGTCGGCGGTAACTATACAGCTTCGACTCCACATGTCAGTAAAAAGAAAACATTCAATTCACTTCACTATAGGAATTATTTACAGACGAATATTAATCTTGCCATGGAATCCATGGAACGATTTGACAATAATGTTCGTGATGTCTCAGCCATCAATGCAGTTCTTACCGACGAGCAATTCGCTGAAATCAGAGAAGACATTAAGTCGGTTCGCAAAAAAATTATAAGATTATCAGAGTCCGCAACTGACGAGATTTTAAGAGAGAAACAAGAGTCCTACCACATCTATCAGGGTGTATTTGGACTTTTCCCTCTCACCAAACACGGAAGTGAGATGCCATGAAAAATTTATCCAATCAAATGAAATGGATCACTTCGGGCTTATTTAGCATAAGTGTTTTTGTCGCATGTAGTGATGCAGGAGACGCCGTCACTAGTACTGAAGTTGAAAGCGAATTTAGCATTGCAGGCGAAGTGATTCAATCGTCCACTCGTGGCCCTCTATCACTAAAGGTTCTTAACTCCAATTTAGATAGTATTGATGCTTTTAAAACAAATTGGGAGGGTGAATTTAATCATCAAATTGTGAGTAATGATTTCGATCCAAAGACAGAAGTATTTATCCTTGAAGTCATCAATCGTGACCTCAGTATAATTATTGAACCCACAAATTTTGACTCAAGTAAAAACAACATCATTTCTCCTTTCTCCCATTACTTGGTAGAAAAATCAACAGATCAAAATGAAACTCTAGTTGAATTAAATCTTGATTCTCTTCAAACCAAATTGTATTCAAGGATTTTCTCTGAGGATTTTGAGTATGTATTTTTAGTAAAATCAAATTATCACAATATCGTAGAAGCACTCGAAGAAGCCACCACCAGGACTGCCGCCGAATTAAATATTGACGTCTCAACTCTGCTCAATCAATCCAACTCCCTACTACTTAATTCAACATTCCAGAAGTACTTGGCTGAATACATAGCAGCTCATCCTGACAAGATTACACCTTATGATTTAAGGCGTCTTGATAATGATGGTGTTTGGGTGGATAAGGTCGTTGAGAAGCTCATCACCTTTCAGCTATAGGGATGGTCACTAGATTGTTGTGATCGTTCGTTTATTTTTTAAAAAAAGGCAGCTGTTCAAATGAACAACTGCCTTTTAAGCAATGGCTATAATTCAATTTAAAATTCAGCATAAATACTTTAGGACCCCGGGATACCATAGCCAATTGACCTTTCATAAACACCTAATGACTCTGACTGAATAGTTGTTGTCTTATTTAAATTCCTCTTATCCAAATTCACAATATCGGTGATTGCACTAGAAATAATGAGTGCGAAGCCAGGAGTAGATAGAATTTGTTCTCATAGATTTGTAAAGAGAGGTACTTAATCTCCTGTGTTAACCGAAATACTCAACTCGGCCAAGACGAACCTTCATATCTAATTCGTTAATTTCATCTAATTTATCAAAATAGAATCGTTCGGCGCTATCAATTTCTTTATCAGTTTTATCAGCATAAGCAGCCGTCCGTGTCTCAATTTGAAGCATAATATCCTTAGTATCTTGGAGTACTTTAAAAAACCAAAGATCATAGGTTTCTTGGTCATGTAAGAACTTAACATAACTCAATTGCATATTTGAAAATGGAATTTCTTGTCCACTAGCTTCTAATAGTTCATACGCTTTTTCAAATTTGCCCAGACCAGCATAGAGTTCAGCCATTTCCAAAAAACCAATGTCTTCACTATAAGATTCAGATGATATCTTATGAGCAATTTCCAAAGCAAGCTCAGTCGAACCTTCTTGAAAGTTTTCGATGGACTGTTGATATAATTCTTGGATATTTAGCTTAGACATCAGTGAGGCTCCTATTTTGAACAAAGTTAAAAAAAGACCGAATTTATTGGTTCAATGGCCATATATTTCATTATCAAGATCAATTTTTAGTTGAAGAATCAGTATTTGAAAAAATTTAGGCCATTGCTTTTAATTCATTCACATCAAAGGGAGAAGCCATCGGGACTTCTCCCTTTTTTAGCTATCTTTAAAGGAATAAAATTTAACGAAAAAGTATGCTATGTCTCCAGATTTTGATAAAGATCTCGCTTTCACTAACATCAAAGCATTTTCAACCCTTGAGACCCAGGCGGTTTCATCTATTTTGACACTTGTTCAAATTGATGATCAGTCGGACGGTGAGACTCTTGAGTTACAAACTATTCTAGCTAAAGCTGCTATCACTTCATTGTACACTCAAGCATCACTACGTATCAAATTGATGGTAATTGCTGCTTTTCAACCAACTAAAAAGGTGACGGAATCCCTCACCAACGCCAAGGCAATTAATTCATTTCTACTCAACCGTGGGCTTGATTTGACTTCACTGACCAAGTATGCTGCTTTTGATGAAGTGCGCTTGTTAAGTAATTCAGTTTCTCACAATGGTTATGTTAAGACTCGTGACCCACTTTGTGAGGTGTATGGTTGGCATGTCGGTCAATTACCTGGTCACAAGATTATCAATAATTTCTCAAAATACGAACTTGCTTCTACTGAGCTTTGTGAAGAGATCAAATTAAGCTTAATCGCAACGCTTTCTAAGCTCAAGTAATTCATGGATGCTTTTGAAGAAATAACCAACAAATTACTTCAATTTCGCGACGAGCGAGATTGGGAACAGTTTCACGATTCCAAAAATTTAGCCAGTGCCATCTCGATTGAGGCTGCTGAATTACAAGAATTGTTTTTATGGAAATCTTCAGAAGAATCACAACAAGTTGACACTCAGCGAGTCAGCGAGGAAATTTCCGATGTTCTTGCATACACTTTCCTACTAGCTGAATCGTTTCAAATTGATATTAAAAAGGCAGTGCTTGACAAGATAGAAGCCAATGCTTTAAAATATCCAATATCAAAATCTAAAGGCATTGCCACAAAGTATGATCAATTATGAGTGACTATAAAGAAGACCAACCCGATCAAGATTCTCGCCCCTATCACAAATCTCGCCCAGACCGAGATAAGGATAAGCCGGTCTATTCGGATTCCGAACGTGGGCCCAAAAAGTACATCAATCCGAATGTCAGATTTAAGCTTTCAAACAAATCTCAAAAGCCTAAGGCTAAAGAACTTGGTGACAAAACAATGTTACACCCAAGAAGCCAACACCGAGGCTCTTATGATTTTAAAGTCTTAGGGGAGACAGTTCCGGCTTTAAAATCTTTTGTGGCACCGAATAAATACAAAGTTGACTCGATTGATTTCTCCAATCCGCAAGCTGTAAAGCTACTCAACCAAGCACTTCTTCAACATCATTATCTTGTCAAAGATTGGAAAGTTCCTGCTGGAGCTCTTTGTCCTCCAATCCCTGGTCGTGCAGATTATATTCACCATTTGGCAGACTTAATTGATTATACCCGCATGGATATCAAAGGGATTGATATTGGTATAGGCTTTAACTGTATATACCCGCTTATCGGATCTGCAGAATATGATTGGAAATTCGTAGGCTCTGAGATTAATCCTGAAGCAATGGCATCTGCTCAAAACATCTTAGATTC
Organism: uncultured Fibrobacterales bacterium; assembly: GCA_963934255.1. Taxonomy (GTDB): domain Bacteria; phylum Fibrobacterota; class Fibrobacteria; order Fibrobacterales; family CAWVXU01; genus CAWVXU01. The sequence continues at coordinate 9,222 of CAWVXU010000003.1, forward strand.
AAATCCTCAATTTAAAGACAAAATTGAATTACGTCATCAAACCGACCCCAATTGTATGCTAAAAGGTATCATCCAGCCAGGTGAAAAATACGACTTTGTGATGTGTAACCCTCCTTTTCACTCTTCTGCAGAAGAAGCGCGCAAAGGTAGTCAACGTAAAGTTCGCAACCTAAAGGTCAACAAAAATAAAAACAACAAAAAACCATGGGAAAACGTATCAAAGAAAGATGCTCCTCCTACCCTTAACTTTGGCGGTATGGAACACGAACTTTGGTGTGAAGGGGGTGAACGAAAATTCATCCAATCAATGGTCTTTGAATCCAAAGAATTCGCTCAACAAGTTGAATGGTTTACTGCCCTTGTATCTAAAGAAGAAAGCATACCACCCATCTATGCTTATCTTAGAAAGGCTGGCGTCAAATACGCCCGTACAATCGACATGGGTCAAGGAAATAAAAAAACTCGTTTCGTTGCATGGAAATTCTAATTCAAGGATATTAGATGAATATCGTTTTTTGTCATGGTAAAGAGGGCAAACCAACTGGAATCAAGTACCAGTGGATTCAAGAAGTTGTACAGCAATATTTGGATCAAGGTTTTGAACTTAAACTCCATGAGCCCATTGATTATAGAGACCTAGAAGATCCAGATGCGCGAGTGAATCGACTTCTGGCAAGTGACCAAATTTCAAAGGACACTATTCTTATTGGGTCGAGTATGGGTGGGTATGTCTGTGCAGTATCTGCGTCTATCAAAAATATATCCGGCTTACTTTTATTAGCTCCAGCACTATATATGAATCAGATAGCTATTGGAGCCCTTAGCATTAAACATAAACCAGGTGGAATAAATTTCCCGTCAGTAGATGCTAATAAATTAAAATCATTAGAATCATACACTGTGTCAACATACAAACCAAATTGTCCAAGTTCAACTATCCGAATCATCCATGGAAATCAAGATACTATTGTACCCATCGAAGGCTCACTCAAATACTCAACTCTGTATGATACCGTTTTGAAAGTCGTTCCTGACAACCATGGTTTACAAAACTCTAAAGACATTTTTCAACTTGATTTGAAAGCAATTATTAACGCCAATATTGAATAAAAAAAGTTGCGAAATTGATGAGTCAAAAACTAGGTATAAAAAAAGCCACTCAATATTAAACTGAGTGGCTTTTCAACTTCATAGAAGATTGTTTAACAAATTGATTGGCTTAAACTAAGCGTTAGCAATTTTGTTATCAACCCAAGCAACAAGTTCTTTAACAGCATCTACAGATACGTCAAAACCTTTGCGCTCATCAGCAGTCATTGTTACTTCAAGAACACGCTCAGCGCCATTCTCACCAATCACACAAGGAACACCACAGTAAAGACCAGCATCAACACCGTATTCACCGTTAAGTTGAACAGCTGCTGTGACGACAGACTTTTTGTCTTGGATGTATGCTTCAGCCATATGAACAGCAGAAAGACCTGGAGAATAGAATGCAGAACCTGTTTTGAGAAGTGCAACAATCTCGCCACCAGCCTTTGCAGTGCGTGCAGCAAGCTCGTCGAATTTTGCTTTTGTCATAAGATCAGAAAGAGGAACGCCATTTACAGAACAGCCACCATAGATGCCTACCATTGTATCGCCGTGGCCACCAAGAACTAGTGCATGTACATCTTCAGCAGAAACATTGAGCTCATCAGCGATGAAACAAGCAAGACGTGAAGAATCAAGAACACCAGCCATACCGATTACTTTGTTAGCAGCAAAACCAGTTACTTTTTGCATAGCATAGACCATTGCATCAAGAGGGTTAGTCACAACAATCACAAGTGCCTCAGGTGCGTTTGCTTTAATCGCTTCGCCTACTGATTTGATAATACCAAAATTAACATCAAGTAAATCATCACGAGACATACCCGGTTTGCGAGGAAGACCAGCTGTTACGATAACAACGTCTGAACCAGCAAGGTCAGCATAGTCGTTTGTTCCAGAAAGGTTTGAAGATGTAGGGATTACAGAACGGCCTTCTTGAATATCAAGCGCTTTCCCTTGTGGCATGCCTTCAGCAATGTCTATAAGTAATACGTCTGCAAGATTTTTTTGTGCAATGACAAGAGCCATTGTTCCACCGATTTGTCCGGCTCCAACTAGTGCGATTTTTTTTCTAGCCATGATAATACTCCGATTATGTGTTAAAAACAGATTGGGAAGATTCCCATTTTGGGTAACTGACTGTCACCTTCATTTTGTATAAAATTCATTTAAAAAACAACGCTTTCAAAATGAGAAAAATAAAGGGCTCTTCAAAAGAACCCTTTAAAAGATTTAAGCAAGTCCGGCAGCTTTCATCGCTTCCATCATCTTGTCACCAATGTCTGCTGCAGTTTTAGCAACATAGCAACCAGCATCTTCAAGTGCTTCCATTTTAGACTCTGCAGTTCCTGCATTACCTTCAATGATTGCACCAGCATGTCCCATACGTTTACCTTTTGGAGCTGTTTGACCAGCGATAAATGCAGCAACAGGCTTTTTCACGTGAGCTTTGATGTACTCAGCAGCAAGCTCTTCACCTGAACCACCGATTTCACCGATAAGAACGATGCCTTCTGTTTCTGGATCTTCGTTGAACATTTTAACGATGTCAATGTGATCTAGACCATGGATAGGATCTCCACCGATACCCACTGCAGTTGTTTGACCAAGGCCATTTGCTGTAGTTTGGTTGACTGCTTCGTATGTAAGAGTCCCTGAACGAGAAACCACACCGATACGGCCTTTTGAGTGAATAGCACCAGGCGCGATACCAATTTTAGAAACACCAGAAGTTACGAGCCCTGGACAGTTTGGTCCAAGTAGTATCGAGTTGTATTTCTCAAGAGTTTTTTTCACTTTAGCCATGTCCATAACAGGGATGCCTTCAGTGATTGCAACGATAAGTTCGATGCCAGCTTCTGCAGCTTCGATGATTGCAGCACCCGCAAATGGAGGTGGTACAAAAATCATAGTCGCGTTTGCGCCTGTTTTATCAATTGCTTCTTTTACTGATCCAAAAACTGGGAAACCATCTACTTCGGTTCCTGCTTTTTTAGGATTAACACCACCAACAACATTTGTACCATAAGCACGACACTGTTGAGAGTGAAAAAGACCAGCTTTACCCGTAATACCTTGGGTAATTAATTTTGTATTTTCGTTGATTAAAATAGCCATTGTCTTAATTCCCTATTTGATTGTTGCAGCAACTTTAGTTGCGCCGTCAGCCATTGTAGTAGCAGAAATGATGTTCAAGCCACAATTGTTAATGATTTCTTGTCCTTCTTTGACGTTAGTACCTTCAAGGCGTACTACAAGAGGAACGTTTAAGCCAACTTTTTTGACCGCAGCTACAACACCATTTGCGATGATGTCACATTTCATGATTCCACCAAAGATGTTCACAAGAATGGCTTCGACTTTTTTGTCAGAAGTGATCAATTCAAATGCTTTTGCTACTGCTTCTTCAGTTGCAGAACCACCAACATCTAGGAAGTTTGCAGGCTCTTGCCCAACTTCTTTAATGATGTCCATAGTGGCCATTGCAAGGCCAGCACCATTTACCATACAACCAATGTTACCATCGAGTTGGATGTAAGACATGCCCCATTTAGTTGCTTCAATTTCAGCAGCATTCAGGCCCGATTCAGGATCTCCACCCGTTTCCATTTGACGGAAATTAGCGTTGTCATCAATGTCGTATTTACAATCAAGGATTGCAAGATCTCCTTCTTCAGTCACAACAAGTGGGTTGATTTCAAGAAGATTACAATCACCATCAACAAAGACGTTAAAAAGTTTTACGATAACATCAGCATAATCAGTTGCTTGCTTGCCAGTAAGACCTAAAAAAGCAGCGCCTTCTGCAGCAAGCTCAGCTGAGACACCAGTATCAATTGGTGGATATTGTTTTAAGATTTTTTCAGGAGTTGCTTCTGCAACTTCTTCGATTTCCATACCACCCTCTTGTGAGATCATCACAACAGGTGCACCTAGTGCACGGTCAATTGTTACTGCAACATAAAGTTCAGTAGCAATGTTTGAAGGAGCTTCTAAAAGAGCTGCTTCTACTAAGATACCTTCTTCACCAGTTTGTTTGGTCACAAGGTTCATTCCAATGATTTGCTCAGAAAGAGTTCTAGCTTCTTCAACAGATTTGAAGAACTTGACTCCGCCAGCTTTACCGCGACCACCTGTGTGGGCTTGTGCTTTGACAAGACCAGTAGTCATGCCAATTTTAGCAAGTGCAGCTTCTACTTCGCCTGCAGTTTTCACCATAATGCTTGGAGGTACTGGAAGTCCAGCAGCTTTAAGCACAGCTTTTGATTGATATTCGTGTAATTTCATAGTTTTCCCAGAGTGTGAGGTGAAATAAAATTTTCAGTTAAAATAGCTAAAATAGTGGCATTCGCAAGTACAAAAGGCTTTCGAGCAAATTAAGTCAAAAACTAAATACTAGGAAACCCAATAATATCTCTTTTCATCAATCAAATCACTCACATTTGGAGATAAGAGGGCTTGTTTGACCTCTTTAAGTGGAGATGTCGAGGTATTGGATGGTGATGTCTAAATTGAAACTTCGTTGGAGACGGGGCATCCGGCCAAATCAGCGATTGACTCGGAAGAGAGAACCTCATTCATCGCAATTTGAGCTCGACCTAATAGCCCATGAATTCCACAGCCTTGAAATTCACAACAATTTGTGGAAAGCTCCATACAATCCATCAAAGCAAGCTGACCTTCCATGATTTCAATGACATCTAGAACGCTGATTTTATTGGCTGGTTTGGCAAGAATATTACCGCCTTTGGCTCCAGGGACGGACTCAATTAAACCAGAAGCGACAAGTTGAGAAGCCACTGATTGAAGATATTTAAGCGAAATATCCTCAGATTCTGCGATAAGGCGAGTAGGTAATACTTGTGACTGCTCACCTCGCGCTAAACGAGTCAGGAGCCTTAAAGCATAGTCTGTTTTGCGGGTTAGCTTCATCTACTATGAACTTTCATCATCAATTTTATTATCACTTTTTAATCTAGAACTTCTGAGGAAAGACGCCTAAAACATTTAAAATCATTGGGAAAATCATTAAATGAAGGACCGCCATCTGGACCGCTGCCATCAAATAAAATAGACTAAAAATAGGCGAAATGCTAAGAGCCGGGATGAAACTCAAAGACAATAGAATTAATATGCCACACCATGTCATCGTAGCAAATTTAAAATCATGAATAAACCACTGGATAATCACACCGGTATTACTTCCAACCTTGAGGCCTTGGCCTAGTTTGAACATCCGCCAAACTTGATGAGCCATCATAAATCCAGAGATAACCAAAAGACTTGTCATCCAGAATGTAAAACCGGTGAATTGATTGATTCTAAGCTGGGAGATGAGAAGTGCAAGCTGAATAAAGGCTACCGAGATACCTAAGAGCCATGAGCCCAAATAAGTCCCCCAAGGGTATTTGGCGGCCCGGGAGATTATTGCAATGACAAAGCCTATTGCCGGGATCACCCAGACTATATGCTCAGAAAACTCTAAAGTGTGGGCAAATGTCAATTTCAGTAAAGCCGAGCTCATGAACAAAACCGAAAGAGCACCCCATTGTTTGCGGATTAAAGCCACGATAACAAGAATGCAAAATACCGCCGTGAAGCAGATGTGTTCGTAACCCCATACTTGAAAAATAGGTCGGACATCGTAGTGCCCAGCGAAGAAATAATCCATTGTCAATTTTGTTTGACTACTCATCCCCGCCCAAAAGCCCCGATATAAAGCGGCCTGAGAGATGTTTTGCCAAACCAGCATCACTAAAACCCCTAGAAACCCAACTGCACGAAATCTGACAATCAGTTCAGCAAATTTTCTTTCAAAGGGATCGCGTTGTCTTAAATCCATAATGATTTCCAGATTTTTAAAGTCAAAGGTTTAATACTTTAGACAAAAATAACAAAGTACGGCACAATTATCTAGAAATCAATAACTTCTCTAGTTTAGATTCATTCACTTGAAGACCTTTTGAATCAATTCGACGTGTAATCACTTTGTAAAAATAGACCCCATTGGCTAATTTACGGCCATATCGATCACGCCCATTGAACACAGTCACTCCACTCACTGCATTATTTAAAATACGAACAAGACGCCCATTTTGATCAAATACTTTGATTTTTACTTCAGAGTTTGAATGGGTTTTAAAGAAAAAACGTGTTCGTTTTTTCATTGGGTTAGGGACATTATAGACGTCAGTCAATAGCTGGACGGATTCGTTACTGAGCTTAAGTAGCCATTGGTGTGAATTAAAGTTTCCTAATATATCTAGTGCGCGAACTTCAAGTGTATATTCACCAGGTGCTACACTGATGCCAAGCTCTAATCTAAAGGTCGCGCGTTTACCTTGTAAAATTTCAAAATTCGCATGTTGTCTTGTATAAATTTCAGAGACTTCCACCGTCACACCTTCATCTACTTCTTCAGACAAGTCTATACCGGTTTCGTCACTCACTTCGAATTCAATACAAGCCGGAGATGATATTTCAATCTCTGAACCATAATAACCCGTCGTCACCGGATTCACATCGCAAGGGTATGCTTTGATGATAGGGGCTTCATTATCTTTTATTGAAGACGCATCACTAGATGTTCCATTGAGAGAGATACCTGACTTAGCTACAGCACCATAATAAGGTTGTTTATCCTCCCAAGCATAAGCTTGAATTACTGCATTTGTATCACCAAAGCTCAACTTACGAGGAGTGATAAATTCTGTGGAAAATTCACCATTTTTAAAACCTAAAACTTCAGCGTACAAAGTCTTACCTGACTGTTGTACATAGACATCATCAAAGGTGCCTTCATTTAAGCCTGGGTAAAATCTTATGGAAGCTTGTTCATTGACTTTTAAATAAATTTTACCTGACTTAGAGGCGCCAGTGACTTGTCCTCGTATTTGTACTTTCTCAAGTGCTTGGATAGTATCAGGGAGAGATTCAAAATTAATTTCTAATCGAGGCTTGGGAATGGTCAATACCGGCTCACCCAAAAGGATATACTTCTCAGCATTCCAACGGTCAGCGGTATTGCCTGTTTGAGCAATACTTTCTTTCGTTTTTCTCAGCGCCTCACCAAGCAATAAATCCTTAGAAAAATCAAACATGTTTTCGAAAAATACCGAGGCCATTTCTCTATTGTCAGAATTATAAGTACTGCGACTCGCAGCCACAGTTGCAATGGCACCAGTTAAGCCTTCATTAAAAAGCTCTTGTGAAAGGGTGGTCCCGTTAATTCTATCAACTCGACCGACAGTACATGAAAAGGCTGAGAAGATTGGTGTTTTGTATTCGTTTCGAATTTGATTAACTGATAAATCATTAAAGAGATTCTCATCAGCAATTTGGTCACTTGAACCATGCCCAAAGTAATTAAAAAACAATTGCCCATGATCTAACTTTCTAATTATATCCTGTTGAGCGGTTGGTTTTTGAAAACTAGCATCAGAGGCGTAATCATCAATATAAACTTTGGTTTGAGTCAACCATGGATTTTCATTCTCAATAGTCTTTGATACAATCTCACTGTTTTTCATGTGGTCGGCACCAATATTATCGGCATTACCATTCTGAGCAAAATCATCAGCTGAGAGCAAAATTTGACTTCTCCAAAAGCCTTGATTCATCACACCTTTTTCAGAAAAGTTACTGAGTTTATCCAAATAATCATCCATGTTGGCTGTCGTTGAAACAGGAAGCCTACCTACCGCCAGGTCGAGGGAATAATTCATGCCTAACAAATACTCACCCGGGTCTAGAATTGCATAGAAATCGTCTGTGGCGTAATCCTCGAATTCATATATAGGAACATGAATATCAACATCTTTGGCTAATAAATTTCTCACATCGTAATGAGTATCACCTACAAGTAATAAGTATTTTAAACTAGCCCCTGTTAGAGAACGAACATGTCTTAAATAATCTCTGATTGCTAATGGACTCGCCCGACCACCACTATAATGCATAAATATTTTTTCAACTTCAACAACTCCCGTTTTCATTGAGCGCAGTAAGCGACCTGAACTTCTTAATTCACTGAGTTTAAGTGAAGAATTTACAAACTTGGATGGTGTAATTATTAAATACTCAATATCATTTTGAGAAGAAGTGCCCGACTCAAGTGTGGATAAGTTTTGGATGGCACCTTGGGGTGAATTAGTTATTGCAAAAACCTCGGGAGTTTTAATGCTTTTGTCCCAAATAAAATATTGGCCCGACTCTATCGTGTTAGGGTCAATGTGTAAATTTTCTCTGATAGGGAGGATATTACTTGCTTCATAGTTGACCAATTTTATCAGCGACAAATCAGACGATAATTCAATTGCTAAATTCTGAGATTCACTTGTTTCAGTTAAGATATAAGGTTGAGCTGAATCATAATTTAGTTTACCTTTATACCCAATCGTGTAAGCATCAAATCGGTGATTATACTGATTAAAGTTCGAACTTAAATCAACTTGAATACCAAAGTTTCTAGAGTCAACTTGAAGCTCGTCTAGTTGAAATAAAAATTTACCCATATAAGGCCGGTGGTCTAACTTTGTTTGCTCAACTCCGTCGATTAAAAACTGACTACTTGGAGTGGTGATTGCTAATCTATTTGCTTCGGATAAAATGGCATGACTAGCAGCGAGTGTCCCACGTTCTCGACCTGGGTAATACTTCACCCATGCATAGGCGGAGTCTCCATCATATCCGGGGAATTTTGATGTATTGGGATGATTGACTGAATACACTGATTCATCATCACTTGGGATAAATATCCAGTGCCATTCTACTCCAGTAGAATCATCAATTCCACCCCCATTTGCATCACGATGAACATCATCACGCAGTGTGGTTTCTTTCTCGGCATGGCGGTAATTCCACAAATAGTTGAGTGTATCAGTAACTGCACCCGATAGTGCAATGGTATCCAAAGACTGGGCAATACTGCTTTGAAGCACACCTAGGTAATAAGATTGATAATCACCCCAATGGCTGTGACTTAATTGATATTTGAGCTCATAACTCGGATCATTGACTTGCTGCCAGATAGATGAACCGTGCCCAAAAAACATGATTGAATCACCTTCATCAAAAAGACCATTTCGATTGGCGTCTTGAGTCCAAATAGGGACTTCATTGAAATTGTCGGTTGGGCTAGTGATTGAATTGGGAACGACAACCTGGTTGGTATCTGCGCGGGAAGTCCATATTGATAATTTGGTCAATGAAGTCCCACGGACATCAAAGCCTGCCACTTTTTCAATATCAGTATAACTTAAACCTTGCATACCGTCCTGAGAAAAGACACCCGGACTAGGTGAGTAAACTCGAAATTCTGCTTTGAAATCTGTACTTTGACTGGTGGCTAGTGACATCAATGATGTGTTTAGCTGTTTCTTTTGAATTGTCGGAACAACATGACGGGAACTTTTAAAGAAGCCACTTGCTTGCGAATCGCCTATACCTAGAGACAAAACTACCAGTACGAAACAGAGCTTTAATTGAAAAGGCAAACTAAGTGCCAAAGAATCTAGGTGTAAGGGTTTCATAGACCATAATTTACAAGATTATAGAGATAAAAATAGCAAAGTGCATAGACTTTATCTGGAAATCAATAACTTCTCAAGGCGAGATTCACGAATGGCTTGATTTTGACTATTAAAAGTCTTCGATAAGACTTTATAAAAGTACACTCCGTTTGCGAGCTTTCGACCATATCGGTCCCGCCCATTAAATACTGTCACCCCACTTACGACATCTTTTAAGCTACGCACTAAGCGACCATTTTGATCAAATATCTTTATCTGAACATTTGCTTTTGCCTGAGTTTTAAAATAGAACTTTGTTCTTTTTTTCATAGGATTGGGCGAATTATAGACATCATTTAAAGCCAAAGTTTGAGCATCACTTATCTTTAGAAGCCATTTCTTAGAAGAAAAATTGCCCAATATATCTAGAGCTCTTACCTCAAGAGGGTATTCCCCAGGCACCACACTAGCTCCAAGGTCTAGCCTAAATGTTGCCCGCTTACCATGAAGTATTTCAAAATTAGCGTGTTGTCTTGGATATAACTCTTCAATTTCAACTGAGACTCCCTCATCCACCTCTTCGGATAAATCAATCCCTGTCTCATCGGTGATTTCAAATTCAATACATGCAGGAGTAGAACTCTCAATCACATCACCATAATACCCTGTTGTCGTTGGATTCGCATCACATGGGTAGGCTTGAATCGTCGGAGGCTGCTCGTCATCAATATCACCTGCAGAAGCTGATGTGCCAAACAGAGAAATTCCTGTCTTAGCCATTGAGCCATAATAAGGTTGTAAATCTTGCCAAGCATAAGCAGTCAACACAGCATTAGTATCGCCAAAACTGAGTTTTCTTGGTGTAATAAATTCAGTTGAAAATTTTCCATCCTGAAATTCTAGAACTTCAGCGTAAAGAGTTTTGCCTGATATCTCTGCTGGTACATTTTCTATGATTAGGGGGCTTTCTTGTTTAAATACCCTACTTGAAGCCTGTTCAATTACTTTCAAATAAATTTTACCACTTCTTGCCTTACCCGTCACGAACCCTTGCAACTTGACCTTTTGCAAAGCTTGCAAAGTATCCGGGATAGAATCAAATTTAATCTCTAACCGGGGTTTAGGGAGGGTCAGTACAGGCTCACCTAATAGGAAATATTTTTCGGCATTCCAACGAGATTTATAAATACTTCCCGTCGTTGATTGAACGACTCTTTCTTTCGTTCGAGCAAGGGCGTCCCCTACTCTAACATCATCAGTAAAGTCAAAAAGCTTTGCAGCAAATATTTGAGACATCACGCGGTTATCATTATTATATGACTTACGACTAGCTGCAATAGCTGCTATAGCTCCTCGTGTGCCGGAGATCATAAGCTCTTGAGCTAAAGCGGTTCCATTAATCCGATCTACTCGGCCGACCGTACATGAAAATGCTGAAAAAATCGGGGTCTTTCCTGTGTTGCTCATTTGATTGACTGAAATATCGTTTAATAAGTTTTCGTCCGAGAGTTGATCACTTGATCCATGGCCAAAATAATTGAAATAGAGCTGCCCATAATCCATTTTTCGAATAATATCTTGCTTGGCAGTCGGTTTTTGAAAGCTAGCATCGGCTGCGTATTCTTCAATATAAACTTTTGTCTGATTCATCCATTGATTTTGAAATTTGATAACAGAAGAGACTGCTTCACTATTGTTCATATGAGCCGCTCCTATTTGATCTGCTTCACCATTTTGCGAAAAATCATCGGCTGCGAGTAATATTTGACTTCGCCAAAAGCCTTGATTCATTTCTCCTTTTTCAGAAAACAATTTAAGCTTCTCAATATAATTTTCCACATCTTCATCAGAACTTACCGGAAGACGGCCTAGAGATAAATCAAAATCATAAGAGCTGCGGATAAGCTCCTCACCAGGGTCCAGGAGGCCATAGAAATCATCCGTTGCATAGTCTTCAATTTCGTATGTCGGAACATTAAGGTCAACTCCTTTATTCAACAAATTTCTTACATCATAATGTGTATCACCTACCAGTAGAAGGTATTTAAATTCATCTCCAGCTATTGATTTTACATATCGCAAAAAATCTCTGATTGCTGTAGGACTTGGTCTTCCACCGCTGTAATGTTGAAAAATACGTTCCACCTCCACTACACCCGTTTTATATGCATGAAGTAATTTGGAAGAACTTCTGAGCTTAGCGAGTTCCATTACCGAGGTACTGAGGTGTTGAGGAGATATAATGAGGTACTCAATATCTTTAAAACTAGTATTGACAGACTCAAGGCTATTCAGATCATTAATAGTACCTGAAGCCGGTGGATTTATTGCTAAGATTTCTGGGCTCTTTATTTTTAAATCCCACATATAATATTGTACTGAGTCACTCGTTGCATAATCTCGATGGAGGCCACCGTCAAAAGCTAAGATGCCTACTGCTTCATTATCGACTATCTTGATTATAGGAAGAAACATCCCAACTGGAATCCCAACTGATTGGTTAAATTTTTGATGATTAAGGATATACGGCTGACGCTCATCATAAAACAATTGGGCTTTATAGGCAATTGTATATGAATCAAATCGATGATCAAATATTGAAAACGACGCAGGGTGAACCTGTATACTGAAATATTTAGAATCAAATTTTAGAGTACTTAGCTGATTCAAAAACTTGCCCATATATGCAATATATGGCATCATAACTTGTTCTTGGCCATTGATATAAAAATTATACTTCACGCCATCAAACCGGGCGGCTTCAGGTTTGGAAAGTTCAGTTGCTGCCGATGAGCCACGCCCTCGCCCAGGATAAAATTTCATCCAAGCATAAGCTGAATCTCCTGCATAATGAAGGAAGCTTTCTGTATTAGGATGACTGACTATATGAGGATTTCTATCTTCATTATCAATATAAACCCAATGCCACTCCACACCTGTGGAATCATCAATTTCTCGCCCCTGAGAGTCTTTGTGTACATCATCACGAAGAGTAGTTTCTTTTTCAGCATGTCGATAGTGCCAAAGATAGGTCAGAGTGTCATTCACTTCGCCTAATTTTTCCAAGGTATCTAAAGTCAATCCTACTGTACTCTGAGTCCCTCCGATTCCCAAATAATACGATTGGAAATCACCCCAAGGACTATGACTTAGCTGATATTTTAATTGATAAATCGGGTCTTCAACTCGTTGCCAGATTGATGAACCATGCCCATAAAAAAGAAGTGAGTCACCTTCATCAAAAAGCCCATTTGTGTTGAGGTCTTTTCGGATCATTGGCACTTCATTAAAATGTTCTTGAGGGGAATAAATTTCTATTGGCGCTTTAACAGGCAGAGAGTCTGCACTTGAAGTCCAAATTGAAATTGAGTTAATCGGAACACCACGAAGCCTGCTGCCCACAATTTTATTCAATGAATTATAGCTCAAACCTTGCATGCCATCTTGAGAAAAATCACCTGGACTTGGTGAAGTCACCCTGATCTCAGCGACAAAATCATCCGTCCTCAAAGAATTTGAAATTGCTGAAACTTTACGGGCCGATTTTTTAACAATAGAGGGCACTACTTGACGTGAACTTTTAAAAAAATCACCCGCCGAGATAGGACTCAAGCTAAAAATAAGAATGAACGTGACAAGAGCAAAGGCTGTAGAATTCGAGGGGGAGCAAGAAAGCTTCATAGCTATAATCTAAACATTTATTGCCAGATAAATAGCGGCATTTTACTTTTGTAGACTTGGAGTCCACCTAAAGCACTTGAGATAGGCTCTTTAAGAAGTCTGTCAATCAAGGGAGCAGGTGGTGTTATTTCAATAAACTCTGCTGATTTAGCAAGCCCTGTTTGTTCGATAATATATTCTTTGGCGATATCAAATCCACCAAGAGAGTCAACTAAACCAAGTTCAAGAGCACGACGTCCAGTAAAAACAGAACCATCAGCGAATGTTTTAATCGAATCAATACTTAAACCACGGCCCACAGATATTGCTTCCATAAACTGCATCCAAGTATCGTTAATTACTACTTGCATTTTCGTGGCTGAAGCTTTATCTAATTTCTTAAAAGGATTGCCTGTAGCTTTATGAGCACCGCTATTAATGATGTTCATTTTGACCCCGATTTTTTCCATCAATTCGGTGGCTTCAGGGAATTGCGTGATGACACCAATCGACCCCGTAAGTGTTCCAGGATTAGCAAATATCTTTAAACTTGAGGCCGTTGAATAAACGCCACCTGAGGCTGAGATATTTCCAAAGCTGGTGATGACAGGAAAGTCGTCTTGGCGTAACTGAAGAAGTTTAGCATTAATCTCTTGAGCTGCACCCACAGCGCCGCCAGGAGAATCAACACGAAGTAGGATTCCACGACATTTTGGATCTTTTAGATGGTCATTAAACTGATTAAGTACTGGCTCTGAATCCATCAAAGCACCTTGAATCTTAACAAGGCCAATATAAGGCGCTGAAGCAGTTGGATTGACTGGCCCTTGAACCAACTGACCCATCAAAAATCCACAACTAGCAAGCATCATAAAGAAACTGCAGACGACCACTAAAAACCAAGGTATTTTTTTCATTTGGATTCTCCAATTTTAATTTTCATGCCTGGCTTAATAGAACGTCGTTCTAATTTATTCCAGGACTTCAATTCATCTACAGAGACACCATGGTCTTTAGATATTTGCCAAAGAGTATCGCCCGATTGCACTGTATACCACTTGACTCCACCTGAGATACTTATTTGCTTCTGCTTAGATTGAACAAGTCTTTTCGAAGAGCTGCCTGTTTGAGGATGAGGCACTCTCAATTTCATACCCGGTTGAATTTTGGAACCGGGCTTTAAATTATTGAGATTTATTAATTCACTTAAAGACACATTGAGGCTTTGAGCAATATTATACAGGTTATCACCGCGCTTAATCGTGTAGATTTTAGAATTTGATCTGGTGTTTGAGACCTTCGAAGATTGTTGCGTGTTTGAACTCTTAGAAACTGTCCTCCCGCCCCCTACTTTGGGTACTTTTAATTTCTGACCCACGCTCAAATTTGACGATGAAACTTTGTTTACCGCCATGAGCTCAACGCTTGTCATATCATATTTATCAGCTATTAGGGAAAAGTTATCGCCTGATTTGACTTTATAGGTAGTGAGTTCAGATGACTTCCAAATCCGAGATGGTTTTGAAGTCTTCGCTTGAGTCACTTTTTGAGCTACTGGATATTTTAGCTTCTGCCCCACTTGAATACTTTGACGAACATTGATCTTATTGGCATCCAAAAGAGTATTGAGTGAAACACCGAGTTTGCGAGAAATAGTATAGAGGTTATCACCGCGTCTTACTTTATAAATTTTTGTAGTCTGTCCTGATTGGTTTTGATACTGTTTGGAGTATTTTGCCCCGAGGCCTGCTGGTAAAGGAATAACCAAAACTTGACCAATGAGTAAACGATTGGATTTGATATTATTGGCCGCTTTGATTTCAGAGATATTAATTCCATAGCGACTCGCAATTTTACCTAAGTATTCACCTGATCTAACCTTATGTCGATGAAGTGTTTTGAGTTTGGACTTATCCATCTCAGCATATTTGACTTCCCAAAGTTTTCGTTTGCCCACAGGGACTTTGAAATCATAATTTTTAAAATTACTCGGAGTACACCATTTACGAAGCTCAGGGTTTAAAGCCTTAAGAGTAACTTCGGGTACATCAATTAATTTGGCTATAGTTGAAAGCGGTATAGAATGAGAAACCGGGGTTGACTCCCAAACAGGTGGCGTCATTTGTGTGACTTCGATGCCGTATCGTTCAGGGTAATGACCTATGATAGCCGCAGCAATAATCCTTGGGACATAGTGCTTAGTTTCTTTAGGAAGATTTAATTCCCAATAGTTTTTGGTCCCGGCTTTTCTTATGGCGCGACGTACACATCCACCACCACAATTATAGGCAGCCATCGCTAGATGCCAATCTCCAAATTGTTTATGGAGGTCTCGCATAAAACTAATTGCACCACGAGTTGATTTAAGAGGGTCTCTTCTTTCATCTAACCACCAGTCAATCTTCATACCATAGGCACGACCTGTCGATGGTATAAATTGCCAAATACCGCCAGCACTTGCAGTCGAAGTGGCAGAGGTTTTATAACCTGATTCAACTAGCGCTTGATAGATGAGGTCTCTTGGTACATCCATCGAGTCTAGTTCGCGATAAATTAATTCATCGTAGAGAGTCTTACGTGAAAGTGACTTACGCATAAATGACGGCACTCTTTGAGAAAGGAAATGTAGCTCTTCATAAACACGCTCATTGAGGACAATAGGAATAGAAAATTTACTGATATCAATACTATCAGATAGAGTCTTGATGGTCGTCGATTCAGTTGAGTCTAAAATAATGTCCTCAAACTCAGAAAGCCAAAGACCCACGGTATCTTCTTGAATCTGCCCTTCAACTTGAAGCCAGGTCGATTCCATCCCGAGGAGAACAGAATCCAAATAGAGCGAAAGACTCGAATCTTTAGACAACGAGTCAATTCCGAGTTCTTGCAAGTATGCCAAAGCATAGCGATATTGCTTATCTGATTCTTGAAATTCTTCTTCACGTTCTAATTTGAGACCCATTTGATAATGAACCCTTGAAGCTTCGAGAGATTCTGGAATAAGGCTTTGAGGCTTTTTTTGAAGGCTGCAAGCCACCAAAGTTTCACAGAGAATAAGAAAAGCCCCCAACTCGAGAGCTTTTTTAAAATAATGAGCTTGATTAAATAAGTTCATTTAGTGCTGACGACTAATCGTCGAAATCAAGATCTTCAGCGTAATCATTCCAGATTTGATCCCGCTTAAAAGACGGAGTGTCAAAATCGACTTCTTCGTCTTCATCATCATCATCTTCATCTTCGAATTCATCATGATCCCCGCCGAGTGGCTGATAATCATCAAAATCTTCTGCTTTGGGTCTTCTACCAAATTCAAGTTTTCTTTTCATAACGATACCTCACATGGAAGTTGAAAAATAATTTAAACAATTTGGAGTAAAAATATGTGTTTTGGCTCTTCCGTCAATAGTATATTATAGGAAAATAAATTTAATAGGTTATTCCGTGAAAACTTTGCTCATATTTACCTGTATATTCAGTTTTTTTAGTCTTTCTTGGGGTGATTCTACGAAAATAGATTCAAGTAGCTCTTCGATAGACAATAAAATTAAAACAGAAAACCTTTCTGCCATCACAATAACTCTGTCTGAAATGGTCGATCCGGGAATGGCATCCTACACAAAACGTGCCATTTCTGATGCCAAATCCAAGAAACCAGATATAATTATCTTTGAAGTAAACACTTTTGGAGGCAGATTAGATGCAGCATTTGAAATCGTCGATGCCATCACCGAAATTCGAGATATTAGAACTATCGCCCTCGTCAACAAAAAAGCCATCTCTGCCGGTGCACTAATATCTCTGGCAGCTGATGAAATGTATATGCGACCCAACACAACCATTGGTGATTGTGCTCCGATTATTCAAGGTCAAGATGGTCCCACGATGCTTGGTGAAAAGATCCAATCCCCACTTAGAGCCAAATTTAGAGGACTCGCTCAAAAAAACGGCTACTCAGAACTACTCTCCATGGCCATGGTCTCAGAAAATCTTGAAATATTTAAATTAACTGCCAAAGCGGATTCGAGTGTGATTGAATTCATGCAAAGCGTCCACTATGATGAGCTAAGTGAAAAAGAGAAATCTACCTGGCACCAAAAAACAACTATTGTTCAAGCTGGAGAACTTTTGACGATCACCAATAGTGAAGCTGTTGAATTTGGGTTTTCTAAAGGTACTATGGAAGATATTGAAAGCTTAAAGACTCATCTCAATGTCACTGAAGTCAAAGAAATCAAGATCTCTTGGTCTGAATCAATGGTCAGAGCACTTGCAGCGCTTTCCCCTATTTTATTACTTCTAGGATTTGGCTCCCTATACATAGAAATTAAAACTCCTGGCTTTGGATTCTTTGGTGTACTAGGGATTCTCTGTATCGGCATTGTTTTCGGCGGCCAATACTTAACTGGATTGTCTGACCACCTAGCCATCGTATTGTTTGCACTCGGCGCCTTATTGATAATAGTTGAAATGTTCGTTTTCCCAGGGACTTGGATATCTGGAGCGATTGGCCTCCTCTGCTTCATAGCCGCTCTGTCTATCGGTATGACTAAGCAAGCCCAAGCCAAAGAGGACGCTCTTGAGCAAGCTCAAAAACAAGAAGGGCTCAAGACCTCTCAAGAGGCCCAAGACAAGGCTAAGCAATCTGATAAACCGCCTGCAGACCAGCTTAAGCCGGGTCAGCCAAATGATGAACCCGATACTAATAAGGTGAGTGACTCAATTTCTGAAAAAACATCACCGACTTTAACTCCTGCTAAAATCACAACTCCAAAAACCTCCTTTGAAACTTATTCTGACCAAGTAAAGTATCTACTGCTATTAGCACTTGGTGGACTTATATTCCCTATTGTCTTTGCGCGATATATCCTACCTAATATCCCTGCACGTCATGGCGTGATGCTCAATGAAACACTTGAGGACGCTCATGTTCAAGATGGAGCTTTTGGCTTTAGAATTGGGCAAGAAGGCAAGGCAATCAATTTACTCAAACCGATGGGGACAGTCGATTTTGATGGAAAGCTCAAAGAAGTTACAGCAAGATCAGGCTTTATTGATCAAGACTGTAAGGTGAGAATTTGTTCGGTAGAAAACCATCAAATTTGGGTGGAAGAAATTCCACAAGTTCAGGCGGAGGAGTCATGAGTTTCTCAGAAATCCCTTCTATCATCTGGGGGCTCCAGATAGCCGTATTTGTCCTACTTGTCCTTGAAATCATAATTCCTTCAGGTGGTATTATTTTTGCCATGGCTGCTATTGCTCTTGTCTGGGCATGGATGCAGACTTTGAATGTAGATTTAGGTCATTGGACATTTGTGTTTTTAGGTGTTGATCTTATCGGTATTCCATTCATGATTTGGCTCTCTCTTAAGGCACTGAAGAAATCAGGCTTTACACTCCAAACTGAGCTAGTAAGCGATGAAGGATTTCAATCTCCTCATGCTTTTGATCAAGATTTATCAGGTCAAGTCGGTGTAGTAACTCAAGATTTGAGACCCGTCGGCAAAATAAGACTAGAACAAGGAGAGTTTGAAGCCATATCAGAACATGATTGGATTGTCAAGGACAGTCAAATTGAAGTACAATCTTGCCAAGACAACAAAATTATCGTCAAAAAAATACGAACAGAAAAAAGTAGTCCATAACACTAAACAACAAATAACAATTAAAAAACCAAAGGAAATAGAATGCCAATAACAACCATTCTTATCATCATCGGAATTATTGTCGCGCTTGTGATATTTTTCTTCGTTACTTCATTTATCAATCTTTACCTACAGGCTTTGTTTTCAAATGCTAGTATTAGTATTTTTCAACTTATCGGTATGCGTCTGCGTAAAGTTCCGGCTCGTACTATTGTTGAGTCGCGCATCTTGGCAATTAAAGCCGGCATGCCTATTGACACCAACTTATTAGAAGCTCACTACCTATCAGGTGGTCATGTTATTCGTGTCGTCCAAGCACTTATTGCTGCTAATAAAGCGAACATCGAACTTCAATTCAAAGAAGCTGCTGCTATTGACCTCGCTGGTCGTAACGTACTAGAAGCGGTACAAATGTCCGTGACTCCTAAAGTCATCACGACTCCTAAAATTGTCGCTATGGCTCTTGATGGTATCCAACTTAAAGTTGTGACTCGTATTACAGTCCGTGCTTCTATTCGCAAGCTCGTTGGTGGTGCAGGCGAAGACACTGTTATCGCACGTGTCGGTGAAGGTATTGTATCGACTATTGGTTCTGCCAAAACTCATAAAGATGTACTTGAAAATCCAAATATGATTTCTCGCCAAGTTCTCTCATCAGGTCTTGATGCCGGTACTGCTTTTGAAATACTATCTATTGATATCGCAGATGTGGATGTCGGTAAAAACATTGGTGCGGACCTAGAGACTGACCGTGCTGAAGCAGATAAAAAAATCGCTCAAGCTAAAGCCGAAGAACGCCGTGCAATGGCCTATGCTAAAGAACAAGAGATGAAAGCTGAAGTTGTCTTCATGCAATCAAAAGTGGTCGAAGCAGAAGCGCTAGTCCCTCTGGCTATGGCAGAAGCATTTAGACAAGGTAATCTTGGCGTGATGGATTATTACAAAATGAAAAACATCGAAGCCGACACCAACATGCGTGATAATATTGTTAAACCAGAAAACGATAAGTCGCAGGGAGAAGTTTAACAATGAGTGATCTCTTTACTTGGATTATCACTATTCTCGTTTTCCAAGGCGTCGCCGCCTTGGTCAATCGATCGAATAAAGCCAAGAAAAAGGCTGATGCACAGAGGCGTCAAGGTCATGAAAGTGAAGACTCTCCTAATCAAGGCTCTGTACAAGATTCTCCTGAGAACTCAAATCCCCTAGCCAATTTTTTTGAAAACTTAGAGAAGTCTGCGGCCAACTCTCAGCCCAATCAAGTTGATTTTATACAAAATGCTGGTGTGATTGCTCCTCAAACGACAAGTTCTTACGAACTTCATGAAGAGTCTCAACTCGAAGCGTATTCTCATTCTGAATCTGAAGACTCTGAAGAAGAAGAACGCCGAGAAGATGAAGAGTATGCTCTACAAAAAAAGGTCCGACGAAATCAGGAACGAATGGAGGAGGTCGAAAAGGAACGCATTCGTATTATAGGTCGCCCAAGACCACTAGACCGCATCCCTCAGATGGGTCTTTTGGAACAAGGGATGCTATGGAAAGAAATCCTCGGCAAACCTAAAGGGCTTCAATAAAGGGTCTGATTATAGGATAATTATTTAAACGTTCACTTCTTTGGGGTGGACGTTTTTGTGTTTTTGGGGGGGGCATATATTATATAATCAGAATTAAATCAACAGTGATAAGTATGATTTTAGATAAAAAAATTTGAAAAAAATAACCTCAAGATTTTCGTCTTGAGGTTATATAATATCACATAATTTACTTTTGAATATTCACTGACATTCACAGAAAACATGTTGATATCAATGAGTTATGCTGAAAGGTCAATTCCGCCACTTGCTTGCGCTGGTGGAGCTGGGATTGCATTAATTAAATCAAGTTGAGTTTTGCTTTGTTCTTGGGATGCTTTGAGCAGTTTAATACCGATCTCATTACCAGCTTGAGCAGCTTGAAGTGCGGCAGCACCGCCTAGTCCTGAAATATCCATCACCTTCCTTCTTCCTTGAATTAGATTAGGGCTATTCAATATATCGGTAAGGTTTCTCAGAACTTTAGCTTTCACTTTAACTTTCTGTAAAAATTTCTTGTGTTTTTTGGGTTTAGAGGCTTTCATTGGTCTTTAGTCTCTATATGATGAGTTTTTAAGCTGTATTTTCTCTGAATTATTTAAATATTGGTAAAATTGATTAAAGTAGGGTGCACCCATGAATTCATCAGCAGTATTAGAAAAATATGGAAATCTAATCCATCTTAGTCCCACTCCTTTTCATGCAGTCACTATGAGTAAAGAACTTCTTCTGACTAGCGGTTTTCAAGAACTCCAGGACTCCGGCACTTGGGAATTAAGCCCAGGTGAGAGCTACTTTGTCATACGTGAGAACTCGGCAATTATTGCGTTTAAAATACCTCAAAATTTATCATCCACTCCCGCCTTCAGAATTGTTGGGTCACACACTGACTCCCCCTGCTTTAAACTCAAATCCAATCCGACTTTAGCCAAAGAGGGATATCAGCAACTCAATGCTGAAGTTTATGGTTCGCCCTTGCTTAATAGTTGGCTTGACCGCGATCTAAAAATGAGCGGGCTTGTCGTGGGTATGAGAAATGGCGAACTTTGTGACAAGATTTGCCAATTGCCTTGGGTCGCTCGCATCCCCCAACTTGCTATTCACTTGGATCGCAATCTCAGTAAAGATGGACTCAAGCTCAATTCTCAAACTGAAATGACTCCTGTAATTGGGCTCGGATCCCAAACTCATGGAGAGTTTAAAAAGACTTTAGCTGATATTTTGAAGTTTGATGAAATCCTTTCTTGGGACCTTTGTTTTCATGACACCCAAGCTCCCGCTTTAGGCGGTATGAACTCAGAATTTTTATTAGCTCCTCGACTTGATAATTTAGCGATGTTCTTCACCTCGGTTCACTCTTTAATCGAAACTCAAACAAGCTCATCACTTATCCCCATCATCGCAGCATTTAACCATGAGGAGGTCGGATCCACTTCACACGAAGGTGCCTCAGGCAACTTTCTTGAAAGCATACTTGAACGAGTATCTCAATCGCTTTCTATGGAACGCTGCTCCTATCTCGAATCCCTACCGCGCTCCCTTTTTATGAGTGCTGACATGGCTCACGCAATACACCCCAATTTCCCTGGACGACACGACGCATCTCATGCTCCTCAAATCAACAACGGACCAGTACTCAAGACCAACGTCAATCAAAGATACGCCACAAGCGCCTCAAGTGCCGCCAAAATAAAGTTGATTGCAAAGCAAGCCAATGTTGATTTGCAGGACTTTCATTCGCGAAATGACATGGGTTGTGGCTCCACGATTGGACCTTCAAGTTGCTCAAGGCTTGGAATCCCGGGGCTAGATATTGGCAACCCAATGCTATCTATGCACTCTATTCGAGAAATGTGTGGTGTAGAGGATTTTGAGGCTATGGAAAGATTAATACAGAAATTCTTTGAATACTGACATTTCTTTTTTGTAAATTATAGGATAGGGAAGAGTCTTTTGTTAAGTTAACATTAGGTTGAGTATCGAGGAATTGAATGAGTCAAGACCCTTACATTCTAGATGAAAATGAACTTCAATTGCTAAAGGATGAGGCGCTGCCTTTTTTTCATGAGCATTTAGAAGAATTCAGAAACTATGTCGTTCTCAAACTTGAAGATGATGCGCATGCATCTCTTTGGAAAATCACGATTGACTTTGTTTCTCATCTTAATTTGCCATTCAATATGCAACGATATATGAGCGTTCAAACCCAAAAAATTCGTAAATGCCTTATGGAAAACGAAGCTCAAAACAAACTCGATTATCAATCAGTCAAAGTAGAAAAACAAAAGCTTGTAGCAGATTGGATTCGACGCGAAGCTCAATCTCACCGTGAAGATCAAATTAAAGCTCAAAAGTCTTGTCTAAATCAATTTAAAA
This sequence comes from uncultured Fibrobacterales bacterium, assembly GCA_963934255.1. Lineage (GTDB taxonomy): Bacteria > Fibrobacterota > Fibrobacteria > Fibrobacterales > CAWVXU01 > CAWVXU01. Next base: position 32,076 of record CAWVXU010000003.1, read on the forward strand.
AACAGTTTGAAAAAGCACTTTATAAAGAACTATTCACATGTGATATCCCGCTCCCACTCCTTAATATCATCATCAGCCACGACAACAACGTTTAGTAAAACCTTATTCTAATTGAGTCTAAAGCTTTTTAAAAAACGAATCTTTAAGGTCGTACGACGCCATTCTTTGCATTTTCAATCCATTTAGATATCGTTTTTCTAGAATATTCATCAACTGTTTGATCCACAACAATATCTTCTAGTTTAACTTTAATTGAACCCGAAGCAAAAGCCACATCAAGAATTTTTCGGAAGGTTTTAATCTGTATAGAATCAAACCCGGCTTTGCGCAGCCCGACAATATTGAGTCCAGCCCACTTCAATGGCTCACCCAAGGCTCGAGACCAGGGAGGTACATCGCGTACTACTTTAAGTGTGCCCCCCATAAAACTATACTCACCAATTCGAGTAAACTGCTGTACAGCCACTCCACCCCCGAGTACCGCACCTTGACCAATAAAGACGTGTCCACCTAGTTGAACTCTATTAGCTAACACGACATCATTTTCTAAAACACAATCGTGAGCCACATGCGCGTAGGCCATCACAAGACAACGTTCACCCACTTTTGTAGGTATGTGAGTATCGACACTAGAATTAAGTGTTGTGTATTCTCTCAGCGTTGTATGAGAACCAATAATCAGTCCAGCAGTCTGTCCTTCAAACTTCATATCTTGTGGAGGAGAGCCCACAATGGCTCCATCAAATACTTTGACATTTTCTCCGAGCCGAACCCCTGGATAGAGATGGGCTCGAGGAGATATATGACAACCATCTCCAATGACCACATCAGCATCGATGACAGCATCAGCGTCAATGGAAACTCCTGAACCAATAATTGTTTCAGGAGAGACGATTGCCCTTGGGTGAATTAAAGAATTCACCTTTTTAATTACACCATAGTTGCAGTAAGAACTGCATCAGATACACATTTGTCACCCACATAACACTTGGCTTGTGCTGAACCAATTCCACGACGGAATTTTTCAATATTAACTTCCATGCGAATAGTATCACCTGGGCGAACTGGTGCACGGAAACGACATTTGTCCACACCCATAAATGCAGGACGCTTACCTTGGGTAAATTCTGGCTCAGCCAAATACATCAAGATACAGAAAACTTGTGCCATCGCTTCAACTTGCATCACACCAGGCATGACAGGCTCTGAAGGGAAGTGACCTTGGAAATAGGGCTCGTTAAATGTCACATTTTTGATTGCAGTGATGACGCCATCCTCAAATGATACAACTTTATCTACCAGAAGAAAGGGATATCTATGAGGAAGTATCTCTAAAATCCCAGCATAATCAATCAATACGTTGGGGTCTTGGGGCTTGGGTAGGTTATCTAAAATACTCATCTAAAAGTCCTTTTAAGATTTGGTGGTGTTCAAAGTGTCCTGCATTTCGCAAGGAGTACGGTCCTCTTGGGAGCCTGAGAGAGAAGATAGCCAAATCACCAATGAAATCCACACATTTATGTAAGAGAAATTCACGCTCAATAGAGCCTTGAGGAACACGATGATAGTGATTCCAAGTCCAAACTCCTAAGCCCGGCCCCTGCTGAATACTAGCCCACCCGGATTCAAAATTGGCACCGACCAGAAGACCTTTGTTTTTGAGCGCTTCCAAATCCTTAGCTTGAATAAAGCTTCGGGCACAAAGAAGTTCTTGGATTAATTGACTTTTTTCAAGCAAAGACAGGCTACCTAAACTCCAGACCACTTGCCCAGAAGAATTAGCATTTTTTAGATGAGTGAGTTCATATTGAATTAAAAACTGAGTGCCGTTTTGATGGCCATTATTTATTAGGAAGTTATGAATCAACTCATCTTTTGTGATTGCTAAGGTTTGAGTAAGATGAATAATCCATGGCCAAGCACTGCCATCTAAAATTGGGAACTCCTCCGACTCCAATCTCACATAGAGATCTTTATTGAGAATTTGAAAACTTGGATATGCAAATACTAGTGCAGCAAGGAAATGCTCTGGAGTCTTGAGCTGAAAAGTATCTCGGTTAACAATGTCTTTTTTAAATTTTTGCCCTGAGAATGTCACTGAGTCATCCAGAAGAAGTGTCATCCAGGTAGCGTTAAAAGCTTCTAATTTTGGTGCTTGCTTCAAAGCCCACACTCCCTCTTCGTACCATTTCTGATAACTACTCATACCCTGGAGTTTAATAAAGACTCGACCTTGCCCTGAAAGAGTGTAAAGATGGACTTGATTAAGAATATCTGAGTGAACACCTCGACCCTGAACTTCAGCTTTCACTGATTTTCTCATCTGGATTTTCTGTGGTTTCTGAAAACTTTATACTGTCGGAGATCGTAGCAGCCTTGTTTGTAGACTTTTCATGAGTCAATAAATAGTTCATACGATGCCATTTTCTAATAGGCATTGATGGGAACCCTGCATGGGTCATTCCCGCTTGAACATCCTTGATCACTCCGGCTTTGGCTGCTATTTGAGCTCCGGTCCCGATGGTGATGTGGTCTTTAATCTGCGCTCCCCCAGCGATAGCTACATTATCACCAATAACACTTGAGCCACCTACACCACTTTGTGACGCCATAAATACATTTTTGCCTAGAAGGGTATGGTGACCTATTTGCACAAAGCTATCAAGCTGTGAACCCGTTCCTACTTGAGTAGGGATAAGAGAGCCTGAAGCGATGACGCATTGAGGACCAATTGACACTCTGTCTTCAATCTTGACTCCAGCTAGATGAGGGATATGTTGACCTTCTTTGTCATAGCCAAATCCTTCACTACCAATCACCGTATTAGCCATGATATGTGAATCTGCACCAATTGTCGAACCTGGATAAATCTTCACACCTGCATCAATCTTGGTATTCTCACCAATCGAGGTGTTAGTTCCTATCCAAACAAGTGGACCAATGCTAACACCAATCGCGATAGAGCCCTCTACCACCGAGCTAGGGTGAATCTGAGCTTGTTGAGTTATGTGCCGGGAATCTGTAGCTGATTCTTTATGACCTATATCTTCTGTCTGCCCAAACTTTTCTAATGTCAATTCTTCCAAGACATCTCTATGGAGGAAATCACCTAACTGTATTTTTAATTGAAGTTGAGCCAATGGGTCGTTGAAAATTGAAAAATTCCAATTTATTAATAAATCAGGTTGTATGTTCAATCGTTTAATAAGGTAGTTCTTAGATGATTTAGAGACCCAGAAATGTAAAGTTAGATACAGTAATTTCTGAATATTTTCTTCGGATTCTGGTTGCGAATTGAAATGTAAATCAAGCCAAGAATCAACATCTGCGATCTTATTAAGGATGATAAGAGAGTTTTTGATTGGATATTCTCTTGGATCGAGAATTTGCTTTATAGAGATATTTGCTAATTCACTAGCTGGATTAACTTTTAACACAAGGCTATTAGAAGGTTAAGGCTTTTTAGTCGCGTTTAACTCGTCAAGTACTCTTTGAGTCAAATCATGCTCAGCTTTCCAAAAAACGACTGCACCACTTGCTCTATCGACAACCATATCATAGCCTTCTTGTAAAGATATTTCGTTGATGGCTGCTCGCACTTCTTGAATAAGTGGGGCTGAGATTTTTTGATTTTCTGCTACAAGCTCGCCATTCATACCATAAATCTTATCAACAAAAGCGCCCAGTGTTGCTTCTTTTTGTGCAAGCTCACCCTCCAACTCTTGCTTTTTTTCTTCAGATAGGATAAGTGATTGTTTGTCAAGTTGCTCAAGAAGATAGGCGACTTCTTTTTGAAGCAAGTTAGATTCTTGCTCCCACTTGGCTAACTTTTGATCATATTGATCTTGAATACTTGAAGCACCCTTGTATTTTTTGAGGATTATTCTGGAGTCTACATGAGCCACTCTCATATCTTGTGACCAAGTCAAAGATATCATCACTACAAGAAGTAATATAAAGTGCCTCATTATCTCTCCTTAGAAACCTTGTTCAATCACAAAGTTAAGCCTGTACTCGTCTGAATAGTTAGTGCCTTCAATTTGGTTTAATTTATCCATATCTAATGGCCAACCAAAGTCAAATCCAATAATCCCCAACATAGGCACAATAACTCTAAACCCAAAACCAACGTCTCTCACCATTTGGTTGAGGTCAATTTCTTCCCAAGGCTTAGGAAGATCTTTTTCTTCAGGTACATCGGATGATTCGGAGAAAGACTGCCCGTATACCATACCAGCATCGAAGAATGCTTGTAAATAGAATCTGTTTTCCGCAACTGGATATGTCAACTGAGAAGTAAATGAACTATAGGTACGTCCAATTCGACTGAGACCAATCGCACCTGGGTCATATCCACGCATTTTACCCTGATAGCCGAGCATACCACCCATCTGATAGAGTGAAAAATATTGAATTGAAGGTCCAGCGATAATGCCTAAATGATTTTCAAGACCGAGAGCGAGACCACCCACAATTGGGAACCACCACTTAATTTCAGTTTCTGTTTTAATAAAATTAAAGTTGTCTTGCTTTCTATAATCCGTTGATTCCACAATTGGAAAAGCATAAGTAACTGATACTTTGTAGCGAGAACCTTCTGTAGGAAATTGTGGTAAATTTTTATCATCACGAATCAGTGTGATACCAGCTGATGTTTCATACCCAGTCTTTTGAATGATGCCCCGATTGTTATCACCTTGAACATTTTCTTGGAATGAAAGATCACTCTGTACGTAGAAGTAATCGTCAGGCCAAGTTAAGCGACGCCCAAGGAATGTAGAGACACCACGACGCATCACATCTTCACGACCTGCTAATTTGTATTTCGAATAGTTAGCACGAGCTCCAAGACTTGTTGGCGTATCCATAAACCAAGGCTCACTAAATCCAATTGAGTAATTTTCACGGTTAGCACCATATTCAATATTAAGATCTGCCCGTTGCCCATCACCCAAACAACAGTTAGGGATAGAAAGCCCCAAAGTACCCACAAGACCATCACGAGCTGAAAATGCCATACCTGCGGTAAACTGCCCTGTACCAGCTTCGCGCTCTGCTACACTAAAGACAAGATCAACTTCCTGCTCACCTACCACTTTAACATCAGGAAGAACATTATCAAAATAGTTGAGCTGCATGATATCTCGGAAAGATCTTTCCATAAGAGATTGACGATATGTGTCGCCAGGGAAAAGTTTGATTTCACGACGAATCACTTTATCTTTAGTCGTTGTATTATCAGTGATGATGACTTTACGAACCGAAGCAGGCAATCCTTCAGTTATCACAAAAGTGACATCGACTAGCGAATCTCTATAAGTTTTTTGTTCATCTATGCGGACAAACAAATATCCATCTTCGCGGTAAAGACCGTAGACTCGTTGAACCATTTCCTGATATTTAGCTTCATTGAAAGTTTCGCCTTCTACAAGATTGACTTGAGAGTTGAGTACTGGATCAGTCAGGACTTTGTTTTCTAAAAAGGTAAAGCGCCCAGCATAGTATTTGCGGCCTTCATGTACCTTTGAGTATAAACGAACTTTAGAAGAATGAATTGACTCAGAGAAGCGAGCTAGTGGATAGTTTTCTTCTAAGATTAAACGAAGCGCCAAACGATCATCTATTGCTGAGCGCTTTGTTTGTGATAATAATTTAGTTAATTTTGCGTTTTTGAATGTACGGTCTTCTACAAGGATATCTATAGCAAGGCTTCTTAGCTCTTCTTGTTCAATAAGTCGGTTAAGAAACAGCACTAGCTCTTCTTCATTACCAAACGGCTTTACGCGAGTTGATTGAGGTGTTTTGCCTTTAGCGCCAAAGCGTCTCTTGTAAAGATTATTAGTGCTTTGGTTTTGATCATATAACCGAGCAAGTGCTGAGCCCTCTTTGAGAATATCTTCGTTAACAGATTTAAGTAAAGTACCGAGTTCGATATCACCTTGAGTGATATCCCCTCCATAAAATCTATAGCTTGTATCAGGTAAGTATTCATTTCTATATTCAAGTACCTCCGCATCTAAATATCCAAATCGATGATAGGTATTAACAATACTGTCTTGATCTGACTCCCAAGCTTCTTCTTTATACTCACCAGCTGCGTACCAGTGATCAACAGAAGACTCTAAATGTTTTATGATTTCTTCGGCATTAACAAGGGTATTGCCTTCAATTTTAATTTCTTCAACTGTGACTTTTTGTCCTTCAACAATTCTAAAAGTCACATCTGTGCGACCTGTTTCCGGATTCACAATTTTATCTAGATAGACTTCCACAAGTAAAAATCCATCGTCTTTATACTGTTGAATTATACGCTGGCGATTACGCTCTAAGTCTGCTTGTCCAAAGACTTGGCCCTCAACAAGACGAATACGGTCTTCAATGTCTTCAGTCATTATTTCGTCATTGCCGGACACTTCATATCGACCTAGGGTCGGGCGTTCGGTTATATTAAAGATAAATATGACATCTGATGTGGCATCGGGATATTCAACTTCAACATTGATGTCTGAAAAAAGACCTGATTTGTGAAGTTTTTCAATGGATTCAGAAACCTTATCACGCAAAATTGCAGGGTGATAGGATTTGTCTACTGTGAAGGTCAAACGAGACAATACGACGCTTTGATCAACAAACTGATTGCCAAACACACGAATCTCTTTGACTCTGTTTGCTTTTAATTGAGTTGATTCGTTCAAGAATTGCGCTTGAACACTTTGAGGTCTACCCAAAGCAAGGAAAATAAAAATGACCAAATATCTCATATGCATGTAATAATCTTCTAAAATTTTGTTCTGCCAAGCTAGTGTAAAACTAAAAACCCGGAGTCTACGACACCGGGCAAAATAACAAGTTCTAAGGCGAAAACCTTTATTTTTATGATTTAGTCTTCAGATTCTTTGTTTGAAGTCAGGATTTCTGCTTCAATTGGTGAAGATTCATCAGATGACTCCATCTGAAGATCTTTTCTGAGCTCTGAACTAAAGGTCAGACCCTTTTCACTTTTGCCTACTTTGACCACAGATTTGTTAAGAATATTGCCATTAAGGAAGGATTCAGCTAACTCATCTTCTACAAGATTCTGAATTGATCTAGCAAGAGGTCGAGCTCCAAGCATAGGGTCATAACCTTCTTTGATAATATGAGCCTTAGCCTCATCATCCACTTCTAGAATGACTTGACGTTCTTCTAGTCGTTTTTGGAGGTCATCGAGTTGAATATCAACTACTTCGACAAGATCTTCTTCATTGAGCGATCTAAAAATCACTAAATCATCTACCCGATTGATAAATTCAGGGTTAAAAACTCTTTTGATTTCATCGCGAATTTGACGATCCATGCGGTCATATTCAGCTTCATCAGTTGCTTTGGCAAAACCCATACCTGTGCCACGGCGCAGGTATTTGGCTCCCACATTAGAAGTCATAATAATAATTGTGTTTTTAAAGTTCACTCGACGCCCATAGGAGTCCGTCAAAATACCATCATCAAGAATTTGAAGAAGAATGTTAAATACATCAGGGTGAGCTTTTTCAATTTCATCCAGTAATATTATAGAATAAGGTTTCTTGCGAACTTTTTCAGTCAATTGACCGCCTTGTTCATCATAACCAACATAGCCAGGAGGGGCACCAATCAGTCTAGATACAGAGAATTTTTCCATATATTCAGACATATCGATACGAATCATGGCATCATCGTTTTCAAATAAGCTATGAGTTAAAGCTTTGGCTAGCTCAGTTTTACCCACACCGGTTGGCCCTAAGAACATAAATGAACCCATGGGACGGCTCGTGTTATGAATCCCCGCCCTTGAACGACGGATCGATTTGGAAATTGATTTTAGGGCTGCTTCTTGACCAATGACTCTTTTTCTGAGCTCGTCTTCAAGGTTAAGCACTTTGTGAACCTCTGAATCAGCCATGCGAGTCAATGGAATACTTGTCATTTTCGAAATCACCTCACGGATGTGGTCTTGATTGACAATCAGAAGCTCTTGTTTACGATCTTCACGCCATTTCACTTTCATCTCAGCAATCTCAGCTTTGAGCGTATCTTGCTCATCGCGAAGTTTGGCGGCTTTTTCGTAGTCTTGGTTTTCGACGGCGCCTTCTTTATTCTTGATTATCACATCAAGGTCAGTTTCTTTGGCGCGCATCTCTGGTGGGATTTCTAATGATGTCAAACGCACGCGGGCACCTGCTTCATCAAGAATATCAATGGCTTTATCAGGAAGAGCTCGATCACTCATGTAGCGTTCAGACAATTGAACCGCTGACTCAAGTGCGTCATCAGTATAAGTCACTTTATGGTGATTTTCATACTTAGGACGAAGACCTTTCATTATTTGCAATGTCTCGGTCACTGAAGGAGGATCCACTAGGATTGTTTGGAAACGACGCTCAAGAGCACCGTCTTTTTCAATAAATTTACGGTATTCATCCAATGTCGTCGCACCTATACACTGTAGGTCTCCACGAGCCAAAGCTGGTTTAAAGATATTAGACGCATCAAGTGAGCCTTCTGACCCACCTGCCCCCACGATAGTGTGTAATTCATCAATGAAGATGATTACATCGCGATTTTTCTGAAGCTCTACCATCAAGGCTTTGAGACGCTCTTCAAATTGTCCGCGATACTTAGTACCGGCGACAATAGATGCCATATCAAGTGTCACCACTCGCTTATCTTCTAAAATTTCAGGGATTTTCTTCTGCACAATGGCTTGGGCTAGCCCCTCTACGATAGCAGTTTTACCAACACCTGGCTCGCCGATTAAACAAGGGTTGTTTTTCTTGCGTCGGCTCAAAATTTGAATGATTCGCTCAATTTCTTCGGATCGACCAATTATAGGATCCAATTCACCCGTTTTGGCAACTTCCGTGAGATCCCGACCAAAATGATCTAAGAATGGCGTTTTAGATTTCTTTTTGGAATCTTTGGCTTCTTCACTATCCGGTGCAACAGAGCTTGAGACACCTGAAGACCCGTTAAGAACTCGTTCGATTTCTTCTTTGACTTTGGCATACTCTACATTGACAGTGGCAAGAGCGTTGGCCGCAGCAGACTCATTATCTTTCATGAGAGCGAGTAACAAATGTTCGGTACCAATATATCGGTGACCCATATTGGCAGCTTCTTGAGCTGCTACCTCTAGGACCTTTTTGGCTCTGGGGGTAAATGGAATCATCTGTCCGATAGTCATCATAGAACCTGTTGCGGTGATTGATCGCTCAATATCACGACTGAGTTCACCCAAATCGACGTTTAAATTTTTAAGAACCGTGATGGCAACGCCTTCACCTTCGCGGATGAGGCCAAGTAACAAATGTTCTGTCCCTACATAATCGTTGCCTAGGCGCACTGATTCTTCACGCGCTAATTGCATGACCTTCTTTACTCGGTCAGTAAACATTCCGTTCACACAAACTCCCTCGTCTTTAGTTTTTTGAAGTACTCTATTGTTTTATTATACCAAATCATTATCAATTATGCCAACTCAAAGCAAGGATAATCAAATCTACACTGAAATTCTGTTGTTTTTTCGTAGTGACGCCCCTGTCCTAGAACAGCTAAAGCCCCTGAATCAGTCTTATTTAGGCGAATATGATAATCTTCTCTAGGCTGATTAGAGAGAGTATCAGTTGGATCCAAAACAAGTACCACAGCAGCACCCGTCAGGGCTACAATCTTATCCAAAGATAATGCGAGTGAAATGTTTTCACCTGATGTAGTGATTTGAGTCCCACTAAAGCCAGGTAATTTAGGCATACCGTCAATAATAATGGTTGTATATTCTTTTTGTTCCCATTGAGCGGCGCCTCGAACACGTTTGGAAATCAAATCCCCAAATTCAGCCACGTTTTTTTCTACACCAAGCAGATGTAAGAAATCAAGATTGGGATGTTTGGCCGTTTCGCCACGCCCTCGAGCGACTTCCCAAACTCGCTGGACAAAACTACTTGAGTCAAGCTCCATGTTAACATAAAGTACTCTCGACTCTTCTGTGGCAATATCCATCCATGAACGACCATGAGCAATCGCTAGTGCCATATCAATTGAAAGCCATGACTTACCTGTGTTCTTATCTCCCACAAGGATCACTTTATGAGACTGACGAAACATATCATTGAGAAGCTCTAAAGTTTTGGCTGGGGGTTCTTCATATTCTTGAGCTTCTTCAATTAAAGGATCACCATCCAGATAATCATTGGCCCAAACTTGCCATTTTTCAAAATCTTCCGCTCCAATATTTGATTCCATGAGGTGACACTGTTTACCTCCAATCAAACTACCCGGGATAGAAACAAAAGCCAAAGGATCGCCATCATAGGTATTGACATCAAAATCATTTTCTTTGCAAACTCGATTGATGACACTGACTTTGGCTAGATAGTCCGTCCGGTCAAAGGCACTAATATCCACCCAAGCTTGGAGGTATTTACCGCCGACATTGACGACTGCAGTACAAGGTAGATTGACCGCTTTGAGATAGGCTAGCTGCATCCCAAGTTCCATACGGCGACTTTCCACCAAGACATATTTATAGCGAGAAAGGTCCGATTCTCTATCACCAAGAGTTGAGTTTAATCTCAGCCACGCACCGGTTTCTCCATCAAAACTTCGGGAAATTTTGAGCAACTTATTTTCATCAGCCAACAAATCTTTGACTAATTGAATAGAGGATTTGGATTCTTTGTTTTTGGTGATAGCAACATTGTCGGTAGGCTGAAAACATATGGAGAGTAATTTGATAAAATCTTTGCGCCAATCATCTGCTGGCCATGGGATGTTTTGAGATTCAATATTCAGACTGCGTAAGGCTTGTCTTCGTTTCATAAAAGGATGAAAAGCGGCCATTGATTGAGCATCAGTTGTACCCGATTGAGTATTTGCCCTAGAGGTTGAAGCAGCTTCTGCTGAGTCCCCACCAAATGCGGCTTTACGCTGTGCTTTTTCAAAACCTTCTCGGAGTAAATGCTCGACTCGATCGGAGTTAATCCCCAGCTCTTTAGCACGCGACCCAAGTTGGAATGAACTTTCCATAAAGGTCCAACCGCGCGCAAATGCTTCAACACAAGCATCATAAAAAAGCCCTTCAGCCTTATCCGGATCGAACTCAGAGTTCATAAATTCGGTAATTGGACTTATTGCCATACTACACCACCAGTAATAAAAATTTATCTAGTCCTAAATTGACAATTGACAATCAATCAGACCCTTTCAAAAAATATATGCATATCGATCAATAAATCACCCTAAATTCCTCAATATTATCTAAAAACTGAATTTTTCAGGCGGTAAAACAAAAAAGACGACCAAGAGGCCGCCTTTTCATTAGTCTGTGAATTGGATTCTGTCGATTGGGGGTTCGAAAGAATTCCGACTAACGGACTAATAATTTTTGTGACATTGAGGATACAGCACCTTCGGCGGAAATCTCTAAGAAATAAATCCCCTGCTGTAACTCTTGAGACCACTGAGTCAGATCAGTATTAGAACCAGTATTTTGAACTTGAACACCGAGCGAATTCGTTAGTTTCACCTGAATATTTTGACCATTGGAATTACTTAATTGAAGGTAACTCTTATTAATTTCTAATACTTTAATTCCTAATTCTAGCTCATAAAAATCTAGCGCAGAAGCAGTTTCTGAACTCGAAGAAACTTCCCCAGATGAACTCACAGCCACTTCGCTAGAGCTTGAAGCAACTGATGAGGAGGAAACCGGGATAACATCGTCGTGATATTGTGGGGTGACGACTTCGTTAATAGCTTTAAGAAGTGAATATTCGTGGTAAATATTATCCTGGCTCACTTCCCAAATCATGATGCCCGCATAGCCTTCATCTTTGACATATTGTGTCTTTTTTTTGATTAGATCATAACCATTAAAATAATGACCGTCCCAAACATCGACTGAGGGCAATATATCTGGGTTAGCAGTTAATATTTCAGAATATTTTATCGTACTACTCCAGTTTTTTAATCCATAAAAAGGAACTCCGACGATGATTTTACTTTTAGGAACACCTTTATTGACCCAATAATTAATGTGGTTCACCATTTTATCATAAGAAGAATGATTTTGATCCCAACCGCTTTCGACCCAATCATCATATGCCATAATATTGACATAGTCCACGTTGGTAAACAAAGATACCGGAAAGTACTTACCATTATAACCAGTCGCTGGGACATCAACACTTATGGTGGATCCTGCAGGAAGTGCGGTCTTTAACTGAGCTAAAAATGTTGCATAGTTATTTTGCTCAGTGGTTGATGAAGGGAATTCCCAATCAATATCTACACCAGTGAATTGAAAATCATCAACAAGCTTGACAATGTTTTCAATAAAAGTTGCCCTATAGGTGGGGCCAGTAGCACTAGCAAATCCGCCAGAATTGTTATTACCACCAATAGTTAGCACAGCTCGAGTGCCTCGAACAATGGCAATCTCAGCCCACACTCCTCCATCATTTGGGTTGAGTGTGGCAGGTAAAGTCATTGTCCCGTTGTATACAGGTACTGCAGTGAAAAAATTTAGCTGGGACAATGATTCGATGTGCTCAAGTTGAAATCCAAAACCAGATCCATAATCCGGAAAAAACCCAACCACTTCGAATGACCAACTCGATATTGTCAAAATTAGGGTGGTAATAATTGCTTTGAATGATTGCTTCATTTTAATCTCCGAATTTTCACTTACTCCCATTCTATATTCTTAAAATCGTGAGAGTTCAATCAGATTGAAAGATTCGGACTCAAGCTGTACACAATGGCAAAAAAGTGATGAAAGAGACAAAAACCTAAATAAATGCTACGCGTACACTCAATGTGTACAGAGATTTAATTACTTGTGTCCGATGAGCAATTGTGATATTACTTTATTAGTATGGATAAAATTTTTCAATACACCGATTATAGGCAATATCTCAAAGCTTATTATGATTTTAAGAAGGAAACGACTTCTTACTTTTCATACCGATATTTCTCTTTGAAGGCTGGGATTAATTCACCTTCCTACCTTAAAAGTGTGATTGAAGGTAAACGCAATTTATCCAAAGTTTCCACTGAGAAATTTATTCAAGGGCTAGGGCACTCAGAAAAAGAAGCTCAATACTTCCGAGTTCTCATTTTATTTAATCAATCAAGTGTGCCTGAAGAAAAACAACAATTCTATACTCAGATGCTTGCCATGTCAGATTTTGTGAATGACACCAAGCTCTCGTCTAACCAATACCAATATTTGAAAAATTGGTACACCCCTGTTATCCGCGAGTTAGTCAGCTATTTCGACTTTGAAAATGACTTTCAACTTTTAGCAGATGCAGTCTTCCCACCGATTACTGAAAACGCCGCGAAGCGTTCTTTTGAATTTTTACTCAAAAGTAAATTAATCAAAAAATCTCCCGCAGGCCTTTATAATCAAACCAACCGAGCTCTGACTTCCGGCAAAGATCATCCGGAGACTCTCGGACTAGTTCGAAGAAACTACCATAAACAGATGATTCAAAAGGCTGCAGATAGTCTTGATGAAGTTTCCATTGAAGAGCGTCTGGCTATGGGGATTTCTGTAGGGATTTCTAAAACGGGATATGATGTGCTTCTTTCTGAGATAGCAGCATTTCGAGAACGCATAATAACTCTTGTTGATAAAGACCAGGCGACTCACCGGACTTATCAATTTAATATTCAGCTTTTCCCTACGAGTTTTGGTCTTGATGAAATTCACGAACGGAGTGAAAAATGAAAAACCTCAATTCTCATTCCAATATTTTACTCAATCTAACTCTAGCCAGCCTGTTCACCTTCATGTCAATGGGTTGTTCTGATACCCAAGTCGCCGGTGGATCAACCACCACTGAAAATGGCATCGTAACAGGAACTGTCACCAACTCACAAGGTCAAATAAAAGCTCAATCTAAAGTCAGCCTACTACCTAATAACTTTGATCCGCTTTTGGATTCAGATTCTTTAATCCAAATTTCAGAAACTGATTCGACGGGTTACTTTGAGTTTGAAGTCGCCCTCACTGAAATTGAAGACAATATTGAAAACAATCAAGCAGAATATACCATACTCGTTGAAGGAAATACTGAGGCCGCTCTCTTAAGTTCTATTACCTCATCCACAGAAGGGTATCAAATCACCACTGGCCAATATTCAGTTCTCACTATTTTCACCACTCAAATAGACACACTCAGACTGATCGGAACTCCCTATTTAGGCATACGTGTGGACTCATCTATTCATTTTGATTTACTCGCTCCGGGTACTTATGATGTCCTGCTTTCCAACTTATCCAATCCTGATTACACTCAGGTCTTAGTCCTTGAACCAGGTGATACTATCTCATTAAACGATCAAGCAGAACCAGTTATAGTGATTGAACCCATTGACTCTATTCCCCCGATTATCACTGATACATCTCTTATCCCTGACACCACGGTTACCGCGACCTTCCCTGTCAACTATGTGCCGATTGACCCGAGTTGGGTTGAGCTCTATACTCACTCAAATAAAATTTATTCCCTGGCTTATGAAAGTTCAACTTGGTGGGTAGGCACAGAGTCTCAGGGTATCTGGTCCTCAACTTTTCTTTCTCTATTTGTACAAAATGGTTCTGCTCAAACGGCACAAAATCGAGAAGCAATACTCGACTTTAAATTATGGACTCAAGACTTGAACAGAAACATGGTTATGTATGGTGATCAACATTGTTATGTCTATATCAACTCGGTCTATGCTGAAGTGGGGATCACCTTCCTTGAGTCACACTTTGGCGACCCTTGTCTCTTTTCTCACATTGACTCTGAGGGGCAGATCTATTTAGGTTTTAACAATGTGATTGAAAAAAGGAATACTTCTGGAGGTTGGACGGAGATTTTGCTTGATGAGGTTTTGGGGGTCACTTCTCATGCATATGGGTCTTGGGCTTGGAATACTCAATCGGAAATCATTCAGCTCTCTGATCTATCTGTTATTTCACTTCCAACCGAGTTTGAAGCTTCAAGTCAAGGACAAATATCTTCCATGGTCAAGACAAATGAAGGCTTTTACTTCACTACAGCCTCCGCTATCCACTTCTTTGACGGCGTTAATTATACCGAAATAGCTCAAATTGAGTCAGCTCGTGAGCTCATGGTGAACCCTCAAGGTCAAATCACAGGGTTGAGTGGAACGACGGACTTTTTCATCTTTGATAATCAAGAGTTGACTGTTTTTCAAAATATCAATTTATCCAACTCTAGTGGTACTTTAAAGATGACTCAAGTGGGGACTCAGTTTTACTTCACTCAGGGTGAATTTGACCTCGTAGAAGTGACTATCCCTCCCTCACTTCAATAGTTGCTTTATCAAATAAAAAACCTACTTTCTACACTATAAGTCGGTATTTTTAAAACGACCCTTGGAGGTCTTATGTTTTTGGCCCATTTCCTGATATTTATATCCCCGATGATGGCCTTGGCAGCTATTAATGTTGAGATTAAAAACCCCAAGTGGGATGACGCTTCTTGGGTCTCTCATCAAGATGACTTCAGCATTTGTAATAATAGCCCTATCAGCTACGTACTTGATGGGGTCAGGTATCAAACACCTGAGGTATCTGCTTGGACTGTCTCTGAACCTGTTCAAGGAAAAGACAAGACCTATGATTTCAAAATCCCCGAGTACAAAAAACGCGTAGGTGGTAACCAATGTCTCACCTTTGACACTGGATTTACCGGAACTCCAACGGGCAATGACTGGACCCCCTATGACCCACAAGCTTTGGTCAAGACCGGATATTGTGGTGGTCTTTCGCAAGAGCCTAACTCTAGTCCGATCACTTGTGCTGAGGCAATCTCTTCGACTCAATCAGGCGATTATTATAATGAAAATTACTGTTTAATTGACGGTTTTGGCACTCGTGGTGGCCCCATGAGTGGTGGCTGGATTGATACTTTTGAAGGTGAGACTCAAATTCAAGTAGCACTTCCTCAAATTCCTTTTAACCAAAATAGCACCTTTATCACTTTTGAGCCTGATGAAATGGGTGGTCCGATGTATATGATGGCGCTTGCCATGGGCCAAGAATATATGCACATGGATATGCAATTTTTGATTGGTATTGGCGGGGGTGAAAACTTCACAGGTATGGTGCACTGGGAAACCATGGGTGAAGTCGCTGGCCCTCGAGCAGGTTTGCTTTATGGTACCGGTAATAATGGAATGAATGGCGTTGATTTTGGTCCTTTTTCGATTGAGCCTCCTACGATGGGTGATAATGTTACTAAGAGTTATCCCAGCTTCTTCCCTGAATACCCCTGTCTCAGTGAAGAAAGTGCCCCCGGATGTCCATCTGGTCATGACATAGCCAACGAATACATGCAAACTCCTGGCACAGGAATGGTCGCGCCCAATTCCCCTGAGATGGCTGGAGCCGTGATTATTTCAGGTCTAGGCTTCTGGTTTATTTATGATCTAATCGCTAATGCAACTGACTTTTGTATGGCACAAGTCATTAGTGAAGGTAAAGATTCTTTAGCCGCGATGAAAATGATGGGTAAAGCTTATAATAAAGGAATCAACTCAGGCTATGAAAATCCATTTTCAGATCCAAGTGCTATTGGCATGGAAGACATTACCCCTTTACTCGGAGCCGGCGGTGGTTTCTATGTAGAAAAAGCCTTAAAAGGAGCCTACCCTCTCGTTGAAGCCAATCATAACTCAGAGGCTTGTGGTGGAACAGAACCTATTTATGACGCAAAAATTGACAAGAAAACTCTCCAAGATTTTTTCTTTGGCACGGATGGCACACCCACAACTCTAGGCCATGGAGGGGTCATGCATCACTTCAGCGCTACACCAGAAAAACGAGAGGAAATGTGGGATGATGTCATGTGTGCATTTAATTCATTAAGCTCTCATTGGTCCAATGAAACGCCTTCTATCAGCTACCGATATGATTTCATTAGCATACTTCGAGTAGCTAAAAGGCACTTCAGTGTGGCAAGACCTCTTCCTAATAATTTCACGTACACCAACTGGCTACTCACAAGAACTGAAAATCCAGTTGCGTGCGATGGGACAGTCATTGATGAAGTTTACCCTTGGTGGGAGATTCAATCTAAAGTTCAATCTAGTGATTTCATTATCGAAATCAAGGTTGAAGACAATGATTCCATTGCTAAGGTAGAATGGAGCTTGGGTGATGAATGGATAAGCTGGGAACAAGCTACTTGGAAAAATGGCACAGGCAAAGGTGATGCGAGTTACAACATTCAAATCCCTCAGTCGCTTCTTCAAGAAATGGGACTTGAGAAAAGTCACTTCTTATGGATCCGAACAACTGATGGATGTGGAAATTCAACGATCGGCAAGACACTTATAGAGGGTCAACCGCTTCCGAGTTTAGACTCAGCATTTGTATATGATGTCAATGGAGATGGTGAGGCAGATTCAATTCATGTCTACGGATCTGAATTTGAAGGTCCTGATGCCTCAGAAGCCATTAAACTTTTTGAATTTGATAGTTTATCATATGCTTGGCCAAATATATCCACACACTACCTAAGATCCCGAGCCGACTTCGAGAATGGCGAGTTTAGTATATTCGATAACGAGCTTCGAGGATCAAGTGGACAAGGCCAGGCCACACTATACATACAAGGTGGCCCTCTGAACACACCTATAGAAGACCGTATTGGTCCAGTTATATCTTATGCTGCAATAACCGATTACCCAGTTGCATCAAAAGCTGACACTTTGATAATCCTCTTTTCTGAAGCGATTCAACTCGATTTCAAGACCGACTTCTCTTACCTTTTGGTCAATGGCGTTGAGGTCAGCTCTAGCCAAGTCAAGCACATTAATGGCCAACTTTACCATTTCATATTTCCTCGCGGTACGATCGTTAAGGATGATTTAGTTAAAATTCGATTTGAGTCTGAAATTACTGATGTCAATCAAAACCCTGCACTTGCGATCAACCAAGAAGTCATTGTCATACTCGATGAAGGACCTATTGGACTTGCCGATTCAGGTCATGGTTTCTTTGATATGAATAATGACGGAACAATGGACCGACTTGTTATTAATTTCTTAAGACCAGCACAAGGGAAGCCCATGGATGTTGAATTGAATTGGAAGGACGATGATGATGATATACAGCTTCATACTCTGCTGATATCCGATGCCCAATTTACCAACACCCTAGCTATCTGGAACTTTGACTCTACTTTAAATTTCGCAACAGAGACAACTTACTATGATTCGACTCAGTCCAACTGGGGGCAAGTGACTGTCACACAAGACAATCTGAGTAATGGTGAGCAAACTATTCAAGTTTTCAATCCAAAAGATCAAATGCCACCCATTGCCATTGAATCCTTCCTTCAATTGGGAAGCACTCTGACTTCGGGCGATCAATTGAGAGTTAAATTTTCTGAGCCGATGAATACTGAGATTAATTATAGCTTAAACCTTTTTAACATCTATACACAAAACCAACCATCAAGATCTCCACAGAATTCAGATATGTCTTCTAATCGCTGGACTAGTAAAAACCACTCCATCATTGTCAAGTACAAAGGTGAGCCCTTAGAACGTCCTCAAATTGGTGATAGCCTTAATCTTGTTTCGGAACAAATTGAGATTCTTGAAGACCTTGCCAAAAACCAACCCTCCGTATTCAACCCTTTAGTTCAAATCAGAGGTAAACAAACACTTCAGTTTTTTGGACCTGACTTAGTTCATTATGCCAAGTTTGATCAGCTCAACCAAAAGCCTCCAAAAGTCATTGCCTTTGACCCTCACGCTCTAGAGTCTGATGCTTCTCTTCTCCACGATAACCTCCCGGGTATCGGATTTGACTTTGCCTATCAGGATCAAGCAGGCGTCAGCCGAGAAGAAATGAAGCTTGACTATGAGGTTTTCTACTATACCAACTTAGGCGGATATGTCACTCACAAGGCCGGAACTTTGACTTGTTTAGATCTCGAAGATTTAGGTGTTTATGGGGCTTGTGACCCAACCAAGGTGGGTCCGTCAAAAAAAATCCGACTCTTTATTCCTTGGAACTACAAAGACAAGACTGGCAAGCTTGTAGGAAGTGGCGCCTATATTCAAAAATCAACAGTGACGATCAATCACCTAGAAAAAATTAAATCTAGTTCGTCAAAACTCATTGGAATTAGACGTTAGATATATCAGCTGATATCTGAGAAAATAAAATCTAAAAAATCAAAAAGGAGTCTCGATCGAGGCTCCTTTTTTTTGGTGTATTTTTTTGGAGATTATTGGTCAAGTAAAGCTTTGAGGCTAGGCATAGCTTTTTCAAGTTCTTCTTCTAGCTCGCCGCCGAGATTAAACACCCCTGAAAAATCACCAAATTCAGGAAACTCTTTTAAGAAAAGCTCAATGTTTTCATTGATCTCAATTTTCTTCCAGTTTCCAGAGTGCCCCATGCCTTGGGTTTGAGCGAGGATATTTCCAAGAACCACACATGCTAAAATTTCTTTGTTTTTGGGAGCCCTAAGAGGCTGATGGTGGTACTGCATACAATCAGTCACACTCTCAGGTAATTTCCACTTGACGCCAAGCCATGAGCCTATAATGCCATGATGAACAGAGAAGAATTCGGTCTCAATTTCATAAAGAAATTTCTCACCCTTTTTGGCTTCTACTATGATCGCATTGAAGTCTTCGGGAAGATACTGAAGCAAAACCACTTTGCCCAAGTCATGTAGCAACCCAGCGATAAATGCTTGGTTGGTTTGCTCAGGAAAATATTTCTTAGCAATCAGCTTGGCTGCAATCCCGACAACCGCAGAGTGTTCCCAAAACTTGGCAAGATCCATCGTTGATGTCACACTACCGTCGCGTTTGAAAAAGTTCAGTACGGAGACACCGAGACCGATTTCTCGAACAATGTTAAAGCCAAGTAAAACAATAGCGCGTTGCACATCATGAACTTCTGAGGTGAGCCCATAGTAGGCTGAGTTACACATTTTGATGAGCTTGGCTGTAAGTACTTGGTCTTCTAAAATTAAGTCACCTAGCTGGGTGGCCGTAGTATTAGGATGATCGACCATTTCAATAAGTCTAGCATGAATTGTGGGTAGAGTAGGGAGGTTCAGTAATGACTGAGTAATCTTCCTTAGATATAATGCGCGTTTTGCTTTTTTTTCTTCATCTACCATGACTCTAATTTAACAATAAACTAGTTCAAGGTGTGTTGTTGGTTAGGCACTAAAATCAAATATATCCCCGCCACCTAGATGTGCCGGTGGATGTTCAGATTTTTGTTGGAGAATTTTGTCGCGTTTGGCATTTTCACGACGCTCTTGTTCTTGTTTTTGAGCCTCTGAATCTAGCGCCTCTTGCTCACTCAGATAGTTCACTTCTTGGTCTTTTTGAGTATCCTCTTGGAGCTTTTTATTTTTATCCAAATCTGCATCCACAACTTCTTTATGCACACGGTTATTTTCCATTTCACTAGTAGTGAAACTTCGACTAACGCTATCTTGGTTGAGAAGTGGGCTTGCGTATGTCATCAATTACCTCTTAGGTTGCCTTTATAAAGTAAGTTTTTTTTGTGTATTCTCTGCATGATTCTTGAAAACCTCAGTAAATCATTCAACATACTTTCATCGCATTTGATCGATTCTAAACTTTATGGCCTCCAACGGATCAGAAAGGTCAATCGCATGATGCTCTTTTTCATAAGCTTCAGCTCGGGTAATCAATAAATCTATACCATCATAGCCCTCTGTATCCAACTTGGCACCCATCAATTTCTCTATTTAGCACAGGGCCTCGTCATAGTCTGACTCTGTTTTTATTGCTTTTACTCTCAGATTCATTCGTTCTATATCTGAACTAAATCTATTGTATCATACCCCGTTTTTACCGCTAAAAACAAGAAAGACTGCCTTGGGAGCAGTCCTTGAAATACACCCCATTTATAAGGGCTATCCTAAAGTTTGATTAAACGAGCTAGTACTATGCGTTGACTCGAGTTATCAGTCTTGAGCGCAATTTGATCATCGCCTTGGAATGAATCTGTGAAACTCTTGACTCAGTAATACCTAAGACTTGACCAATCTCTTTAAGTGTCAGCTCTTCATAGTGATAGAGTGCTACGACTAGCTT
This sequence comes from uncultured Fibrobacterales bacterium, assembly GCA_963934255.1. Taxonomy (GTDB): domain Bacteria; phylum Fibrobacterota; class Fibrobacteria; order Fibrobacterales; family CAWVXU01; genus CAWVXU01. The sequence goes on from CAWVXU010000003.1 coordinate 53,211, forward strand.
TTCTTTTTCTGGAAGCTCGCCAATCGTCTCTTTGAGGATGCGCTTCACTTCTTGGTAGCCTAGCTCTTTAAGAGGGTCGGAACCAGCCGGATCAGTAATAGTATCAATTAGGCTAAGTGACTTACCCTCACCCCCACGCTCAGGTAGGCTCTCTTCAAGGCTGACTATGGTCGTAGGTGCAACTTCACCTAGTAGTGATTCAAACTCACTCATTGTGATGCCAAGAGCGTCTGCTACTTCGTCATCATAAGGTATGCGTCCGAGCTCTTGCTCAAGTTTAGCATAAGTATTTTGCAATTTTTTGGATTTGGTACGAATCGAGCGCGGAACCCAATCTTGAGCGCGAAGCTCATCGAGGATAGCACCACGAATCTTATGAGTGGCAAAGGTCTCAAATTTAAAGCCTAAGCTCAGATCAAAAGTTTCAACCGCTTTAATCAAACCGAAAACACCTGATCCAATCAAATCACCCAATTCAACTGACTTGGGTAAATTTAAGCCAATACGTTGAGCAGTATATTTGACCAGCGAAGTATACTCCGCTAAAATTTTATCTTTAGCGAGCTTAGAATCGTGTTCTTTATATTGGACCCATAAGTCGTTTAAATCTGCCACTGAAGTGTTACCGTTCAATCCCTATCATTAGTCTTATATACAACTCTATTAAATTATCCTATTTATCAGTTAAAAATTCAAAATAAATCGTAGAAATTTTAAATTTTTAAGCTTTTTTAGACCATTCTAGCATTACAATTGACAAAGTACCTCAAATGAGGCCTTGATTAAATTGAAAATAAATTTCACTCAAAACCTTATGTCATGAATATTATTGTTTATTCTCTTCTTGATATTCTTCATACCAAGCTTTTTCTTGATCTGACGGCTCGGCTAGGTAGAAAGATAGCCCACCTTTATAGCGATCAACATGATGTTCTTTGGCTGAAACTGCAAGCGCTTTGACAAAAGTATCCAAAAGAATTGAAATAAAGAACCAAGCAACACCAGACACCATTAAAGCTTTACCGAAATCAAAAATAACGGTGAGTATATCTAAATCGTTTCTCAAAAGCATCGATAATCCGAAGACTATCCAAAAACAAGCTATAACAGCTGTTTTGGTGAGTGCACGCGACAGTGGTAATGTATTCATAATTTCTCCAATGTCTTCGTCCTTGAAAGTCTTAAGACAAATCCTTTTGTCTTCGTAAATTGATTAATACCCCTTGTAAGTTTTGCACATAGGGAGACTGTGGGTATGCTTTTTTTATCGGCTTTTGTTGCATGAGAGCTTTAGGTATATTTGGATCCTTAGGTAAAAACCCACAAAAAGCAGGTCTAATTCCTAAAAATTGCTCTGAAACTCTGCATAATTGAGCATGAGTGTGAATCGCCTCTTGTTCCTTTTCAGCCTGATTAACAACCACTACCACTTCTTGAGCTGGATTATACTTCTTGATCGTCTTTAAGGTTGAGTATGCATCAGCAAGTGAAGTTAGCTCGGGCGTTAAAATTAAAACAACTTGATCAACAGTGGTTGTTAGAGCGATTGTTGATTCTGAAAGCCCCGCACCCACATCTATAATTTGTGCATCATAAACGCTACCCTTAGGACCATGTAACTCGGATATAATCCGCTCCATTGCTCCACTTTGGATCCAATTCATCGAAGGAATACCTGAGAAACCGTGAATAAAATCTAAACCAAAAACATCCTTCATCAGCAAACCATCAAAGTCAACTTCACCATCTAAATAATGCCCCCAATGACGCTTAGGACTGACTCCCATCATCAGGTGTAAATCAGCCAGACCAGGATCCCCATCAAGCAGCAGTACTTTGGCGTGATCTGCAATCACCATCGCTAAATTAAGAGAGAAATTAGTCTTCCCTACTCCACCTTTACCAGATGCGACAGCAATTCTCCAAGTCTTACCCGAGGGTAAGCTTTCACGAAGTGCCATTAAATCCTGGAAGTACTCGAGCTGCGATTTAACTTTTGTCATATAAAGACCTTAACCTTCAGCCATAATCCAGCCAGCAATTTCGCTAGCATCAGCAGTCAGGATATCATCGGGTATGGTCTGCCCATGACATAAATAAGCCAGACCAAGTTTCTTTTGAACACTTAAATTCCAAAGCGCACCCATCTCAGAAGTCTCATCAACCTTGGTATAAATTAGACGACTGATTCCAAAAGGTTTGAATTTCTCATAAAAAGCATTGAGATCTCGCTCACGAGTATTGGCAGCTAAGACAAGATAGGTTTCATCGGCTTGGACGAATTTTGAAATGTCAGAAAGCTCACTCATATGATGTTTGTGTTCTCTTGAACGACCAGCTGAATCTACAAGGATTAAATCTTTGTCTTTTAGGTCATCTAATGCTTGATCAATGTCTTCTTCACTAAAAGCCGCTCTAAAATCTATCTGAGCTGACCTTGCAAAAACTGACATTTGTTCCATAGCTCCCATGCGATAACCATCGGTGCTAATGATACCCACATTAACATTACCAGACATCAGCTGCTCGGCGGCAATTTTAGCAATCGTCGTTGATTTACCTACACCAGTTGGACCTAAAAAAAGAAGTATCGTCGCTCGATTCTCTTGAAGTGAAAGCGTAGGAGCAATCGGAAGCTTGGAAGTGAGTTTGTTTTTAATCCAAACTTTGGAATCTTCTTCACTGCGATCTTTAGGGCTAATTTCAAGAGCATATTCGGTAATCAGTTGACCAGCAAGCTCAGGAATAATACCCGAATGAGTCAGTTGTCTATAAACTCGACGAAGTTCAGCTGGCACCGCACTTGAGCTTTGTTCAAACCCTTCAGATATTTGCGACTGAAGTTTTTTCATTTCCTTTTGCAATTTGTCAAATTCACTCGTTAAATTCTTTTGATTGATAGCATCTTGAGCAGATTGTTTGGCTCTACTTGCATTCGATGTCCCAGAATTATCAGAGTTGTCAAAGTTGTCAGAGTTATGAGTCGAGGTATTTGAGTTAGAGGTAGAAGGAGGGATTTTTTCTACATGAGGAAGTTCTTGAGGTTGAAACTTTTGGCCACCAGGGGTATAAGTACCTTGGAATGGTGATGCCGTGTCGTCAATGTTTTGAGTAGCTCTGTTTTGAGCATTGATGTTTTGCTTAAGACGAGCTTCAAAAGTATTCATCTCTGGTCGTGCGATAAGACTTTCATCTAAACTCGCTGTAACTTCAATCTGACCTGCATTAAGCACTCCACCAGAGAGTTGCTCGGTGCGGATGATCACAGCTTGAGGACCTAGCTCATCTTTAACTTTGAGCAATGCTTCTCGCATTGTAGGGGCTATAAACTTTTTTAAATCCACTGAAATCCTCAGCTTTCTTGAATCGAAATCGTGCCTGCGGCTTTTATATTAATACCTAGTGCAATTTCACCATATGCTAGAACATAAACGTTTGGGTATGAACTTTCAACTAATTTCACGAGTGGGAATCGAATTCCGGGAGATACTACAATGACAGCGGGTTGGTTCATTGCTACCATTTTTTCATATTCTGGAGATACAGCGTCTAATAATTTGCCTACCATCTCAGGTCGAAGGACAAGTCTTGGCCCGCGCTCAGTCGTCTGAACTGAAGCCTCTAGTATCTGCTCTAACTCTGGATGCAGAGTCATCACATGGATGACATCTTCATAGTCTTTGAGACCTGAACAGATCTGGCGAGCCAGAGCTGCTCGACAATGCTCAGTAATATAAGTTGAATCTTTAGAAATTTTGGCCGTCTCAGCCATGATTTCCATAATGGTCACCAAATCTCGAATACTCACCCGTTCATTGAGTAAATTTTCCAGTACAATCTGTATTTCACCCATATTCATCAAACTCGGAATGAGCTCTTCTACTATTGCTGGCGAATGAGTTTTGACATTATCAATCAAGGCTTTGACATCTTCACGGGTCAAAATCTCTGATGCATTTTTGCGGATAATTTCAGTAATATGCGTTGCAAGTACAGCAGGTAGTTCAACTACTGTATACCCAGCAAGTTCAGCCGTCTCACGTTGGCTCTCAGTAATCCACATCGCGGGCAAACCAAAGGCTGGTTCCACAGTCGGGATACCGTTAATTTTTTGTGAAGTTTGACCAGGATCCATCGCAAGGTAAGAGCCCATCATCAACTCTCCACCCCCCACTTCAATGCCTTTGATTTTGACTGTGTAGTTATTGGGCTGTAATTGAATATTGTCTCGTATGCGAATAGGAGGCACTAAAGTCCCGAGTTCAGTAGCCATTTGTCGTCTAAGCATAGTGATTCGCTCAAGTAAATCGCCACCTTGATTTTTATCTACTAGCGGAATCAGGCCATATCCAATTTCCATTTCCATCTGATCAATTTTAAGAAAATCTTCAATTTTTTCTTCAGCTATTGGCTCATCCGAGTTACCGGATTCACCTTCGGCTTCGTCAGTCTCTGATTGCTTTGTGGAGTTAGTGTGGATTTTGTAAGCGGCATATCCCATCAGAATACCAAGGGAGACAAATGGTAAAGTAGGCATCCCAGGAATGACACCCATTAAACACATCACAATAGCTGCGACATACATTGCACGAGTAGATTGACTAAATTGATCAATCATTTCTTCACCAAGGTTGCCCTTAGATGCTGCGCGTGTCACAATAATACCCGAGGCAGTTGAAATCATGAGTGAAGGCATTTGCGAGGCAAGTCCGTCACCAATAGTTAGCTTAGTATATGTTGAAATTGCTGTAGTAAAATCCATATCCTGAAGCAACATACCCGAGACAAATCCACCAATAACATTAATGGCTGTAATAAATAGACCTGCTACGGCGTCACCTTTGACGAACTTGGACGCACCATCCATCGCACCATAAAAGTCAGCTTCGCGAGATATATCAGATCGTTTTTTCTTGGCTTCTTCTTCAGTCAAAAGGCCGTTATTTAAGTCAGCATCAACAGACATTTGTTTACCGGGCATGGCATCAAGTGTAAACCTTGCAGCCACCTCGGCGATTCGACCAGCACCCTTAGTAATCACGGTAAACTGAACAAGGACAAGGATGATAAATATGACTACACCCACAATGATATTACCGGCCGTCACAAACTCACCAAATGATTGAATCACATCACCTGCTTTGCCTTCGGATAAAATCATCCGAGTGGTGGCGATATTGAGGGATATTCGAAATAGGGAGAGGACTAGTAGTAAGCCTGGAAAGATGGAAAAGTCTAAAACATTATCCAAGTACATAGAAATAATAAGAACTAACAGAGCCACCGAGATCATTAGCGCCAAAAGTATGTCAACCGTCCATAAAGGAATCGGCACAATCATCATAACGACAATTCCGACGATACCTAGGATAACAAAAAGTTCTTTATTCTTTTTGAGTAGGCCCATGCTTAATAACGATTTAAAATCCAACTATTCGACTCCCTGATGCACAGCGATGGTTTTGGGTTGATCCATACCTGTGACTCTAAATATAATATCCCCATCAGAATTAACTTTGACCACAGAGCCAGACTCTGAATCAGCCACCCAACATGAATTGTCTGTCATTGAAAAGGCAACTCCAGCCGGAGTATTAAAGCCCTCAGTGACAAGGCCATCCGTTTTGGTTAGATTTCCTGATATGTTTGAGTTAAATCTAATAATTTGATCGGCTCTAGCGTCAGAGATACACACTTCTCCATTGCCGGCAGACAAATCAGAAATAAAGTTAAAACCTTTGATCGTCGCCTTGATGACACCTAGCGTGTCTATGAGTATCACACTTGAGCTATCTGCAATCCAAGCCTGACCTGATTGAGCATCATAAGCGATGTGCTGAGGGCGGTTGACTCCAGCATGAAATAGAGTGTCTAAAACACCATCTCGGACAAGTCCAATCGAATCACCTTCCGGAACGACAAACATCATCAAGTCATCTTCGAACTGATCAATCGCCATGCTTGTGACGGGCCCTTGTTGATCCGGCAATACTGAGATCTCTGATAGTGAGTCCAAAGCTGCTGGGTCAAATTTCCTAACACGACCCTGAGCACTAGTCGGAAGATCTGAGACCCAAATAGCTCCACTTTGTACATCCACTCCAAGGGCAGTCGGTTGAATAAATCTAGAGCTATCAGTCAAGACAATTTCACCTGAATTCGTCATGCGTGTTAATATATTTTTACCGCGGTCAAGGATCCAGACATAAATACGATTAGGATTAATTCCAATATCTGAAATTTCTTGAAATTGATTTTCAATTCTAAATATTTCGGACCCAGTCGATGATATTTTTATCAAATCCTTAGAAGCACCTACCCAAACAGAGCCAGTTTCTTTATAAGTGATCATTTGCATATAATAAATACGAGAACCCGAGTAGGATTCATCACGAACTTTAAATTCAAATACATCATCAATAATAGAGTCCGGCGCCTGCCATCTAAAAGTATAGCCCGAATCAGATTGTATTTGCCTAAGCCCCGGGACATCTTCAAATTCAAACCTTGGCGCGAAATCTTCCACAAAATTATCGCGAAGGGTTACATCAAACTTAACTAATTGACCAGGGTGTCCATAGAGCCTAATTACTGAATCACGAATAGCAGTGACAACTCCACCCAAATAGAGTGTATCTAGCATCGGAAGTACATTTTGAATATCAAATACCTTCCAAGCCGAGTGAATTCCCTCGATATCAATAGCTATGGAATCAAGGTATAGAGAATCAACAGTCCAAGTCACTGAGTCGACCTCAGTAGAATCAAGATAAAGTTCAGGTGCAACATTCCATTCAAACCATACTGTATCTGAAACAATTATACTATCGATTGCAGAAATGGCTGTGACTCTTTTTGAAATATTGCCCTTGCCTAATTTCCAATTCACAAGATCATCTTGGTCAGCACGAAGATTAAAGTCTTCGACATTGACCCATGCTTTGACCAAGCCGCCACTGTAACTTTTTTCTGTAAAATCAGTTTTAATTCTTATAGTCAAACCAGATTCATCATTAGGAGAGCAAGCATTTAGCAGACTCAGACATATCAATGCACCAAATATCACGCATATGAGGCTAAAACAGCTAATAACCGATTTTGATTTGGTTGATTTATCGTCGTTCATTTTCATCATTTTATCCCTCTAAGCTGTAAATATAAGCCAAAATTTGCGCAACGGCTTCAAAGTGTTCTTCGGGAATCACATCTCCGACTTCTACTGAATCAATAATTGCCCGAGCTAATGGCTTATTTTCTACAATAGGTATGTCATTTTCTGTTGCAATGTCCCTTATTTTTTCGGCTATTATTCGCTTACCTTTAGCTACAATCGTAGGAGCGTCTTGTTCTCCTCGTTTATATTTGATTGCAATGGCTATAAATGTAGGATTTGTCACCACAACGGTCGCTTCCGGAACTTTATCCATAGAAGACTCTCTTAAAATTTTCATTGCAGCTTGCCTTAATGCTGCTTTAATCTTCGGATCACCTTCGGATTGTTTGCGCTCATCTTTGACCTCGTGCTTGGTCATCTTCATTTCATTTTTCGCTTTAATTTTTTGATAAATAAAATCACCTATTCCGATGATGAGATATAAAAGAGCTATATACAGGCTCATTTCTAAGCCAATATTAAATAAGGCAGCACGAAGAGCCATAAGAGGCTGGTCAATAAGAAAAAGGAATTCATCATAATGACTCATTAAGACAAGATAAACAACAAGTCCGACTGCCCCGATTTTCAACAACCCTTTAATGAGGCCGACAAGAGCCTCTTTTCCGAGCATTCTTTTGACACCAGCAATTATTTTAAAGGGTTTTGAGAAGTCAGGTTTCAGTTTATAATTAGACCACATAAATCCAACTTGAACTAAATTAATGACAACCCCAAATATTAACATCAGGAGTGCAATGGGCCATAAAATAAAAAGCATCATTTTTACATTATCTTCCATCAAAAAGATCAAGTTAGTTGTATTGAAATCAAAGGTAGATATCTGACTCCAAACATTTTTAATATTCAATTCAAGTAAATCATATACTCTTACACCAAATATCCAAATCACACCCACTCCTACAATCAACATAAAGCCTGTATTTAGATCTGTTGATTTAGCAACTTGCCCTTTTCTACGAGCCTCGCCCTTTTTTTTCTCACTGGCATCTTCGGTCTTGGAGTCTTTGTCCTCATCAGCCATGTCCGCCCCCAATTTTCATCAGAGTCAGAATATTCCATTGTAAGCTGGCTAGATATTGATCAAAAAGTTGATACATCATCGGAAATACATAAATCAGAGTCAATATTCCAATAAAAATTTTCACTGGCATTGACACCATCCAAACATTTAAATTGGGCATTGCTCGTGACATAAAAGCTAAACCAAGTAGGACGAGTAATGTGGTCACTAATACAGGAGCCGCCAAGCGAAGACCGGTGACTAAAGCTTCACTCACCATATAAGTGAATACATGCGAAAACTTTTGAGCATCCCATTCCAACCCCATCACTGGTATGTAGGTATAGCTTTCAGCCATGACTTCGATAAAGAAAAAATGATGGTTATTTAACAAGAACATGATCAAAAAAATAAACATAATGAGCTGAGTGAGGCTAGTAGAATTCTCACCAGTCTCCGGGTTGAGCATCGGCATCATAGATAGCCCGACATTTCGATTAATAACTTCACCACCAAAATCAACAAATACAAATAATAGACCACCAGCAAAACCAATAATGACTCCCACTGCAACTTCTTTCATTACGATTAGTATGAGGTGAGCCACTTCTGGTGTATAAGGGACCTGAGTATCTTTGAGATGTGGAAAAATCACAACTGACAATATAAAGGCAAAACCCACCTTTAAACGAGCTGAGACATTGCTGTTTTTGAGTATCGGAAACAAAAACACCATAGCTGACATCCTCACTAGGACCAAGAAAAAGAGCTCTAACTGAGCAACTGTAACATCAAGAATAGACGCAGCTTGTTCGAGCATTCTATTGACCTAGGGTAGAATTTGTGGAATTAAAGCCATTATTTCATCAAAAAACAGCTTAAATTGGTGTGCCATTGTCGGCATCATAAAAAGAAGTACAGCGCCTACACCCAAAACTTTAGGGATAAAGGTCATGGTCATTTCATTTAGCTGAGTCGCTGATTGGATCAACGATATCGTGAGTCCTATAACGAGTGCAGCAATCAACATGGGTCCACCCATTTGAAGCATAGTGATCAAAGCCTTACGACCAACATCAATGACTAATAATTCACTCATTTAAAACCTTCTACCTAAAACTCAGCACGACTTGTCGCACCACGATATGCCAACCATCAACCATGACAAACAAAATAAGTTTAAATGGCATAGAGATCATCACTGGAGGTAGCATCATCATCCCCATTGACATCAATACAGAAGCAACTACCATGTCTATCACCAAAAATGGAATATACAGCAGAAATCCAATAATAAAAGCCGTCTTGAGCTCAGATAAGATAAAAGCGGGTATTAATACCGGCATACCTATATCGGCAATACTTTTAGGGTTCTCTGTTTTAGATATCCTTAAAAAGAGCGCCAATTCTTTTTCTGAAGTTTGACGTAACATGAAATTTTTGAGCGGCCCAACCGCCTCATCGATGGCGACTTTGTAATCAATCTCCTTATTGAGATAGGGTTGCAGAGCATTCTCATTAATCGCATTAATCGTCGGCTGCATAATAAAAAAGGTCAAAAATAGAGCAAGACCCATAACCACTTGATTAGGGGGTGCATTTTGAGTACCCATTGCTTGCTTCAGGAAATTAAGCACAATCACAATTCGAGTAAATGAGGTCAACATGATAATAATCGAAGGAGCTAATGACAAAACAGTCAATAATGCAACAATTTCAAGGGTAACAGCTACATCTTCCACACTCTTGGCTTGCTCAACACCAATGGTAAATTTGGGTGCAGCAATTTGAGCGAAGACTTCAGAAGCGCCAAATAAAAACAATACTCCAAATAATAAGAGTAGATTAGGAAGGCGTGTCATGAATGGCTCTCCGGGTTTTTCTTGAATTTGGCCAGCAGTTGATTCACCGTTTGTGAAAATTCAACACCACTAGTACTCGGCGCCAATAACTCAGGATCAAGGGTTGATTTATCTAATTCTTTAAGATATGAAATATTTTCATTGGTGACTCCAAGTAAAACGAATTCATTTTGAATTCGAGCAATCACAAGTCTTTGATTAGGGCCGATCAATTTGGTTTGAACAACTTCAAGGTCAATCGTTTGAGTACTCTCTTGACCCCATTTGGCGTTTTGAAGTTTCTTAATTAGATAAACTGTTAAGAATATCAGACCTATGACAAGTGCCAAACCCAAAACGGTCTCAACTAAGAGACCAGAAACACTTCGAGTGACCGTTTCCTGGACAGGAGTTGAATCAGGTATTGCGTCATTTATTTCATTGACACGCTTTAACTTACCCTCCATGGAGCCAACCTCAACACCTGAAACTGAATTAGTAGATGAATCAAATTGTTCATATTTTTCATATTGGTCATCTTTATCAATTTGGCCATCTTGAGCTGAAAAAACTGCCGTGGGCACTAAGCCCAGTAAAACGAATATAATTGCAAATAAAATGTGCATGAAGAATCCTTAAAGTTGATTACTTCAGAAATTTAATCCGTTCTTCCGGAGTTACCAAGGAAACAATGCGAATTCCGAAATATTCATCAACAACAACGACCTCGCCTTTGGCCACAACCTTGTCATTTATTAGAATATCAACCGGTTCTCCTGCAAGTCGATCCATCTCAACAATGGAACCCGGGCCGAGCTCTAATATACGGCGAATAGACAGATTCGTACGCCCCAACTCAATCGTAAGGTCAAGCGGGATATCCATTAACATGTCTAATGCACGAATACCAGTAGAATCAAATAAGCTGGCAGAGGCGCCTAATGCGTTGAAATTTGCCGCAGACTTATCAAACGCTCCAAGGCTAGCAAAAGCATCTCCCCCTAAAGTCTCTCCGACATTAGCTGGTTCACCTGCGCTTGATCCCGAATCACTCACTCCTAACTTGTCATCAATACTTGAAACCAAGGACTCACTGAAGACAAATAATAATGAAACATCCTCCATTCCATCAATTTTGAGATCAATAATACCCACAATACCAGGGCTTGAAATCATTGCAGAAGGTTTAAACGCAGTTGTTACTGACTGCGAAATACTTAGACTAAGGTCCAATTCAGCGGCAATCACAGTATTTACTGCACCCATCCATTGATTGACTAGCTCACTTAAAGCATCCATATGGTCATCTTCAAATTTAGCCTTACCATCGCCCATCATCATAAAATCTGAAAGTAAAGCGGTAGTTCCTTTGGTGATAATGATGCTAAAATCACCTTGTAGATCATTTTCAAAACCAACCCGAACTTGAAGAGAGTCAGTTAAAAAACGAGAAACAACAGCTTCATCAATATTTTGTAAAGCACTGAGTTTAAAATCAACATTTTTGGATATAATTGTCGTCACCACACTAGATGCTTGTTCTGTAATCAGCTTGAGTACAGGTCTGACAATTTCTGGATCTAAACCACCAGATGAACCTGAGCCACTAGAGCCACCATCATCCGATCCGCCGCCGCCCATTATTCCGGCAAGAGCATCTATATCCGCTTGACTGAGTAATCCATCATCGCTCATGATGTCCTCCTTCTCTTAAACTTATTGCTCATCGCCGACTTCTCGGTCTATCACTGAAGTGATTTGAACTGATTTTTTACGTCCTACAATTCCAGGCTTAGCAAGGAACTTAGGTTGATTGCCAACAAATAGAACTAAGTCTGAATTGGCCGGTTTATCTAGAACTAATACGTCGTCTTTTTTGAGCTGCATGAAATCTCGAACTGTCATACTGAGTTCACCAATTCTAGCCGAGGCTACAGAGGGTGTTTCACTCAACTCTTTTTCAACTAAACGACGAGTTTCTTGAGTAGTAGTTTTCTGTGAAGAAATCCAAGTCTCACCGGATAATTTTTCAATCACCGACTCAAGTAAAATGAATGGGAAACACATGGACATAAGGCCTGATCCATTTTTCATACGAACCTCGTATGAAATCAAAATCACGGTTTCACCGGGCGGTGCAATTTGCACAAACTGAGGATTGGTTTCATAACTCTCAATTTTGGGTGAGAAAATACCAATGTTTTCCCACACTTCTTTAAGATCAACCAATGCTCGTTCAATGATTTTATTCATCACCGATAACTCAATATCAGTAAGCTCTCGGTTTTGTTCAGAGTTTTTACCTATACCACCAAAAAGTCTATCCAGCATCAAAAACATCAGAGCTGGATTCATTTCTAAAATAGCTGACCCTTCCAAAGGTTCCATTTGAAAAATGTAAATACAAGACGGACTTGCTATTGACATGATCACTTCTTGATAAGTCAGTTGATCCACCGAGACCATCTCAATTTCAACGAGAGTTCTTAAAAAAGAAGTTAAATTTGTTGAAAGTAATCGAGCATAACCTTCGTGTAAATTTTGTAAAGTACGGACTTGTTCTTTAGAAACACGATCCGGTCTTTTAAAATCATAAATGTTCACAGTTGTAAACTTATCTACAGGTGGAGCAAGTGATACAGGTCCACCGTTCGATGCAACAGGCGCTACAGCTACTTCGTCACCAAAGTCTCCACTAGATACAGCAGATAATAAGGCGTCGACTTCTTCTTGGGATAGTATATCGCTCATTTTAAACCTCTTACTGGATTAGGAATTTATCCAAAAAGGTCGTTCTAATTATGCCACCACTGGATTTATCTTCACTTGGTTCTGGCAATATAAGATTGACATCATTTTTAATTGTTTCAGTAATGTTTCTTTTACCTTCGCTCGTCTGCATCTCACTGAGTGGTCGACTGGAGACTTGACGAATAATAATATCTTTAATTTTCGGCATTCTAGCATCTAGAAGTTCTTGCATTTGAATATAGTCAGCTTCCCACTCGAGTTGAACACCTAATACTGCATATCTAGATCCATCTGTCCCTAAAATATTGACAGTCACTTCAATAGGCTCTGGTAGGGTGAGTCCCATTGAGGTGTTTTTACGTTTTTCTTCGGCTGATTTTTTATCAGCAGCATCCATCGCTTTTTTTGCTTTGTTCTCTTTTTTAATGAACTTCTCACCAATATATATTGCTAATCCAATTTGAACTCCAAGTAGTACTACAAAAAATACCGCGACAATAATGACACGCTTTCCAACAGCAGGCTTTTTGCCACCAACATCTTCTGCTTCTGCTTCTGCTTCTACTTCTTTATTTTCTTCATCAGCCATTGTGACCCTCTATTCTTTTACTTTATCTTTTTCATCAACATAGTCGACAAAAATTTCAATACGTCTATTTTTAGCTCGATTTGCAGGAGAAGTGTTTGGGACAGATGGTCTAAACTCACCAAATCCTACCGCACTCATATACTGAGGAGCTATACCAGTATTTTTAGAGAGAGTTTTCACTACACTCAAGGCTCTCATGGAAGACAATTCCCAATTGGAACCAAATTTACCACCGCGCAATGGAACATCATCCGTATGCCCTTCTACTCGTATTTTCAAATCTTCGTTTTGTTTCAAGATCTTAGAAATTTCTTCAATGATAACTTCACCTTGTTCCATCAAATCTGCTTGACCCGATTGGAAACTTCCATCCTGCAGCTTGATATGAATACCCTCTTCAGTCACCTTGACTTTTACAGCATCATCCAAATTCTTAGTTTCTAAAGTCTCTTCCATTTTTTTGGCATCTTCTAATGCCTGCTTACGTTTTGACTCATCCCCAGAATATTTAGGGATCTCAACAAAAGGCATCACTGCCACTGTCGGAAAAGACGTCATCACTCCGAACGCCGCTTGCAGAGACTGAGTTGTTATCATAAATTTAGTCGGTTCAAATGAAGCCATAGAAATCAGAAGTACAAAAAATGTGAGCAGCAATGACATGAGGTCCCCGAAGGTCATCATATATGCCGGAGCACCTTTTTTGCATGGTGGACATTTATCAGGCATCTGCGTTAGCTTCTGCAAACTCGAGACGTTTGGCCGGTTCGATAAATGCCGTTAATTTCAATTCGACAATTCTAGGGTTATCACCAGACTGTAGACTCATGATACCCTCGAGCATCATGTTTTTTATGGCAAGTTCCTCATCTGAGTATTTCTTCAGTTTAAGCGCAAAAGGAGTGAAGAAAAGATTCGCAACAACTGCACCATACAAAGTTGTAATGAGTGCAACAGCCATCGCCGGCCCAATATTTGCAGGGTCAGACATATTGGCCAGCATCAAAACCAGCCCTACTAGTGTTCCAATCATTCCAAAGGCTGGACAGATTGCCGCAATATTCTCTACAAGGTCAATATTGACTTTATGACGGTCGTCAATAAATGCCACCTCTGTGTTTAAAATGTCCTTGATTAATTCCGGTTCAGTTCCGTCAACAGCTAGTTGAATTCCTTTTTTGAGAAATTCATCAGTGATTTCTTCGGTACGAGCTTCAAGTGAAAGGATTCCCTCTCTACGAGCTTGCTCTGCAAATGAAACAACAAGTTTAATCGTTGCAACAGTATCATTGATCTGAGGAACAAAGGCGTTTTTAAGTATGGACGGTAAGTGTTTTACAAGTGAAGGAGGGTATGCCACAAAAATTGCACCAAGAGTTCCGCCAATCACAATACCCGCTGAAGGGGAGTCAACAAATAACAGTAGATTTGCTGGACCCACACCCACCATAAGAATCAAGAGGGTCGCAAAAATAATTCCACCAATGGTACCTAAGTCCACAATAAGCCACCTTTCACATTTTTAGAGGCTTCCCACCTCAAAGTTTTAAAACTTGTCAACATACTACATCCTAGTGAAAGTGCCACTGTATAAAATATACATCATATCAAGTGGCCTCTCAATTAAGAGCTATTTAAATTAACGTTTTAGAGAAACCAGCTCTTCTAAAAGTGAATCCGATACAGTAATTACACGAGAGTTGGCTTGGTAACCACGTTGAGTAGTTATCATTTCAGTAAATTCTCTTGACAGTTCCACATTGGAAAGCTCGAGTGCACCTGGTTTGATTTTTGAACGACCTTCTCCAGCTGTAGTATAAACGGGATCACCTGAGTTATTTGAAATAGAATAAACTGAGTCAGCAACCTTTTGAAGGCCGCCTGGGTTGGTAAAATCAACCAGCATTATCTGAGCTAGAGCCCTGTTAGTGCCATTTGAAAAAGTACCAGTAACATATCCAAGCTCGTCAATTGAAATATCTGAAAGTGAACCCGTGCCATAACCATCTTGAAGAACAGCCGACACTGAAGTTGGAGCTTCAAATTGTGTTACTCCTTGGAAATTACCTGGACCCCCCAAGTTGAGATTGACATCCATTGATCTTGCACCATTATTAGGGTCAACTGACAATCGACTTGAGCCATCATTAAAGCTAAAGGCTGCAACTGAACCATCTTGACCAAAGCTAAGCGAACCTGAACCGCCACTTAGGATGTTTTCATCACCACCCATTGAAACATCCCAATTCCACTCCCCTGGTGTTCCGGAATGAACATAGGTCATTGTCATGACATGTGTTGCACCAGTTTCATCATAAACAGTAATGGATGTATCATATACCCCTGTATCGCGAGCTTGTTGAAATTCAACTGTGGATGAATTTTGAATAAAATTAGTTGGACTTGTTGCATCAAGGTCGCTGTTTTCTGCGCTAATACTTAGACCTGAAATAGCAAATGTATCACCTTGTTGTCCACGAATCACAATTGACCCATCAGTGAGATTATCATTAGTAAAGGCTCCATTCATGGAAACCGAAAGGTTATCGTTGATTGAACCATCACGCTCAGGTAAATGTAATTCGTCACGAATATGATTAAGTAACTCCTGCATGGTGCCAATTCCACCAGCACCCGCAATAGCAGTTACATTTTTTGAAGTCGTCCCTAAGGAGTCATCACCCACATTAGCTGTCACAGAAATCGGGTCACCTACTTCAAGACCAAGACCTCGCCCCTCATCATCATAGAGACCAATAACCGTGTCAGCTGCTCGCGCAGGACGTCTCATTGTATCACTATTTTCTATGTCACCAACCCCCATAGTTGACGGGAAGAAAAACGCTGTTGATAAGAAGCCATTCGATAAAGGATTGTCACTTGAAAGTCGAAGATTAGAAATCGCAGCACCTGCAATTACTTCTACTGATCCATCGGCTTGAACCGTCGCACTAGAACCTGGTGCTCCACCATTGATAAAGTTAGTCATCGCAGTTTCTAAATCATCGATAGTCGTAGTATCATCAAGAACCAAAGTTGTATTGGTAATACCACCACCAAAGTCTGCAGAAAGGGTAATCACATCAGCACTTTTCATGCCTAAGCTTTCGCCTTTTGAATTATATAATTCATGTACAAGTGTTCCGCTACCAGCATCAGCATTACTTAAGAAACGCTGAGTGTTAAGGACAGTGCCACGAGCACTTGAATCAGAATTAAGATTACGAGAGAAGTTGACCTCTTCAGTCGTATTAGCAGGAGATTGTTCATCAAATGGAATCTTAATATCATCAACAACAGTGCCTGCTGGAAAACCACCTGTGTTATCAGCAATCTTACCTTGAAGTACAAAACCATTTGTTGGAAGTGTTAGTGAACCTGCAGCGTCAATTTGAAAAGCACCATTTCTAGTATAATGAGTCTTATCGCCATCAGCCACCGCAAAATATGAATTACCTTCAATCGCAAGATCAGTTATTTGCCCTGTTGAAGAGATATTACCTTGAGTCAGCAATGTATCAACTGAACCAATAGACATCCCCAAACCTACTTGTACTGGATTGGTTCCACCGGCACCACCTGGTGGACGCGCAGAACCCTCTAATAGTTGTGAGAATGACTCTTCAAATGTCACACGTTGTGACTTAAAGCCAACAGTATTTACATTGGCAATGTTATTACCGATGGTGTCCATACGAATCTGGTGATTCTGTAGACCTGAGATACTTGAGTATAGTGAACGTAACATGTTTTACCTCTTCTTATTCTTCTTCTAATTTTTTTCAATAACTTGCTTGATTGCACCCAAGCTATAAGCTGTGCCATTAACTTCGATTTCTGCACCGTTAGCGCCATAAGTCACGCCGTTGACAGGTGCTTCTTGATACAAAAAGCCTTTGGAATTTTTACCTGTTGAATCCACGATTCTAAATCCATATTGACCGCTCGTGGCCTTGGTACCTTCATTCATCGTGTCGCCATTCCAAGTAACTTCGTAATCACCTGTGCCATTGTTGCCCAGCGCTTTTATATAAACTTGTTCACCTGATTCGTCTATTACTTGTAGATAAGCCGACCCACCTGCATCAACGTGAGCATCCATTTTTACATTTTGGACACCATCAAAGTTCTGAATAGGTTGAGCAACTCGCGCCACTTTACCAAGAAGACTTGTTGCGCTTGAATTATTCATTGATGATGAAATCATCGTTTGAGACTCTGAAAAAGTTTTCATGGAATTGGCTAAATCTCCTATGTTTTTTTCAACATTTTGCGAAGATTCTAGACTTGAAAATTGAGCTAACTGCGCGACAAATTCTTGGTCACTTGTTGGCGATAGGGGATCTTGATTTTGAAGTTGAGTCACTAGAAGATTTAAGAAAGCTTCTTTACCCATTGAATCTTCTGCTTCAAAAATTTTTGTATCGCCAGCTTCGGTTATTGTTGAACCTTCAGAGTTTGAGCTCACAGAACGAGTACCATACTCTTCTAAGCCCATCATTGTTTTTTGTAATTGTGATTCTACTTGCATGACAATTCCCTTTACGCTAGATATTCCATTGTATTATACCCAAGACGACGTCCTGTCTCGTCTCCTTCAGATGCACTTATATCAACCTGAAGAAGAGTATCTTGAGTATGGTTTTGATTTTGACGATTGCCGCGTTTACCATTATTTTGGTTAGCTTGGCCTTGATTTTTATATTCAATATTCACTTCTGATTTATCGAGGTGAAGATTATTCTGAGAAAGTTGCTCTTTAAGTTGGCTTAAATTACTTTCTAAAACTGCTTTAACTTTGTCATTATCAACACTGACAATCAATTGCATTTTATCGTTTTGAATAGAGATCTCAATAGCTACTTTACCTAGGTTTTCAGGATAAAGAGTCATTGTTGATCTTGACTCACCTTTATCAAACATGATTTGAACATGTGTTTGAACTTGACGTACAACTGGGTGTTTAGGAGCATGCGAATGATGAGCTTGTGTGATTTTTTCAATCACAAGGTCACCTTTTGAATCAGTTTTTACTTGAGTAAAAGATTGTTCTTCAACAACTTGTGAATTTAAGTTTTCTGTAAACTGAACCGGAACTTGCAAATCATTCTTAGCTTGACTTGCTCTGACCTCAGAATTTTCTCTTTGGTCACTTGGGGCTTCTCTTCTTGAATCCTGTTGACCATTTTTATTTGACTCTTCTGAATTATCAGCAGAATGTTGAGATGTCCACTTAACTTGATTGTCTTGAATTATTTTTCCGTTTGCATCGAAGTTTGATTTTAATTCTTGATTCACTTCTTTAGGAATTACAATACTTGATTCGAGAGAAGATGGATTAGCTGATTGATTGATTTCAGCCTGAGCTGCTTGTAAAACATTAGCAGCAAGAACACCACTGTCAGCCTGAGTTGCTTGTAAAGTTTGATCTGCCAATTGTGCTAGTAGTTCAATTTCTTTTGATTTGAAGCCCGTCTCTGCTGCATCAATTGCCCATTCAGGTTTGCCATCAATAGCTGCGCGAATTGGCGCTTGGGCTTGATCACTTATAGCCAAAAATTGTTTCGCTAAAGTTTGTAAAGTTTTCATTGTATCTTGCATAACAAGCTTTAAATCAACAGGAAGGTTTTCAGCATTTTGAATCATTGAGAATTGTTTTGCCAAAAGCTTCATTTGATCTTCTGATTGAGTGGCGTCTAATTTAAGAGTTGCTGAAAGTTGTTTGAACCTTAAAGTTTGATTTAAGTCCTCACCCATATTTAACTCTTGAGCTTGCTCTGAATCTTTAGAAATCGAGATTTGAAGACCTATGTAAGTTTGGATAAAAACAGGGATTTCAGCATCTTCAGCTGCACCTTCAAGGGCTAGTTGAAGATCATCCATGTTTTTAATTTCTTGTCCATTGATCGAAATCATATTTTCAGCAAATGACTTAGCATTCATTTTGAAGCCTTGCTCCTCAAGCTGAACGCCGATAGTTGATAAAAGGTCCTGCAGACCTTCCATCCATTCTTCTAAAACTTCCAATGGAGATTCGAGTGATTCAGCATTTTCTAGTGCTTCGACCATTTCTTCCATTTGTTCTTGGTTATAACCTAAAACTTGTTGGAACACATCAGAGATAGTTTGCATACCAGTAGACTTGCCACCTTGTATTACTGCAAAAAGTGAATTTGTCTCAGAAGATTGATTCATCTCAGCTAGTTGATTTAAATTCATACTCATTTTGGTGTCCCATTTCTCCAGCCTAAAAGTTTGGTAATCTCTGCAGCTCTTGCATTATCCATAGCACCCATCGCTGCCATGATTTTTGCTTTTGCACGAATATCGGGAATTTTTTCGATGATTTTTGAAACTGTTTTATTTTCAAGGCTCAGTAGTATAGGCGCTGATTCAATTGGCTTCATGCTGCCATAGACTTCAGCAAGTTGATTAAGACGTTCATCACTTAACTCTCTATTTTCACCAACAAGTGTTTCAATTTTTTTGCGCTCGTTTTCAATTTGAGTCTTCAAAGCTTGATTATCGTCTTTTAAGCTTTCTAATCTTTCGATATCTAATGAGATTTGTTTTCGTTCGCTTTCAAGCTTGGTTTGCCCAACTTTAGCAGCTGCAAAAACTTTAGATTGCTCAGCATTTGCTGAATCTTGGTAAGGATTGTATTTTTGAAGAAACTCACTCATACCTTTAGCGTCTTCATTATCAAGCTCAGCATTAAGATGGATCACACCACTATATAATAGCGTCGCAATAATTACCACGGGCGATAAAAATAATGCTGCAAGGCCGGTTAGTATGATATCAGTCAGTTTCATAATGCTCTCGTAGTTGGATTCTATAAATTATAAGAGCAAACCGTATGCCAATTTTTAAAGGTAAATAGAAGGCCAAACTTGAAGTATTTTGGTTGATTTGAGTTGAGATTGACTTCTTAAGGTTAAAATTGCCGAATTTGAGCTATTTAATAGGGCAAGTTTGACCCTTGTGTAATATTGGAGCTTTCAACTAGCGTTTATACAAAATTATGGTAATAATTTCTCTATATCATACTTCAAGGGGCATCACATAAAATCAACATTACTTCCAAGTACCCTGCTTATCGGCTCAATCCATAACGTCAATTAGAGTAACAACATCCACTGTATCATAAAGTGGTAATGCAATCTCAAGACTGGTAATTTCCCCAAGCCTAGTATCGAACTCCAAAATCATTGGCACTGAATAGCTCCAGTTAGTAATGAACAACATCATTATCAGAACTGGTTGTCGTAAATCTGTAAAAATCTGAAACTTTTCCTTAATCATGTAACACTCTTGAAATTTTTGAACTTCATTTTTAGCTTGAATCAAGGATTCTTCTGACATACAAAGTGCTTTGGCGGTGATATGGGGTTCCTCGGGACCAAACTTTTTTCGGGCCTTTTTAGCGACCTCTAGCAGGTCTTTTTGATGTCTAAGGGTGACTTCGGCACCCACTTCTTTACCAGCAATGGTCGACGTGGTTTTCCATTTTGCATAGATTCGATTGCTCCTTATCAATTAATAAAAAGACTGAACGGTAAAAAGTAAGGTAGTAGGGCAAAGTCAAATGATACCCAGGTATAATTTCTCTAAGAGGAAATCACTCCATCGTTAGAGCCCAAATCATTATGGTTATTACAATGATTGTACCAATGATGGCCTTACTAGCCTCTTCAACCGCAGGACTCTTGATAAAATTATTGAGATTGAGTGGTTGAAAATGCATCGCGAAAACTCACCTCTTTCGGTTCTTCAAATCTAGCTAAAGGCTATTCTTACTCAGGTTTTGACAAGAACTCTTGAATTTAGCCCCAAAGAGTCCAATAAATTATACCGCAATTTCGAATTCGCAGTGTCTTCTATAGTGAGTCAGAG
>CAWVXU010000004.1:0-68088 GCA_963934255.1 uncultured Fibrobacterales bacterium
GCCAAAGTTATAAAAGATTATCGTAGTTGGCTATTTATTATGCTCTTTTTTCTGCATTACGTCCCAAATATCTGGTCTTTTTTCCTGCGTCCGTGTCTCACGTTGCTTTAATCGCCATTTTTCAATATTTTTGTGATGTCCTGATAATAAAATTGCGGGTACGTTCATTTTTTCAAATGATGAAGGTCGGGTGTAAACGGGCCAACCAAGCAGGGGGCTATCAGTAAAAGAGTCTGTTTGTCCCGAGGACTCGTGACCAAGTACGTCAGGTAATAAACGAATGATAGAATCAACAAAAGCCATTGCAGGGATTTCACCGCCTGTGAGGATGAAGTCTCCAAGTGAAATTTCGTCTGTAATGTATTTTTCTCGGATTCTCTCATCGATACCTTTATAGTGGCCACAGATGATGGTTATTTCTTCGCACTTGCTATATGAAGAGGATATACTTTGTTTTAATGGTCGCCCCTGTGGAGTCATAAATAGAACGGGAGATCTATCTGCGAGCTCAAGGGAGTTAATTGCGTCAGCGAGAGGTTCTGGTCGTATTACCATACCTGATTCGCCGCCATAAGGGGTATCGTCTACTTGTCCGTATTTGTTTATTGCAAAATCTCTTAATTGAATTAAATTCAATGAAAGGCTCCCTTGAGTATTTGCCTTCTTCATAATTGAACTTCGAAGAGGAGTAAACATTTCCGGAAATAAAGTAATGATGTTGACTTTCATAATGTCTTATAATCCTGTTGGAAATAGATAACCATTTTGATTCCTTATAATTAAAGAATAATTGATTTAAGATAGTTTTCGATAAACCTTAAACATTGATTTATTAAATAAATGTTAGCGGGGAATTGTTTATTGATACAATTTTAATTGAGTAGACAGAAAATAAGAGACGATACCGAATAGGTCGACAGATTCGAACTGACTTACTTAAATATCGTAGATACTGCGTATAAAGTCTAACTCGACTTGTATGTATCCGGATTCAACATTGACTTCTTTGACGCATTCGTCAATCCAAGGTATTAAAACATTTTTATCATTTATTTTACATGAAAAGCTCTCAACAGAGGGCATTTCTAATACTTCTATAACTTTTCCAATAATGGTGCCATCAGTAGTTTTTATGTCGAGGTTTTCTAAATCAGTGTAATAGAAGTGTCCGTCACCTAGCTGGGGTCGATCTGAAATAGGAGTGAGGACCAGAAAAAAACGAAACTCGGGAACTTGTTCCCGAGTTTTGATTTGATCAAATTTGGCAATCCAACCTTCGCTATTAGTTCGAAGTTGTTCGATCCTAGCAGGAATGATTTCTTTGGTTTTTGGATTGGCTATAAATACTGTAGAGGAAGTTGATAGTCTATCCAAGTCACGTGTCTCTGGTTTGACTTTTACCTCGCCATAGACACCATGAGGCTTTTGGATAATACCCACTACAGAATATTCAGATAACCAGTCCTTTACCATTATTGAAATTATTCTGCAGGAGCTTCAACAGCTGGAGCTGCAGCAGCTTCTTCAGCGGCTTGAGCACGAGCACTAGCTTTTGGAGTTGGTTTTTTTGGAGAGTTACGAAGTTCTTTTTTCGTTGCTTCGAAAGAAGAAACATCTTCACCTTTGCGAATTAAGTCGTATTTAGCCCAAATGCCATCTCTTTTAAGTAAAGATTTAACTGTATCAGAAGGTTGTGCACCTTTTTTGAGCCAGTCAATAATTGCATCAGATTCGAAACGAATGATTGCAGGGTTTTGGTTAGGATCATAGAATCCAACCATTTCTAGGAATTTCCCATCACGCGGTGCGCGGCTGTCCGCTACAACCACACGGTATATGGGATTACGTTTTCTTCCTTTACGGGTCAAGCGAATACGTGTTGCCATGTTTACTCCAATGTTTAAAATAAGGTTTATGATGGCCAAATTTACTAAAAACTGACTTAAAACAAAGATGATTTAAAGAGATTAGTTAAAAAATGTATTGGATTTATACAAAATAGAGTTTGTGGCGGTTAATTTGGGCAAATTACCCAAACATTCCTGGCATTTTAGGCATACCTTTGCCACCACCCATTTTTTTTGACATCTGAGTCATTTGCTTCATCATTTTTTTCATTTCATCAAATTGTTTTAAAACTTGATTAACGCCTTGAGCAGTTGAGCCTGAACCATTTGCGATACGTTTGCGACGACTACCATTAAGTATTTTTGGATACTTGCGCTCTTTAGGGGTCATTGAACTGAGAATTGCTTCAACGGTGACCAATTGTTTGGGGTCAAAATCGCCCATAGGAAGTTTATTCATCCCTGGAATCATTTTCATAATATCAGTGATTGATCCAAGTTTTTTAATGGTACGAAGTTGATTGAGGAAGTCATCAAGATCAAATTTGTTGTTCATAATTTTCTTAGCAAGATTTTTAGCGTCTTTTTCGCTAATAACGTCTTTGGCTTTTTCAACTAATGAAACAACATCGCCCATGCCTAATATGCGGCCAGCCATGCGGTCGGGGTGGAAAATTTCTAATTCGTGTAATTTTTCGCCAACGCCAACAAATCGAATAGGGACACCGGTCATTTTTTTAATAGAAAGTGCAGCCCCGCCACGAGTATCACCGTCTAATTTTGATAAACAAACACCGGTGAAATTTAGCTGTTCGAAGAATTCTTGAGCGACATTGACTGCTTCTTGTCCAATCATTGCATCTGCGACAAAAAACTTTTCATCTGGTTGAACGACTTCAACGATGTCCTCTAGTTCTTTCATGAGCTTTGTGTCGACTTGTAATCGACCAGCAGTATCATAAATTATAACGTCAAAACCATTGTCAATCGCATATTCTTTTGCGTTTTTAACTATTTCAACAGGATTTCCTTGGCCTTCATCATAGACTGGGATTCCAAGGCTTTTACCTAGAACTTGTAATTGCTTAATTGCTGCTGGACGGTAAACATCAGCTGCCACAAGTAACGGTTTTTTCTTTTGCTTTTGTCTTAAATAAAGGGCGATTTTGCCAGAAAAAGTCGTTTTACCTGATCCTTGAAGGCCAACCATCAAAATACCAAAAGGATTCTTGCCCTTAAAGTGTATCTCATCAGCTTCATCACCCATGATGTGAACAAGTTCATCATGGATAATTTTGACAATTTGTTGACCAGGGGAGACCGATAACAATACATCGGCCCCTAATGCTTTGAGCTTTACTGCATTGACAAACTCTTTTGTGACCTTAAAATTGACGTCAGCCTCTAAAAAGGCTCTGCGAACTTCTCTTAGTGACTCAGCAACGTTCTCTTCTGTAAGAGTTCCTTGGCCTTTTAAATTTTTAAGTGTGGATTCTAATTTGTCTGAAAGTAGTGAAAACACTTGCGGCTCCTTTATGCATGATGTGTGCAAACTAGAAAATCATAGCTTAACTATCAATTAATGATTTTAGCTAAAAATTGTGTTATAATAAGTTCAAATGAATAGGGTCTAATTATGAGTCTGAGACTAAAATTAATTGGAGGATTGTTATTGTGTTTCACAGTTGCGCTTATCACCATATTTTATGGAGCAATTAGTGGTCAAAAAATTTCAGATGAAGCCGAAAACTTAAGAACGGGTGCTTTTCCTGCTTTAGAGGAGGCACGGGCCCTCACTGAGATTGTTAACCGTGTGAAATTGAATTTCCAAGATGCTTTAGAAACTTCTGATCAGGATTATTTAGACGAGGCGATGTTGGCACAATATGAGTTCTCACGATTGACTCAAAATATTTATGTAAAAACGGGTGACAAAGAAATTATCGACTTGGGTAAGCTTTTTCATGATTATGTAACCATATCAACAATTTATGTAGAAGCTGTGATTGCTGGTATTCCTCTGAATATTATGGTTGATTTGGGTGCTAGTGAATTAGATCGCAGAATTAATCACTTCACGGATAGCAAAAAGAAAGCCTTTGTAAATAGTCTTGTACTTGTAGAATCTGAAGCAATATCATTTAAGCAAACCTTTGTCGTGCTTGGTAGTTTCGCAATCATTGTCATCGGAATGATTTTAATCGTAGTATTTAATATTCAAAAAAGACTCGCCGGAATTGTCAAGCATGCGGTTAATTTGGCACGAGGCAATCTTGACAAAAAAATTATAGCTAAAAGAGATGATGAATTAGGTGCATTAGAAAATACATTTGAAGGCATGCGTGTGGCATTAAAGACTCACATTGGTGCTTTGGATGAATTGGTTGAAGAGCGCACATCTGAACTAAATTTTGCCAAAAATCAAACCCAAGAGTTACTTGATAATATTGATCAAGGAATCCTTGTTATGAATAAAAATGGTATTATTGGTGAACAGTTTTCTAAAAAAGCAATTGAGATTTTTGAAGGCTCAATATTAGATGGCCAAATCTTACCAGCATTGTTAAATGCTAGCATTGAAGATGCTAATGTTTTTAATGTTTGGCTAAGAACAATACTGAAGCCGCAGTTTCAAAAAGTATGGAAAGAGCGTGGTTTAGATCGTTTGAATCCTTTCAATGTCGTTATGTTGGAAAAAAAAGGAGTAAACCACTATTATAACTTTGATTTTGAATTGGTTTTTAATTCAAATGATGAGGTTGAATTTGTGATGGTACTTGTCAATGATATAACTAAAATCAAACAAATAGAAGACGCCAGAGAAGAACAAGAACATCAAGTCTCCAGGCTTTTGGCTTTTATAGATAATGACATGGATTCAATTCGTTTCTTCATTGGGTATTGCCGTGAACTAATAAATAAGGTGTCAGAAACAAGCAGTGAAGAAATCCTTTATAATCAAGAAAATTGGATGAGAGAGCTTCATACAATTCGTGGTAATGCTGGAAGTTATGGGCTTTTGGCTTTAACCAAGTGTGCTGCTAATATTGAAACTCATGTAGTAGAGTACACAAAGTTTGGTGAGACTAAATGGCTTGAATCGGTTGAATTGTTCAGACAAGAATTGAATATTATTGAAAAAATTTGTCAAAAAATCACAAATACCGATGATTCACGCATACAAATCAGTAAACCAAGGTATCAGCTTGTTCTTGATGGAATCTTTCGAGTTCCACCCGAGATTGAAAAAATTAAAGCTCATATCCTTCAGTTACCTTATCGGGAGTTAAGGTCCTTCCATAAGAAATACAACAAAATACTCATTGATGCATCTGATCGATTCGCCAAGGGTGAGATAACCTTAAGGCTAAGTCCAGAAAATTATTTACTACCAAATAAATTCTTTCAAGTTTTAGATGGACCTCTAGTTCATATGTTGAGAAATTCAGTTGACCATGGAATTGAATCCCCTAGAGAAAGACATGAATTAAAGAAGGAATCGCCTTATATTCAACTTGATATAAGTGAAACAAATAATGAATATGTGGTCTCCTATTTTGATGATGGTCGGGGTTTAGACCCTGCTTCATTGCGCCAAAGTTCAGTGGTTAAAGGGATTTATTCAAGTTCTGAAGCAAAAAATATGAGTGATTCTGAAATGCTTCGTGTCATATTTATGCATGGCTTTACTTCCAAAAATGAAGTTGGGTGTTTTTCAGGTCGAGGAGTGGGGATGGACGTTGTTCATCATGCGATTGAGGCAGTAAAGGGTTCAATTGAAATTAATAATACCCCCAAAGAGGGTCTAGAATTTATAATTCATATTCCAAAATCTTCAATTCTGCTATAAAATCTCAATTCCAAATCAATATCTGAACTATTTGACCAATGATTTTTTATCTTTGTATCGGAATTTTTTTTACTAACTGGAATTACGAATGAACTATTTTAACACTCTTCCTTTACGTGTTCAACTTGAAGAACTCGGCAAATGTCGTTTCATGGACTCTTCAGAATTTAATGGCGTCGAGGCGCTTTTAGGTAAAAAGATCGTTATTGTAGGTTGTGGCGCTCAAGGCTTAAACCAAGGTCTTAATATGAGAGATTCGGGTCTTGATATCTCTTATGCACTTCGTGATGCAGCGATTTCTGAAAAACGTCAATCCTATATAAACGCATCTGAAAATGATTTTACTGTTGGAACATATAAAGAGCTTATCCCTACTGCGGACTTAGTTCTTAACTTGACTCCAGATAAACAACATACTCCTGTTGTTTCAGCTATTATGCCTCTTATGAAAAAGAACTCGGCTTTGGCTTATTCACACGGTTTTAATATCGTTGAAGAAGGAATGCAAGTTCGCGAAGACATCACTGTTGTGATGGTAGCTCCTAAGTCTCCTGGCTCTGAAGTTCGTGAAGAATACAAGCGTGGATTTGGTGTTCCAACTCTTATCGCTGTTCACCGCGAAAATGACTCTGAAGGCAAAGGCTGGGATTACGCTAAAGCTTACGCTTGTGCAACAGGTGGTGATCGCGCTGGTGTTTTGGCTTCGTCATTTGTAGCTGAAGTTAAATCTGACCTTATGGGTGAGCAAACTATTCTTTGTGGTATGCTTCAAACTGGATCAATCCTGTGCTACGAGCATATGGTTTCTAATGGAATTAGTTCAGCCTGGGCTCAAGATTTCATCCAATATGGTTGGGAAGTCATTTGTGAGGCATTGAAACACGGTGGAATCACTAACATGATGGATCGTCTTTCTAATCCAGCAAAAGTAAAAGCTTTTGAAATTTCAGAAAATTTAAAAGGCATTATGCGTCCTTTATACCAAAAACATCAAGACGATATCATTTCAGGATTCTTTTCTGAAGGTATGATGAAAGATTGGGCTGACGGAGATGCAAAACTTCTTGGGTGGAGAGAAGCAACTGGAAAAACTGCATTTGAACAGGCTAAAGGCGCAAACTCAGAAATTGATGAGCAAGAGTACTTTGATAAAGGTCTTTTAATGGTGGCTATGGTTCGTGCTGGTGTTGAACTTTCTTTTGAAGCAATGGTTGATGCAGGTATGATGCCTGAATCTGCATATTATGAGTCGCTTCATGAGACACCTCTTATCGCAAACACAATTTCTCGCAAAAAACTTTATGAAATGAATAAAATAATTTCTGATACGGCTGAATATGGATGTTACTTGTTCTCAAATGCATGTATACCTCTTCTTGAAGACTTCATGAAAGAAGTTCCAAGTGAGTGGGTAGGTAAAGATTTCAATGCAAGCTTGACTTCTATGAAAGTAGATAACAAAGCTCTTATTGAAGTAAATGAGACTCTTCGTAATCATGAAGTAGAATACATTGGTGAAGAGCTTCGCTCATATATGACTTCAATGCAAAAAATTGTTTAATTTAAACTTTAAACTTTGAATTTTTAATCAAATTGACTTTAAAGTTCACTTTAAACAAACAATAGTTAAGTTAGAGACCACCTAGGGATACCTTAGGTGGTTTTTTTTTGAGGTTTTTATGTCCAAGCTAGTGAGTGCGACTGATTGTGCCATCATTCTCATTGATGTTCAAGAGAAGTTACTGCCCGTAATGAGCGAATCAGAGCAGATTTTAAAAAAGATAACTCTAGTATTAGAGTTAGCGATAGCTCTTGAATTGCCTGTGATTGTTTCTCAGCAATACTCAAAAGGCTTGGGAGAGACAGTTGACAAACTTCAATTACTATTAAGTACACTCAAACTTAAAAGTCTTCTCCATATAATCGAAAAAACCAAGTTTAGTCTTTATGATAATGCTATAGATTATTTGAAGAATTTGGATAAAAGACAGCTAATTATTATGGGAATTGAATCGCATATTTGCGTTTTACAGTCGGCCGTTGAATTGAGTGATGAATTTGATGTTTTTGTCGTCGAGGATACTGTGTCGTCTACTCAAAAAAATTTTAAAGACCTAGCAATAGATAGATTAGGTCAACTAGGGATTCAGATAATCAATACTCAAATGCTTGGGTTTGAGTTATTAGGGGGTTCACACCACACAGAGTTTAAAAATTTTTCAAAAAAGATTTAAAGCTGAAAATTTACTTGTGATATGCATCAATAAATAGGACAATCATGAGATCAAATAAACAGTGAGACGCTCAGATGGCTAATGTTGTAGTGGTAGATGATTCAGAATATATGGTCAACGTATTGAAGCAATTCTTGCAGTCTATTGGGCACCAAGTTGTGGGTTTTGGGTTAGATGGCAATGAGGGCTATAACCTCTATCGTAAACATAGCCCAGATTTAATGATACTTGATTTAACTATGCCAAATCGCCATGGACGTGAATGCCTGTTTGACGTTCTTGATTGGGACCCAGACGCCAAGGTTTTAATTGTGTCTACTGTTAAAAATGAAATGACGATTTTGGAATGTCTAGAAAGAGGAGCAAAAGGGTTTGTTGAAAAGCCACTTAAATTTTCCAGTCCAGCTTTCTGTGATGAATTTAAGACAACTATTGAAAATGCATTAAACGGCTAGTTAGTTGAGGAGTCAGTATGATATATCGAATTTTGAATCAAGTATCAACAGATTTCTTTGAATCCCTGGAAGGCTCCGCAGGCGAACATCTTGAGTTTTTATCTTCAGAAGATTTCAACTTAAATCAATTTGTCCCTAGTGGCGATATTGTTTCTGTGATTGATTTTGCGGGGCTTATTACGGGGTTTGTCGCTATTACTATGTCAAAAGAAACTTTGAATAATATTGTTTCCCCATTGTTTCCTCATAAAGATAGTGAAAGCCTACGACTACAAGGGGAGTTTCTAAAAGAAATTACAAATGGAATAACCGGGACAACTATTGAAATTTTGAGAGAAAGCCACCCATTAGTGACTGGGTTAAAGCCTAAACTGCTCAAGGGAGAACTGAGTTTTCCTAAAACTCCATGTTATAATAAACTTATTAAGACTAGTCAGGGTGATGTTTGTTTTAGTATTGCTGTCGATTATATGACTATGGATATAAGACATTTTGTAGATAAAATTAAAGGTTTGGAAGTACAGCTTCGTGAATCAATTTCTCAAATGGAGTTCAAAAGAGATGAGTCCGAAGCCCATTTTAGATCAAAAAATGAATACCTCGTGGCACACTCTACGCAAACAAATCAAAATGTAGAAGATCTTCAAGGTTATTCTGATATGATTCTTGATAAACGCATAAATGAAGATCAAAGAGAAAGTTTAGATGCGTTAAAAAACGTCTCAGAAGGTCTTCTTTCCCTAATATACGACACATTTAAGAACAAAAGTCGGATTAAAAAAGGAGCTGCAGTTGACGAGCTTCCCTTTAATATTGTTCATCTACTGCAAGAAGTTTGTGACTCAATTGGAAATCAAGAAATATACAGAAACCGTTCCATTGTTTTAGATACGATTGATGTTCAACATGAGGTTATTGGAGATCCTTTAAAAATTGGAGAGGTCGTTCAAGCACTTGTTGTCAATGCGCTTGAATTTTCCGAAGTGAAAGATGAAATTCATGTATCCCTAGATCAGCGAGTAATTGACGATGAATTAGTTGCCTTTGAATTTAAAATTCACGTAGATTCAGAGAGCTCTGGCTCTACCCTTGATGACATATATGATGAATTATCAGGTGAATTCCTTTATGGTAAGGTTGAAAATGGACATTTGATTCATGAATCAAGAACAAAAATTGAAGCTATGGGCGGCTGTATAGGTTTTAGATCTGAAACTAACTCAGGTACTTCTTTTGCTTTTTCACTCACTTTAAGCCGTGATATCTCTGAAGGAGCTAATGGCCATATTGTGTCAGAATTAAACGGAAAATCCATACTTATTATTGAGCCAAACCGCATGCAGGCAGATCTATTTAGAGGTTTATTACAACGAATGGGTATCAGTGTTTCAATTATAAATGATAAGGATAAGTGTATTCAGGCACTCGTTATGAGAACCTATGACTTTGTATTGTTTTCTGATAAATTGGCAAGTCTTGATGTCTTAGATATATCTCGAGAAATAAAATCCAAATACGGACTTGATGCACCTACAATTGTAACCGTGTTTTCTGACGAATTCCATGCAATCAAGCGTGACCTTTTCACATTGCCCTTTTCCGCAATCTTATTTAAACCACTTAATTTTGGTAGTTTTAAGCGGGTACTTCAGATTTGTTCTGGAATTGCCTGTGATGATAATCTTGAAAGTATGAATGATACTCGAAGCGAAAGAGTTATAAGATCTCAAGTTAAGATACAATATTTTGGTGGAGAAGCTTCGCAGGCTTTGATTGGAGTCAATGAAGAACTTTATGCAAAAATGGGGTTGAATGTAGAATGCTTTTATGGTTTTGATTCGCTTAAAGAAGGCTTGTCAAACAATCAAAAATTACTTGTTTTAGATTTTAATTCTGATAAAGTAATTGAGGCGTTTAAAGACTTAGATTTTGATTCAATTCTAAAAACACATGGTTTCTTGGGCGTAATTGTTGCAATTGCCAGGGATGCTGAACATGTAAGTCAGGTCAAGCCTCTTAGCTCTCACTTTGATGAGGTACTCCTCGGAACATTAGGGCAAAAACAAGTTCACGCCCTACTCAGGCGGATGGGGTATTAGTTTATTGCTTAAATCTTATTATATTTATATCACATAAATATTTTAAGATATTATTTGATATCTAAACTTTTAATTCCTTTTGGGGAGATCCATATGAAGACTCACAAAATTGCAGTATTACCAGGAGATGGTATTGGTCCTGAAGTGATGGCAGAAGCTATCAAACTACTTGATAAACTTTCAGAAAAACATGGTTTTGTTATAGATAAAACTCAAGCTGATGTTGGCGGTATAGCTTATGACAACCATGGCTCACCTCTGCCTGCTTCAACGCTAAAAATATGTGAAGAGTCCGATGCAATTCTTTTTGGCTCCGTTGGTGGCCCCAAATGGGAGCATCTTCCTCCAGAGGAACAACCAGAGCGTGGCGCACTATTACCTATACGCAAGCATTTCCAACTATTTTGTAATTTACGGCCTGCCAAAGTCTTTAAAGAGCTAGCAAGCGCTTCGCCATTAAAAGCCGAGATCATCGGTGATGGTTTTGATATTCTTTGTGTTCGTGAGTTGACCGGTGGAATTTACTTTGGGCAACCTAAGGGGCGTGATGGCTCTGGTGCTGATGAAAAAGCCTTCGATACAATGGTATATACACGAGGTGAAATTGAGCGTATTGCTCGTATTGGATTTGAAGCAGCTATGAAACGTAGTAAGCGTCTAGCCTCAGTTGATAAAGCGAACGTTTTGACAACAATGGTTCTTTGGAGAGAAGTCGTTGAAGGAGTTGCTAAGGAATATCCTGAGGTAGAAGTAGAGCATATTTATGTTGATAATGCTACTATGCAGCTCTTACGTCGTCCTCGTGAATTTGATGTGATGCTTTGTGGGAATATGTTTGGAGACATTATTTCTGACGAATGTGCGATGTTAACAGGTTCAATGGGCCTATTAAGCTCGGCATCACTCGCAGAGGGTGATTTTGGATTATACGAACCAGCTGGCGGTTCTGCTCCAGATATCGCAGGTCAAGGGATTGCCAATCCAATTGCTCAAATTCTTTCAGCAGCACTTATGTTACGTTACTCTTTGGGGGAAAACGAAGCCGCTGAAGATCTTGAAAATGCTATCGCTAAGGTGATATCAAAAGGTTTCAGAACAGGTGATATTTGGACTGAAGGAACTCAAACAGTGAATACAGTTGAAATGGGTGATGCAATTCTCGCTGAACTATAGATTTAATTCTTAATTACAAATTTTTAACCACTCTCAAACTATTTTTGAGCGTGGTTTTTCTTTTATTGTCCTATTCAATTTTCTACATTTCGGACAAAGAAACGAGATTGCCGTGGCTGAACAAGTAAAAATATACGACACAACCTTGCGTGATGGAAATCAAGCAAGAGGCCTCAGTTTTTCCCTAGCCGACAAATTGAATATTGCCAAGAAACTAGATACTTTTGGAGTTGATTATATTGAAGGTGGATGGCCAAACCCAACCAATCCAATTGATGTTGAATTCTTTCAAAAAATGTCACAATATGAGTTAAAAAAGGCAAAGATTACCGCATTTGGCTCCACGAGAAGACCAGGTAAAGCTTGTAATGAAGATCCTATATTGTTGGCGCTTGTTGAGGCCAAAGCATCCGTTTATACGATTTTTGGTAAGTCTTGGGATATTCATGTAACTGATGTTATTCGAACGACATTAGATGAAAATTTAAAAATGATAGAAGAGAGTGTTGCCTTTCTTAAAGAAAAAGCTGACGAAGTCTTTTATGATGCCGAACACTTTTTTGATGGTTATAAAGCCAACCCCAAATACGCCCTAGAGACCCTCAAAGCAGCTCAAAGAGGTGGAGCAGATTGTATAGTACTTTGTGACACCAATGGTGGAATGGCACTCTCTTGGGAATTTCAAGAAATAATTGGTGAGGTACAAGAAATAATTATTGCACCTCTGGGTGTACATTGTCATAATGATACAGAATCTGCAGTTGCAAATTCACTCGCAGGTGTGAGGCAAGGTGTGGTTCAAGTTCAAGGTTGTATCAACGGCATTGGTGAGCGATGTGGCAATGCAAACCTCACGACGATTATTCCGAACCTTCAGTTTAAAATGAAAAAAGAGCTTAAATGTTCTGGAAATTTAAGTGATTTAAGGCGCTTATCTCTCTATGTGGATGAAATTGCAAATATTGGTTCAAACATACGCGCTCCCTATGTAGGTGAAGCTGCTTTTGCGCACAAAGGTGGAGCTCATATTGATGGCGTTATGAAACTTTCTCATTCCTTTGAACACCTTGATCCGAGTCAAGTAGGGAATGAACGCGAATTCATTATTTCGGATCAAGCAGGTGGTTCTTTAATCGTTGTAAGGCTAAATTCAATTTTTCCTAATTTGGACAAAAAAGATCCAAAAGTGAAAGCTATTTTAAGTGAAGTAAAAGAAAAAGAAACAAAAGGTTACCATTTTGAAACTGCTGGAGGCTCTTTTGAACTTATTGCTCGCAGAGCATTATCTGAGTATGTAGACCCAGTTAAAGTGAAATCATATCGAGTAATTGAAGAGCATCAAGAAAATGGTAGTTTAGTTTCAGAAGCAACCGTGAAGCTTGAACTAAACGGTAAAATTTTACATCGGGTGGCTGAAGGGGAAGGCCCGGTGAATGCACTTGACGCCGCCTTTAGAATTGCATTGTCAGAGCGTCTTGATTTTATTCAAGCTGTGAAGCTTGATGATTATAGAGTTCGAGTTTTAGACTCTAAGGAGGGCACGGCTTCTAGTGTTCGCGTTTGGGCAACCTTTTCGGACGAAAAGGATACATGGAATACAGTAGGTGTTTCAGAAAACATTATTGAGGCTTCATGGGAAGCACTCATGGACGGTTTTAATTTTAAAATTATGAAGGAGACATCCAATGTCTAATTTAGTGTATGTTGATGGTGAATTTTTCGAAAAAGAAAAAGCAGTAATTTCAGTTTTTGATCATGGCTTACTTTATGGTGATGGTGTATTTGAAGGCATTCGTGCCTATAACGGAAAAGTTTTCAAGTTAGAAGAGCACATCAATCGTCTTTATGATTCAGCCAAGGCAATCCTTTTGAAAATGCATGTTACTCGAGAAGAAATGGCACAAATTGTCATTGATTCATGCAGCACTAATGGAATTACAGATGGTTATATTCGTCTTGTTGTGACTCGCGGAGTAGGTGATTTAGGCTTAAATCCATACCTTTGTAAGAAAGCATCCATCATTTGTATCGCTTCAAATATTCAGCTATATCCAGAAAAGTATTACGCAGAAGGACTTAAAATTGTCACCGTTCCACAGACACGTAATTTTCACGAAGCCTTAAATCCGCGAATCAAATCTCTGAACTATTTAAATAATGTTCTTGCTAAAATTGAAGCAATTCAGGCTGGTGTTGTAGAAGCAATGATGCTAAACACTCAAGGTTTCGTGGCAGAATGCACTGGGGACAATATTTTCCTTATGCGAAAAGGCGTCTTACTCACTCCTAATATTGCTAGTGGTGCTTTAGAGGGCATTACTCGCGAAACAGTAATCGATCTTGCTCGGAGACGTGGTATCGAAGTGCGTGAAGAGTTTATTACACGTTTTGATGTATATACAGCTGATGAAGTATTCCTTACCGGAACTGCAGCAGAAGTCATACCTGTAGTGGAAGTTGATTCTCGTGAAATAGGTGACGGTGAAGTTGGTCAATTGACTCGTGAGCTTATTGCTGATTACAAAAAAGAAACTTTTGCTAACGGCACAAACATCGGGCTATAAAATTAAGTATTTGAAGAATAATAGGTGATTAAGATGATGAAAATAGTGAAGCGCCCTTCGATTAAAAATAAAGAAGTAAAGTTAATTCTTGATCGAGAAGCATCTCCAAGTCCTGAAATACAGAGTACAGTGATGGGTATCCTTTCTGATGTTAAAGAGAATGGAATCTCAGCTGTAGAATCTTATGCTAAAAAGTTTGATGGTCTTAAGGGAAACCTTAAAGTATCTTCAAAAGAGCTTGAAAAGGCTGCAGCTTTAGTGAAGCCAAACATTAAAAGAGCTATTGATAAAGCAATAATCAATGTGAAGCGTTTCCATAAGCATCAGATGGAAAAATCTTGGTCAATTAGTGGGCCTGACGGGGAGCAACTAGGCCAAAGAATTCGCCCCTTGAAAAGAGTGGGCGTATATATACCAGGTGGTTCAGGAGTCTATCCTTCGACAGTTATAATGAATGTTGTTCCTGCGCTTGTTGCAGGTGTTTCAGAAATAGTTGCTGTATCTCCGCCTCTAAAGGGTTTTCATCCTGCGGTAGCTTATGCTTTGCATAAGCTAGGTGTGAGTGAGATCTATAAAGTAGGTGGGGCGCAAGCCATCGGAATGTTGGCTTATGGTGCAGGTAAAGTGAAAAAAGTAGATAAAATTGTTGGCCCTTCTAGTCCTTATGCTTCAGTCGCAAAAAAAGAAGTTTTTGGTCTTGTTGATATTGATATGGTGGCTGGACCCTCTGAAATTTTAGTCATGTTTGATGAAACAGCTGACCCTGATTGGGTTGCGGCAGATATTCTTTCTCAAGCGGAACATGGCTCTGGTTTTGAAGCTGCTATTGGCGTAACAACCTCCCTACAAGCTGCTAAATGGGTGCAAGAATGTGTCCAAGAGCAAGTTGAAAATTCACCAAAGCGTGAAGCTCTTGAACTTGTCTTAAAGAAGTTTGGTAGAATATTTGTTGTTGATGATTGGGATAAAGGTTCTGATTTAGTTAATCACATTGCACCAGAACATCTAGAAATCATTACTCTGGATGCCAAAAAGCTTTCACTTAGAATTGAAAATGCAGGGGCGATATTTATTGGGCCTTGGAGTTCTGAACCAATTGGTGATTACTTTGCTGGTCCAAACCATGTACTTCCAACGAATGGCACGGCAAGGTTCTTTTCTCCTTTGGGTGTATATGACTTTTTGAAGAGAACAAGTATTATTGAGTATTCACATCAAGCAATTCAAAAAAACGGGAAATTAATTGCAGAGCTTGCTGATGAAGAAGGTTTCAGCCATCATGCTATGGCAGTGCGTAAGAGATTAAATTAACCTTTCAATTCATAATGGATTTCTTGAAACCTTATACCGAGTTAAAGTTAAGCATGTTTTGCTTGACTTTTTCTATTTAAATTCCTTTTTATAATGAAAAAGAATATATTAGTGGCAAAGAGGTAGAGGAGTTTGATATGAAATTGGTTAAGGTTTTAAAAGTTATTGCGTTGGTAACGGTCGCTTTTTCACTGGCTGCTTGTGCTGGCCTTGGTTCGGATGAAGTTAAGAGTGTTGATTATTCAACTACTGAACTGACTTGGGATCGTCTATTAGATGGAAATGGCACCTATGTCATGGATGAAGCAATAAGACCAATTGCGATTGAGGGGTTTTGGGATGTTTCAGGAGGTCTGACGACTTATGCCGCTCCAGGTACTGAAATGAATATTCGTTTTTTGAGAGATGCTAATGAAGAATCGGGTTACATGTTTGAATTAACAAGGACTTCTGAATCTGATGGGTTAATTCATGAGGTTATCGCCATGGCATCAATTAATTCAGCAAAACAGTTGGTGTTAGATTTTTATCCACCGATTAATGCTGTTTCAGATGCTACAACTATTCAACCAGCAGGTGAGTCTACAACTTTTACACTTGATGGAACTATTGAAAAAGACCCGAGTACCGGTGTGGTTTATTTGAAATTTAACGGGGCTGTTATTCATGCGCCAGCTGATCTTGGTGCCTTTGGTAATGAAGCTTTTGCTCGTAGATAACTGGCTTCATTCAAATAATAAATGTTTTTATAATTAACCTTGCCAATTAAGCTAATTAAATGTAATATTGTCGGCGTACGGAGTATAGCTCAGCCTGGTAGAGCACTAGTTTTGGGTACTAGGGGCCGTAGGTTCGAATCCTGCTACTCCGACTTTAAAAAGATCGATTTTATATCGGTCTTTTTTTGTTTTATGTTGTAAAATAATCAAAGGCTGTGTAATTAAATCTCAAATTTATTTGAACGCACTCAGAATTTATTTTAAAAAAGAGCAACGGCTTGAAGGTAATCATGTTTAGAATTTTAAGAAAACATTGGAAGTTGGTGTTCTTTTTAGCGGCTCTTATATTGCCATTGGGCTTTCTTTTAGGGCCTATTGCTCTAAAGTATTGGTATTCCCGGGAAGCGCGTAAGAAAGCTCGACTTCTAGACGAGAAGTAATTTGTATTAATCTTGTGTTAAAGGTTGAAAGCTATCAAGTAGCTCGTGAAATGCATTTAATTTATGATTGAGATGTTCGTCAATAGGGCTAGTCATATCAATGAATGCACAATAATGACTCCAATAAACATGAGCAAATAACCTAATATAGTTTTCGTTTGCAAAAGCTGACCTTAGACAGTTGGGTCCAGAATCCAGGTTGACCATTGAGGTTTCTTTATGTGATAAGACTTCGTACTGACTCATTTTTTCATGAACCTCAATGATCTTGTCTTCATTAATTTCCACTGATTTACGAGCTGATGTCACTTCTATACTGCCATGTCCGTGTGAGTGAATAAAGCGAGTTGAATTGGGGCTTTCTTCTGCAAGCCATAACTTGGGCTCTTCAATGGCAAACCAGCCACAGGGGGATATATGCATGAATACTCCTAAAGTCTAGGATAATTATATCCTTTTATTGGAGTAACTTCAATTTTTTGAGAGAATTTTAATTGAACGTTTAGTTTTGTTGAAAAACTCTCGCATAAATGTTCTATTGTGAATAAGGAAAAAGGTTACTCTTCATTATGATCAAAGTATTCTTGTAAAAATACTGCAGCAGCGGCACTATCAATTCGGCCTTTTTCGTTTTTTTTCTTTTTAGTGGAGTAGTGTTTTGTTTTGGCCTTGGCGTCTACTGAACTAAAAGCTTCATTTTGGCGATGTATTGGTAGTTTGTAACGAGATTCGAGTTCTGAAATAAAGGTATCAACCGCCTTTACTTTTTCTCCAATCTTTCCGTCAGTCCGCTCGGGGTAGCCGACAACAATCAACTTGGGCCTTTCCTCTTCAATGATGTATTGTATCTCTTTCCAAGAGTTTTGACGTTGTGTGTCAATAAAGTCTCGTGGAAATGCCATTTTTGATTCAGAATGGCCCATTGCAATGCCAATTCTACGTTCACCAAAGTCTATTGCTAATATTTTCATGCTCTTTAATTTAGTATTTTGAGATTTTGTAACAAGTTTGAAATAAAGAAATTATGGCTTAAAACCTTATAAAGACAATCCTGTGTTTTTTAGCAAAAAAAAGGCAGTCAAATGAATGACTGCCTTCTTTAAATAATTGAGGGTGAGGGACTAACCACCCTTTTCTTTACGAGCACTGGATTTACGAAGATTTTCAGAAAGAACAAGTTTACGAAGACGTAATCCATCAGGAGTTACCTCAACACACTCATCACGATTAATGAAAGTAACACAGTCTTCCAAAGACATTTGGCGAGGAGGAGCTAAGTTAATAGCATCATCTGCACCGGATGAACGTACGTTTGTTAACTGCTTACCTTTAGTACAGTTAATAACGATATCTTCGTTACGATTACACTCGCCAATGATCATTCCTTCATATACTTCAGTCGTTGGAGAAATAAAGAACGATCCACGGTCTTGAAGTTTGAATAATGCATATGCCATAGCAAGTCCAGCTTCTTTATTACAAATCAAAGCACCACGAACACGAGATGGAATCTCACCGACGTGTGGCTCATAACCTGCAAATATAGTTTGCATGACTGCGTAACCTTTAGTGAGAGAGAGGAGGATAGTTCTTAATCCTATCAAAGCACGAGATGGAAGACGGAATTCGATTTTAACTTCACTTCCTTCGTGCTCCATGTTTACCATTTCTGATTTTTTCTTACCTAATTCTTCAATCACTGCACCAGAAAACTCTTGAGGTACATTGACAATAAGTTTTTCAAATGGTTCGTGAACTTTGCCATCGATTTCTTTGAAAAGAACTTGAGGTGCCCCAATTGTGAATTCATAAGCTTCACGGCGCATATTTTCAATTAGAATAGTTAAATGAAGTACTCCACGGCCAGAAACTAAAAACCCTGAACCTTCGCCTTTTTCAACAACTAGAGCCGGATCAGCAAGAGCTGCACGTTCTAAGCGTTCGTTTAGGTGATTACCTGTAAGGAATTTACCACCAGATTGCCCAGCAAGAGGCGAGTCATTGACTGTAAAGCTCATGCAAATTGTTGGAGGGTCTACTTCGGGTCTATCAAGTTCTACTGGCGCTTCAGGTAGAGAAATTGTATCACCAATGTCAAAATGAGGAATACCAGCGATCGAGATGATATCACCAGCTACTGCTTCGTCGATAGGTGTATTGATGATTCCCTCATAGTGAAGTAATTTTTGAATACGGAATCGATTTGGTTTGCCTGTTATAGTACTTTGTTGTACTGTTTGGCTAGTTTTTAGAGTTCCTTCTAATAAACGTCCTACTGCGAGGCGACCAAGGAATTCAGAATAAAATAATGAGCTAATCTGCATAACAGGATTAGCCGTTGCATCACCTTTGTGTGATGGAATCTCAGCTACGATCATATCAAGTAGAGGTATTAAATCACCATCTTCTTGATCCATTTCCAGACGACAAGTGCCTGCACGACCTGATGCGTAAATATAGGGGAATTCCAGTTGATCTTCGTCTGCATCTAATTCACAGAAAAGGTCAAATACCATGTCGTGAGCTTTTTCAGGATCACAACCATCACGGTCAATTTTGTTAATTACAACAATAACTTTAAGGCCTAGTGCAAGTGCTTTACTTGTCACGAAGCGAGTTTGAGCCATTGGTCCTTCAAATGCATCAACTATAAGAAGTACACCATCAACTGTTCCAAGAACTCGTTCTACCTGGCCACCAAAGTCGGCATGTCCAGGGGTGTCAACAATATTAATACGAGTTTCACCGTATTGGATAGCAGCGTTTTTAGAAAGAATGGTAATACCACGCTCGCGCTCTAGGTTATCGCTGTCCATGACACGTTCATCGACCTCTTCGTTTTCTCTAAATGATCCACCTTGTTTAAGAAGTTGGTCAACTAGGGTTGTTTTACCGTGGTCAACGTGTGCGATAATAGCGACGTTACGCAATTCCATATTATGTCCTTTCAAATACGCTCAACTCAAGAGCTGCCCAAATTTAATAGCTTGATGTCTCGTTGTCAGTGGGAATTTTGATTAAATAGGTTCTAATCTGGCTTAACTTGCGTCTCTTGTGTTAGATTTTAGGATATGAACAAGATTTTTAACGTTATTTTAATTTCTTTAGTGATTTCGGTCAATTTTTCCCATTCACAAAAAGTCAATGCAAAACACTGGAACAGTAGTCAAGCTAGTCGCCTAGCTGAGTATCAAGTTTTGCAATATAACGAGGCGATAAGCTCTCATTCTATGAATCACCTAAGGTTCTCTCATTTATTGATATTTAACCCTGAAACATCTGCATTAGAGTTAGAGAATTCTGATATCTATGGCTATCCATACGCTCAATCTATTGGAATGAGCTTTCTATCTCAAGAAGAGTATTCGGGCCTAAAGATTGGCATGTCTTATTATTTTGACAGAACCGGCTGGGAAAATAATGATTTCCTTTTGCTGCCTCAAAAAACCAATTGGAGTTTAGATTTTCAATCCCATCAGTTAGGACTTTTAACAAGCTTTGATGATTATGAAGCAATTTTAGGTCTCGGATGGAAATACTCAAGAAGTGTTTGGCGACGTCCCGATTATCGTCAAGAAAACACAAATCATCAGTGGTGGTTTATGGCTAAAAGCTATGTTTTAGGCTTTGGTAGTCAAGGTGGGACTCAAGTTCATTCAAGTTTGGTCGAATTAGATCTACAACGGCGGGGGGAACGAAATTACTGGATGAGAGATTGGGCTCAATTTTTACCTATTTTAATTTATCGCGTGGGTTGGTTAGACGGTAGTCCTGAGCTTAATGCCGGCTTTTTTGAATGGAAACAAAAGATTTGGTCTAAGTATTTCTATTCAAGGCAATGGTTTGATACCAGGTGGCAGGCAAGTTATCTTGATATTTTCCTAGATGAATCACACTTCTTTGCATTTCATTTCAACGCATATCAATCTGAAAAATCAGTACAATACGGTGGTAAAGCTAGTTTAGGTCCGCTTATTATGGGATATAATGACGCAAGTACCTATCGCAGGTTTTCTGGATTAGATGGTGTATTCTTTGTTGAAATTGGTTTAAATATTGTCACACTTGAAGGTCTTTTATATCAACGACCGGGAGCGCCCGTTCCTAGTAAGGGTGAAATTGGACTGGTAATCAGTGATGATTAAATTATTCACACAACTAATTCTATTGTCCTCTATAGTGTTTTTACAAGCCTGTATTCAAGACGTTTTTTGGCCCAGTGAAACCAGAGTTCAGGTAATCAATGAAAGCTCTGCAACTGTTGATTCATTGAGAGTGCTTTCACCTGTAAATTCTATTGAACCTATTATGCTTATGAATGAAAATTTGAAAACTGGCGATCGTAGCCGTGTAAAAGTTTATGAGTTTTCCGGTATTCATACTTTGCAAATATGGGGTGGTTGCCAGGAGCAAGCTGAGGATTGTCTTTCGTCTTTGTTATTGACTCAAAAGATGACTCTTGATGGGGGGTCTGTTAAACTACTCTTTAAAGATTCATCTCAGGGCTTTATACTAGAGATTGATTAGTTATCTTTTTCATTAGAAACGTTTTAGGAGCCTGCTGAGTGTATTTATCAAAACTCAAAATATATGGATTTAAGTCTTTCGCCCAAAAAGTTGAGGTGAGTTTTCCTGGTAATGGTATTACTTCGGTAGTAGGTCCAAATGGTTGTGGTAAATCAAATATTGTTGATGCCATTCGATGGGTTTTAGGGGAGCAACGCGCCAAACAATTAAGATCTGTCAAAATGGAAGATGTTAT
Source organism: uncultured Fibrobacterales bacterium (assembly GCA_963934255.1). Lineage (GTDB taxonomy): Bacteria > Fibrobacterota > Fibrobacteria > Fibrobacterales > CAWVXU01 > CAWVXU01. The sequence continues at coordinate 21,455 of CAWVXU010000004.1, forward strand.
TTTTTCAGGCACTGCCGAGCGACCCGCTATGAATTTTGCAGAAGTTTCTTTGGTCATCAATAACGATCGCGGGATTTTACCTTCTGATTATACTGAAATCCAAATTACTCGCCGAGTTCATCGTTCAGGGGATTCTGAGTATTTAATCAACAATCAAGATTGTCGTTTAAAAGATATACATGCTCTCTTTATGGACACAGGTATGGGAGCCGCATCATATTCCTTGATGGAATCAAGAATGATTGACTCCATTCTTTCGGATAAGGCCGAAGATAGAAGAGTTCTTTTTGAAGAAACTGCCGGGATTTCAAAATATAAGCAACAAAGAAAAGAAACTCTTAGACAGCTTGAGCGTACTTCATTGGATCTTGAGCGAGTTGAGGATAACCTTAAGGTTCGTAAATCTTCAGTAGCTAGCTATGAACGCCAAGCTAAAAAAGCTGAAGACTATCGTATGTTTAAAGCTCGCCTTAGGGACTTAGATATTTCTGTCGGATACGACAAATACACTGAGTTTAAAGATGGCTTCAAAAAACTACTTGAAATGTCTAAAGAAGCTGATACCCAACTAGAGTCTTTTCGCTCAAAAAAAACGGTGCTTGAAACCAATCTTGAAGAGAAGAAATTAAATTCAGTTGAAGAAGAAGAAGCCTATCGTGATGCTGAGCAACAAGTTGCCAATCGTAAATTAGAACTCAACAGTGTTGATGCAGAAATCCGGTTGATTCGAGATAGAATTCAACACGTTGAAGATTCAAGTTCTCGCTCAGTTCGTGAAATAGAAGATGGCCGTGACCAATTAGAAGACATAAAGCATAGACGTGTTGAAAAGCGTGAAAATCTTACCCTCTTAGAGCAAACAATTGAAGAATTTTTGATTGATGTTGAAAAGTATCAGGATAAAAAAGATTCATTCTTAGACCGATTTGAAGAATCTCGCGAAAAAGTAAATGTGTTATCTTCGCGTAGAATGGAGCAACTTGAAATTTTGGGTGATGTTAAATCAGAAGCTCAACAAGTTCGCCAAAAAATTGAATATCATCAACAAAATGCTCAAAGCGGTAATCAAGAGCTCTCAACTTTAACTAGTGAAATTGATCGGTTAAAAAATGAGAAGAGAGAATTTGATAATAGCTCGAATGAGTTTGAAGAAGGAATTAACCTTAAACAAGAAGAACTTGACGTTCTGTTAGGGCGAATTGAACTAAACAAAGATGAGCTTCAGGAGGTCAAAACACAATATGATTCTCTGAAAGATCAATTCTTAAAAAAACAAAATAGACATGATGCCTTATCTCAATTAGAAGAACAAGGTGAAGGGCTTGACGAAGGTGTCAAGCATATTCAAGATTCATTCCAGCATGAAGTCTTAGGGTTTTTATCTGATCAATTAACCATAGAACCTGAATATCTCACATTGGTTGAATGGTGTCTTGGTCAATCGGGGCAATCTTTAGTGACTAAAGATTTTGAATCAGGTCAAAATTGGATTGAATCATTTAAAAACAGCTCTCGTGGTGAGGTTGAATTTGTAGTGACCAATCAATCCAAAGAAATGAAGCCTTCCAACTACCCCGAAGGTGAATCAATTTTTGGGCCTCTTTCAAATCATGTCAGCGTAGACCCAAGTGTTAAAAGTATTGTAAGTCATTTACTTGGCTCATATATTCTTGTTGAAAACTTAGCTACCGCTATTGAATGTGCCAAAATAAATGAAGAACTACTTTGGTTTGTCACCCCTGACAGAACCATGATTCATTCAAGTGGAATTGTAAAGACGGCTTCTAGTCAAAATTCCGCAGGTGGTTTTATTGCTCGTCGGCAAGAGTTGGAACAACTTAATTCTGAACTACCAGGCCTATCAAGTCAAATTGAAAACCTATGGGCTGGGCTGAGTGAACTTGAAGAGCTTAGGGAAGAATTAACTATTGTCGTTCAAGATCTAAAAGATGATGTGAGTGAAATGGGGCGAACTCTTAGCCAATCAACCCAAGCTAAAGCGGTGACTGAAGCCAGGTTGTCTGATCAAGAATCAAGACTTGAAAAACTTTTAGAGAAATTATCTGAAGCGAGTGAAGATACTTCACCACTTCAGGATAAGCTAGAAGAGTTAGATCTAAGAATTGAAACAATTGAATCATCAAAAGAGGGCGTTGAAGAACAATTTCAAGATGCTCAAGAAGAACTAAGAGAATTAGAACATCAAAAAAGTGCTTTTGACGAAGAGTATAATCAATCAATTCAGGACCTTGCTCGACAAAAATCAACCAAGAATCAACTTGAAACTGAACTTTCACATTTAGATCAACAAGAAGAAACAATATCTGATCGAATAGAAAAGATGAAACTTCAAATCGCTTCAACAGATGATACAATGAATTCATCTTTGGAGAAATTAAACGATTTACATAATCAACTTGAAATTGAAAATGAAAAATTAACTCAGGATGAAGATCGAAGAGATCGAGCAAAGGAACTCTACGATTTAAAGAATGTTGAAGCTGAAGAAATTCGGGAACAAATTCGAAATATTAATACTGATATAATTGAACTCACTGAAAATATGGGTAATAGTCAGAAAAACTTTGAAGCATTTAAAGTTAAAATGGATCAAATTCATAATCGTATTTTTGAAGAATATGAAGTCGATTTTGAAGAAGATCAAGTAAAAATAATTGAATATGAAGAATCCACCGTTCGGGGTGAAATATCAGAGCTCAAAAAAAATATAAAGGCGCTTGGCAATATTAATCCTGCTGCCTTAGAAGATTTTGAAGACGAAAAAAGGCTTCTACAAGAAACAGAAAAACAATTTGAGGATCTTGATCGAGCTCGCATTTCTTTAGAGAAAACTATACGTAAACTTGATCAAATAGCAAGAGATAGGTTTACTACCACTTTCGCTATCATACAGAAAAATTTTCAGGATGTATTTGCAAGTCTTATGCGTGATGGTGAAGCCCGCGTGACTTTGGAAGAAGGAGTTGACCCTCTTGAAGCCAAAATTGAAATCAACGCACGACCAACTGGTAAAAAAATGCGAGGCGTCTCTTTACTGTCAGGTGGTGAAAGAGCTTTAACAGCCACGGCATTGTTGTTTGGATTGTATTTGATTAAACCATCACCTTACTGTATTCTTGATGAAGTAGATGGGCCCCTAGATGATGCCAATATTGGACGATTTGTACAATTGTTAAGACGTTTTTCTAAGCAGACTCAATTTATTGTTGTAACACATAATAAAAGAACGATGGCTGCTTCAGATCAATTATATGGAGTTACTCAAGAAATCAAAGGTATTTCAAGAATTGCCTCGGTTCAATTGAGTGAGGCAGAAGGGTTAATTGATTAGTTTTTTCTAATTGCTCAACTACCATTTCAAATAGATCTTTGGGCTGATAACCTTCAGCCTTCCAATCTTTCAAACTCTTACTCAAGTCTTTTTTACTGAGCTTTTGTCCACTTCCATCCAAAATCAAAGGGTGGTGAAAATAATGGGGGGGCTTATAGGTTGCTTTAACTTGATTTGATTCAGTTGGATTGTATTGATGAATTAACTTTTGTAAGAAAATTTGACGTCCTGTGCTCTCAAATAAGTCACTCCCTCTGATAACCAGATCAATTTCATCCTCTAAGTCATCTGAACTCACACAATATTGATAGCTGAAATTACTGTTTTTATCAAATAATGTAAAATCTCCACATTGCTGGTATGGATTTTGTTTAATAATCAGTTGAGAGGTTCTAGAATTTAATTGGAACTGATGAAATTCATTATATTGATTGAGAGTTCTTAATCGAATAGCAAATGGAGCTTCCTTTATTGGTTTGACTGGAAACAATTCTTCACTTGGTATATGCTTCCTTTTATTGCTACAGTCTCCACGATACCTTAATTCTGAATGCTCACTATTCTGGTAGGATTTAATTTGATTTCTACTGCAATGGCAGGCATATAATTGGCCTACTTGGTTTAATGCTTTTATTTCTAATTGGTACTTATCGATTCGTTCACTTTGTTTGGGAGTCGACCTATAATCCCTTAAATTCAACCAACTTAAATCATCGCGAATAGAATCAATAAACAAGGATTTGGACCTTTGTTGATCATGATCTTCAATCCTTAATATAATTTCACCGTCAAAAGCCCGAGCCATCCCCCAGGTATAGAGAATATTGACTAAATGGCCGAGGTGTAGGTGACCGGATGGACTAGGAGCAAAGCGTGTTTTCCAGCCTGAGCGATTCAGAAGGTTATTATCAGATAGAATGGGGCTAGGGTCGAGGTTCATTTATGTCAATCAATTTTTCGATTTCACGTATGAATATGTGGGCTGGCTGTGGGCCATTCCATTTTCTAACATACGCTCCTTTTTGGCTCAATAGGTAGGTTGTCGGAACTTTGTCAGAGCGAAATTGAGTTAAAATTGCAGATGATCCAAGGAGTACTGGGTATTTGATTTGATATGTTTCTACAAATTTACGAACTTTTAAAGAGTCTTCAGGGCGATCAACACTAATAGCATGGATGTCTACGGCCTTACCATGATACCTTTGAACAAGATCATTTAAAACAGGTATTTCCTCAAGACATGGTTTACACCAAGTCGCCCAGAAAACGACTAGTCTTACTTTATTTATCGAATGAGTCGAACTAATTGTATCACCACTGAGTGTGGTTAAATTGTAACCTGGGGCTTTATTATCGACTTTTGCCACAGTTCTTTTTTCTTCACAACCAGAGGAATAAAATGACACAACGATTATAGCGAATATTGTCAGGTAGTTTTTCATTAATTATCCTAAGTTATTAAAAACTAAAAGCTTACCAATTTCATCAAATATTATACTTTAGAATAGTGTTACCAAAAAAATTCGGCGGACTTCGTATATGTACAATATTCAAGAGCTTTTGACCACCATGGTAAGCGAAGGTGCATCTGATTTACACCTTACTGCGGGTTCTGTCCCAATTATCCGTATTTCTGGTACTTTAACTCCAATCGGTGAAGAAAAATTAAAACCTGATGAGACACTGCGTTTGACTTATTCGGTAATGAATGAAGTTCAACGAAAAAATTTTGAACAAAACAAAGAGTGTGACTTTTCATTTGGTATAGGCAATATGGCCCGCTTTAGAGCAAATGCATACCTTCAGCGCGGCTGTGTTGCATGTGCAATTCGACTTATCCCATTAGAAGTCAAAACTTTTGAGGACCTTGGTCTGCCTAAAATATTGGCAGAATTTGCTGATCGGCCATCGGGTTTGGTATTGGTTACGGGGTCAACGGGTTCGGGTAAGTCAACGACTTTGGCGGCTATGATTGACAAAATAAATAATGAGCGCGATCAACATATTTTGACCATTGAAGATCCGATAGAATTTTTGCATCGACATAACAAATGTTTAGTTAATCAAAGAGAAATTGGCTCTGATACTAATAGTTTTAGTGATGCATTGAAATCTGCCTTACGACAGGATCCCGATGTGGTTTTGATTGGGGAAATGCGAGATTTGGATACAATGAGAGCGGCTTTAACGATTGCTGAAACAGGTCACCTGACATTTGCTACTCTGCATACCAATTCAGCGGCTCAGACGGTCAATAGAATTGTTGATGCTTTTCCAGCAGATGAGCAGCAAACAATTCGAGCCCAGCTTGCTTTTGTTTTAGAGGGTGTTGTGTGTCAACAGCTTCTACCTAAAATTGGTGGTGGGCGCGCCATGGCCTATGAAGTCATGAATTGTAATACTGCAATAAGGTCTTTGATTCGAGATGATAAAGTTCATCAAATTGAAGGTATTATTGAGGTCAATCAAAAAATTGGAATGAATACGATGAATATGCGACTGATGGAATTAATTCGCTCACGGCAGATCACTGAAGAGGTGGCAATTAATAAATCATCAAGTCCTGATCAGCTTCAAAAAATGATTTTTGGATAAATCGCACAGTATGTCCAAAGAAATGAGCTTTTAATGGCAATATGGAATTACAAAGCTGTCAATCAAGGCGGCAAAGAAATGTCAGGGAGTATGGAATCTCCTACTAAGATTGATGTTGAAAAACAATTACTCAAGCGTAGACTGCGTGTAATTAAAGTTTCGAAGAAACCTATGGAGATTTCTCTGACAATCGGAACGGGAATCAACGCCCAAGATATAGCTAGGTTTACACGGCAATTTTCTGCGATGAACTCCGCTGGTCTTCCGCTCTTGCAATGTCTTGATATTTTAAAAGAACAAGCTGAAAATCCAAATATGACGAGAGTATTAAAACAGATTTCTGCCAAAATCCAGGGCGGCTCTGGTTTGGCTGAATCTTTAGCAATGCACCCAAAGGTATTTCCGGAACTCTATGTTCACATGATAGCCGCTGGTGAAGCAGGTGGTATTCTAGATAGTATTCTACTTAGATTAGCTGAATATCAAGAAGCTGCTGAGCGTTTAAAAAGAAAAATTAAAAGTGCGATGATGTATCCTATCATAGTAATGATTGTCGCGGTAGTTGTTGTTGCAGTGCTTCTAGTCTTTGTAGTTCCTGTGTTTACTAAAATGTTTGAAGCAGGTGGAAAAGCATTGCCGGCTCCAACTCAAATTGTTGTATCTATGTCTGAATTTTTGCAAAATTATATTGTTTATATGATAATTGCTATAATCGGCGCCTTTTGGGCCTTAGTACAATACAACAAGACTAATGACGGTAAGTACAACCTAGATAAAATTAAATTAGCTCTCCCCGGTATTGGTGTTTTAGAAACAAAATCTTGTGTGGCTAGGTTTACTCGGACTCTAGGAACTTTATTGTCTTCAGGGGTCTCAATTATTGATGCACTTCAGGTGACAGGTAAAACTTCAGGTAATAAAGTGCTTGAACGAGGAGTAATGAAAACAGTTGAGTCAATTTCAGGTGGTAACACTATTGCAGATCCATTGAAAGAAACCGGTATTTTCCCTCCAATGGTCATTCAAATGATCTCAGTTGGTGAAAAAACCGGGGGATTACCTGATATGCTATTAAAGGTATCTGACTTCTATGATGAGGAGGTTGATGCTGCCGTGGATGCGATGACAAGTATGATTGAACCGTTGATAATTGTGTTTTTAGGTGTGGTTATTGGCGGGCTTCTCGTTGCGATGTATTTACCGATGTTTGGACTTGCAGATACGGTTTAGTTATATTTTCTGAATTTTGAAGCTAAAAAAAGCCAAATTTTAAGAATTTTATCATAATTAAGGTAAAACTTCATTTAAAAGTTAAAGTTGTTTGTGAAAGTTCCGATATATTAAATAGATGAAAGGTATCGGTTATTGATATGAGAATTTCAGAAGGCATGTTGAGCACAGGTGGACTCGGTGCCGTCATCAAAAGTTCTGGGTTACAGAAAGCAGAAAAAGTAGAATCTCCTGTAAAGAGAGATTCCGCTGTTTTTTCTTCTAAATCCCAATCTTTAGGTGGGGATGCAGAGATCCAATCGGCCAAGGCTAGAGCCATTGCAACACCTGATATACGCGAAGCAAAAATTGCAGAAGTCCGCTCTAAAATTGAAAATGGTTATTACAATTCAGAAGAGTTTCAAGACGTTTTGGCTGATCGTTTAATTAAAGATATGTGAGTTAATACTTCACTGCAGAAGCGAAAGTTATAGCGAAAGCGTAAGTGAAAGCGTAAGCGATGCGAGCATTTAGTGAGAGCAAATTTCAAGTTTCAAAGCTGATGAGAATATTACTTATCGGTTTTTTGGGTTTTCTATTGGCAAATACCTACGCTGATGACAAATATCTTGCACCTTGGTTGATTAATTATGACGATGTGGAAAGACATGTTTTTATCAAAGAAAAGGGTGAAAGAAATAATCGAAGGTTCTCAACAGTCGAGTTTTACTCCGGCAATATTTTTTTTGATTTAAACACGCAGAAAAAGACGTTATTGCTTAGTGGAAATAAAATTGTTCAAATGAGTCATTTTAATTGGTTTCAATGGGACCAAACAGACCCGACGATTCGCTATTCAAGTGAATTTGGCATGTACGGTCCTAAGTTTATCCCTGTTTTTCAACAATATCATTCAATGGATAAGCAAAATAATTTTAATCACTATCTTAGTATGGGCTATAAAACTTCTGAAATACCTATTCTTCATTATCAAAGTTCGGGCTTAGGAGTGGACAAAGTTGAACTCCGCTATGATAAGTTGTATTCTGAAGACATGTTGATTCCTTTATTGAGAAAAATGTTATGGGACAAAAAGAAAGAATTTGAAATGAACTTACTTGGGAATTTATCAAACCCTCCAGGAAGTTTTCGAGTTCAATATGCTAAAGCCAAAGTCATGGATCGTCACTTTCCTATAAAAGAATTTGGTGATAACCATGTCGTATTGATTCAAATCATTAGAGATGATGGTCGTTTAGCGAGTTATTGGTTTAGCCGAGAAGGTAATCATAGACTAATTAAAGCCATTTTACTTGATGGTTCAGTTTTAACTCTGATTGATTATAAACGAATTAAAAAATCTAAATAAGCCATTATCCATATTTCTACAAATTTGAGTTGATTATTCCTCAAATTCATTTTAAAATAGGAGAGTCTTGCTTGAGCTTTTTAAGCAGCATTTTTTTCTAAGGTATTCAATGACTGATATTTATAAAAGATCCTTAATAATTCACGAGCAATTAAACGGTAAAATTTCAATTACCTCAAAGCTTGACCTAGAAACTAAGGAAGAGCTCTCAATTGCATACACGCCCGGAGTGGCTGAACCTTGTCGAGTAATTGCCGAAAATCCTGAACGAGCCAAGGACCTTACTATTAAAAGCAATTCAGTCGCTATTGTAAGCGATGGTAGTGCTGTTCTTGGGTTGGGTAATATCGGTCCAGAAGCCGCTATTCCTGTCATGGAAGGCAAAGCGATGCTTTTCAAAAAATATGCTGATATCGATGCTTGGCCACTTTGCCTTGCAACTTCAGACACAGCTGAAATAATTGCCACTGTCAAAAATATAGCTCCTGTATTTGGGGGTATTAATCTTGAAGATATTGCGGCCCCAGCTTGTTTTGAAATTGAAGATGCTCTACAAGAAATTGGAATCCCTGTGTTCCATGATGACCAACACGGAACTGCTATTGTGCTACTAGCCGCTATGATTAATGCTTGTCGAGCAACCAAGCGTGAATTTAAAGATTTAAATGTTGTCATTAGTGGTGCCGGTGCTGCTGGTTCAGCAATTGCGCGTTTATTAGATTCTATTGGAAAAACAAATTCAGGTGTGGGCTCTGTTGGTAATATTGTCGTTTGTGATTCGAAAGGCGCTATTTATAAGGGCCGTGATCATCTGAATTCTGAAAAGGAAAGACTCTTAGAATTTTCGAATAAAGAAAACATTCAAGGGACTTTAAGGGATGTGTTAAAAAATGCAGATGTATTTATTGGAGTTTCAAAAGGCAACCTTTTAGGGTCCGATGATATAAAACTCATGGCTAAAGACCCTTTTGTATTTGCAATGGCCAATCCGGTTCCTGAAATTATGCCTGATTTAGCAATAGCTGCTGGTGCTGCTGTTGTGGGAACAGGGCGCTCTGACTTTCCTAATCAAGTAAATAATGTATTGGCTTTTCCTGGCATTTTCCGAGGTGCTCTCGACGCTAAAGCTCCCAAAATTACAGATAGTATGAAGCTTGCTGCAGCTAAGGCTCTAGCACATTGTTTGGCTGAACCCCGCGTTGATAAAATTTTACCTCTTCCCTTAGATCGTTTCGTAGCCCCTTTTGTAAGCCGGGCAGTGAGAGATGCAGCTGAGAAAGAATTTGGCAAAGTAAATAGTTTTTGTGATTTTAACCCAAAAGACAACAAATAATGCGTCTAATTGTATATTAAGTAAAAAAGGAATAAAATGAAAATAAGAGTAATTACACTAAGTATTATCGCATCATTACTTGTTGCGTGTGGCGGACAATCTAAAAAGACATTAGGAACAACTTTTGAGAGTAAAGCAAAGAGAATTCAAGTCATGGCGCCTGAAGGTTGGACCTCTAACAACTCAAAAAAAAGTCCCTATGATTTACAGCTTCTATCTGCTAATAAAGAGTTAGGAAGTGGTTTCTTTGTTTACTCTCTTTCAGACTTTGGCAGACCTGTTACTGGGATGGAGATTTTAACTCTTCAAGTAAATGATATGAAATCAAAACGTGAACAATTCACTCCGCTAGAAGCTTTGAGAACTGAACAATTTGGTGAAAAAGTGGTGACATCAATTACTTTTTCTGGGTTGAAAAATAAAGTAAAGAATCATTATCGATTTGCGATGGTTCGTTATCCGTCTCATCCTGAAATAATGGTTGTGGTATTGCAGACTTCAACTCCGAAACAGTGGACGACGAAGCGTCGTAGCTTAGAAGATATTGTTTTAAGTACTGAATTACTCGATGCCGCTAAAGTAAAGCCGGTTGAAGCAGTTGAGCCGGTTAAGTCCGTTGATGAAGCTAAGCCAGCCGAGGTGAAGACTAATATACCAGAAACCTCAAAAGATACTGTCACCAAACCGACAACAGCCCCTTAAAAGGACCAAGAACCCGAAGGATCTGAACCTGTATAACAACAGCACGGATTTTTCCGTTTTAAATAATAAATCTTTGGTCATAATATAATGACAAAACTTAGGTTGAAATTAATCCTTTTGTGAATTCAAGAGGATTTTTTTCATTTGATTGGCTTCATCAAGATAATAACTACCTGTGCTAGGAAAGTCTTCAAGGATGTCGTTCAAAAGATCTAGAACAAGTGCTCCATCGCCTTCTGAAATGGCCTGATAGACGAGCTCAATGGTTTTAAGTTGTGCTCTTAACGTTGTGAGCTGAACTCTTTGGTTAATCAAAGGCAGACTGAGCATGGAATGAATAGTTCTTTGAATCTGAGACAGTACCGGTCGCCCTTCACAAAGTGATGGGGTGTAATAAAAGTCAAGCCAAGATTCTAAGTTGAGAGAACAAAAATACCAAGGTTCTGTGTAGGGTATTTCCAATAAATCGTTATAATCTCGAATAGTTTCCAGACGGCGATCGAGGCCCTCGAGAGAAAGTGTTTTGTTGTGATCGGGTTTTTTATCACAAAACTCTAAATCATCTGTTTGGTAAGCTCTTAAAGCTTCATGACCGTGAAGTCTACAGGCCATCGCTCTAGTTTCATAATTTTGACAACGGCCATTCACCATATCTTGAAACCGACAATGGGCATTTCCCGCGTAAAATAAATGTTCTTTAATGGGCTCTTGAATAAACTTTAAGAGAGTGGTTTTATCCATGGTCTCTTGTGCGCCAAGCATCATGTAAACAAATTCAATTGCTGTCATGGTAGGAGATACACAGCATTCGCCCCAACATTCACCACATTGAAGGCCTGGAAGCGTTGAATACTTATCGTGAAGCTCTTTAAATATGGGATTTTGTGTGTTCATGGTATATAAGGTATTTAAATTTTATGCTTGATTAGAGTTTATTCCCCTCAACTCGTAATTTATTTGCTGAACAAACTAAATTTATCCTTAAAATGTATGGATTCAGGAGATATTATGACAATTGAAGAGATTCAAAATAAAATTCAAGCTGATTTTCAGAAACTTGAAGATAGTGATGACAAATGGTCTTACTTGTTAAAAATAGCTAAGGCCCACCCCGTGATGGATGAAAAACTGGCTGATGACAAATTCTTGGTCCAAGGATGTGCGACGCGTTTATATTGTGTTCCTCAATTTGAGCGTGGCAGTTTAATGCTGAATATCGATACTGACCAAGGCGATGAAAACCCTATGATTGTACGAGGGCTTGCGGCACTAGCTAGTCAAGTATATTCAGGGCAAAGTCCAAAGGATATTTTAGTAGCAGATCCATCATTTTTTCAAAACATCGGGTTGAACGTGGCACTTTCAGCTACAAGAGCCAATGGTTTTGCCTCACTTTTAAAACAGATATATATGTACGCTCAAGTTTATGCAAGAATTGGATAAATGAATAGGGCCCTAATTTAAGCCGGTGAGCAATTTCAAACAATATATTTTCGTCTCTTCGGCTTGGTTCTAAATTGTAATTAGAGTAATTTTAAAAGATGAAACAATTATAATTAAATAAACTTCTTCTACTTTTGAGTTGTAATACGCTCTCATTTTAAGAGTTTGTCTCGCAATTTTGTTAATTTTTGCTTACTCTTATGGGGCAGGCTTTTTTTACTTTTTTCTTTTCCAATTAAGGATGTTGTTATGACACAGAGAAAACCATTTTTTTATGATGTTACTTTAAGAGACGGTAACCAAGCTTTAGCTAAACCTTGGAATACTGAGGAAAAAGTACAAGTTTTTAATCAACTCGTTAAACTGGGGGTTCAGGGAATCGAAGTAGGATTTGCTGGTGCCAGTGATATGGATTTCGCTGCGTGTGAACACCTTGCTAAGATGGCACCTGATGACATTGTGATCTCTGGACTTGCTCGTGCAATGGAAAAAGACATAGCTAAAGTTTGGGAGGCTATTCAATACGCAAACCAACCTCGTATCCATACCTTTATTGCTACAGCGCCATTTAATATGGAGCATGTGTTACGTAAATCCCCTCAAGAAGTTTTGAAAAAAGCGGAAGAAGCGGTTAGAATTTCCAAATCATACGTAGGGGATCAGGGGACAGTTCAGTTTTCAGCAGAGCATTTCGGTGATTGTCGTGAGAACTTAGATTTCGTCATTGATGTATTTCACGCAGTAGTTGAAGCTGGTGCAACGACAATTAATTTACCAAATACTGTTGAGCGCTATCGTCCGATGTTATTTGTAGAGATGGTAGCCAAAGTAGTTGAAGCTTTACCAAATAATATAGATGTTGCCGTACACGCCCATAATGATCTTGGCATGGCCACTGCGACCACCGTTGAATCATACTTTGCAGGTGCAGTCCAAGTGGAAACAGCTTTAAATGGATTGGGTGAGCGAGCAGGAAACACAAATATGTATGAGGTCGCTTTAGGGCTTCATAACTGTGGTGTGGATGTACCTTTAAATTTAGAACATATTTATGAGACAGCTTTACTTGTTAGTGATTGGGGCGATCTTAGAATACCAGATAAGGCTCCTATCATAGGACCTGAAGCGATTGCTCATAGGTCAGGAATACATCAAGATGGAGCTGCCAAGACAAAGGGTATGTCTAAGGGCGCTTATCGTCCGATTGATTTCAATTTAATTGGCCGTGGTGATAATGACTTAATTACTTTCACATCTCAGTCCGGTCGAACTGCTGTTTATGAGATGATTGGAAATATGGGATATCCAATTAGCCTTGAAGAAGCGACTGAACTACAGCCTGTTTTGAAAGAGATTTCAGAACGTGAAGGCGAATTGAACGAAGAACGCGTCCTCGAAATATTCAAAAATGAATACGTTAATGTTGGTAGTTACTTGAAATTCACATCAGTCAATGGCATACGTGACGAGGAAGTGTTTGAGTTTAAATTCAAGCGTGGTAACGAGATTCTACAAGAACGAATTTCTGCAGAGGGTCCTATTGAAGCTTGTCTTCGATTACTTCGTGAATTAGGGTATTCTGTTGAACTGAAAGATTATAGCCAGAGTGTGGTCAGTGACAAAGACAAAGATTGGGGAGGGCGTGCGCTTTCTGAGATTGAGCTTAAGTCAAAAGACAAGATTGCTGTGGGCCGAGGAGTTCATAACGATACACTTGTGGCAAATATGAAAGCATTATTTACTGCAGCAAATTTACTTTTCCATAAATTTGAACCTGTAAAATAATAAATCTTGAGTACAGAATTTCAACTGTCTTCGTTTTGTGAAGGCAGTTTTTTTATATCTATTGTTAATATTTGAATTCAAACACTGTTATTTATTGCCTTGATTCATTTGATTTGAGATGAGAAAATTGATATACTATGAACGGTAGGTTATTGTGGATATAACGATGAAAAATATTCGCTTATGGGTAGTAATACTTTCTGGCATTTATGTTTTGATTTGCTTGGGAGCTTACTATGGCCAGGTTCACTTGACATTTGCTGTTACAAAAATATCAAGTGAAAGTAAGATTCAACTATTGAGCAAGTATGATGGCCGTCTTAAGGAGATTCAATGGGTCAATTCTGCTCAAGATACCCTGTGGGGGTTTAGTTTACTTAAAGAAAATCTCAAGGCAATAAACTTATCAGAGGATCAATTGAAGCAGGAATGGAACAATTATTCTCAGGATGAAGCCATTGTCGGACCAAATCTTGGATCGAGCAGATATTCGGAACGATATTCAGGTCGAAAAATTTTGTTGTATTTTGGTGGTAATGCCGATGATGTCTGGGAGGCAATTCAGCTCGTAGATCTTCCTGATTATGATGTTTATTCTATAAATTACCCGGGATTTGGTCGCTCTATGGGAGTGCCTCTTGAGAGCACTATCATTTCAAATGCACAAGGATTTTATAACAGCCTCGAAATTCCAGTAAATACGCCGGTCTTGATTGTAGGCAGAAGTCTAGGAACTGGAGTCGCTGTCCAATTGAGCCAATGGATATTGTCCAACAAGTTAAAAGATGTAAAACTTTTAGAAACTTTTTTAATTACTCCCTATAATTCACTTTGGAAAATAGGAAAACATAGATACCCGTATTTACCTGTGAAGGCACTGATTACATCGCCTTTTGAATCAGAAAATTACCTGAGTGAGTTAAAAAATAAAGTGAGTGTGGTTTATGCAGAATCAGATCAAATAGTACCTCATCATTACACAGACTCCCTGGTGGTAAAGTTACAGAGTAGGAACTTGCCTCAATCGCTTGATATCGATACGATTTTTGGGTTTAACCACAACTCGATCCTACAATCACCTGGTTTAAATGCTTTGCTTCATGCTACTCACTAAGGTGAACGTAAATATTTTCTCGATAATCTATTAAATACGTTTTTATGTACTCATTTGTGCAGTATGTTTTTTCTATAATTAAGGGTAATTCTACCGGAGTTTTAGATGAGTCAAAAAATTGTAGTGAGAAACGCCCAAGAACACAACCTTAAAGGTATCGATATTGATATCCCTCGGGATAGTATGGTCGTTGTTACTGGTGTTAGCGGATCAGGTAAAAGTTCCTTAGCTTTTGATACACTGTTCCAAGAAGGGCAAAGAAAGTATATCGAGTCCCTCTCGGCATATGCTAGACAATTTATTGGTACGATGAAGACTCCTAAGGTAGAGAGAATTGAAGGTATTAGTCCGACAATTTCCATCGATCAGAAGACAGTAAATAGAAATCCAAGATCAACCGTGGGAACCATTACTGAGATTTGGGATCACCTTAGATTGCTATTTGCAAGACTAGGAATTCCACATTGTCCCTCATGTGGGGATTTGATTCAGGCTCAAACAGTTTCACAAATAACTGACGGACTTCTTGTTGATTATTACGATGCCAAGCTCATTATTATGGCGCCTATTGTTCGAGAACGCAAAGGTGAATATCGTAAGGAATTGAGCGAGCTACAGCAAGCCGGCTTCGTTCGTGCGCGTATCGATGGAGAAATGCGTGAACTTGATGAAGACATTGTTTTAGCTAGATATGAAAAGCACAGTATTGATGTTGTGGTGGATCGTCTAGTGATTGAGGATAAAACTTTACCAAGAATTCGTGAATCTATAGAAGCTGCGCTTAAGCAGTCAGTTGATCTAGTCAGCTTTATGATTAATGATGAATATATGCTTCAAGGTACTTCACTTTCATGTTCTAAATGTCGCGTGACAATTCCTGAAATTGAGCCGAGACTTTTTAGTTTTAATGACCCACAAGGTCAATGCTCTAGTTGTACTGGTCTTGGCTTCATTCAAGATTTTGAAATTGAATTGTTGATACCAGACCCGAGTCTTTCAATTGAGCAAGGTTGTATCAAAGCACAAATGGCTGAAGGCCATTTAATGTTTAGCCGTTATGGAATGCAAGAGTTTAAAATTCTAGCCAAGGAATATGGGTTTCAATTAAACGTGCCTTGGAATAAAATGTCTAAAAAGGCTAAGCACATTTTAATGTATGGTTCCGAAGATGAGCTGAAATTCAAATTAAAACGTCGCGGTCGACGTGGTTTAAAAATTAAAGACGAGCATCGAAGGGTCAGGGGGTTTCTAGAAGTTTTACAGCGTGTTTGGAATCAATGGCACATTCCTATGATGAATAAATATATGCGCCGTACCGATTGCGACACTTGTCATGGTGATAAATTAAATACTGCGGCAATGGCGGTTCTATTTGAAGGAAATAATATTCAAGAATTAAGTCGTCTCGGAGTTTCAGATGCGAGAAAACTTTTTGACCAATTTCCTCGCAATCCAAGAGAAGAAAAGATTGGTGGTGAATTGTTTAGTGAGATTCAATCAAGGTTAAGTTATTTAGATGAAGTTGGTTTGGGTTATTTAACATTAGATCGTGCCGCCAATACTTTGTCAGGCGGTGAGTCACAACGGATTCGACTTGCTTCTCAAGTGGGTGCTGGTTTACAGGGCGTTACTTATATTCTTGATGAACCATCTATTGGGTTACATCCTCGTGATAATGAAAAACTTTTGGAAATATTGCAACGATTAAAAAATCTAGGTAATACGCTTATCGTGGTTGAGCATGACGAAGATACGATGCTTCAAGCTGATCAGGTGATTGATATTGGACCCGGGGCCGGTGTCGAAGGTGGTGAAATTTTAGCTTCTGGATCTTTGAAATCAATTGTCAATAATAAAAAGTCTATTACTGGAGCTTATCTCAGTGGTCGAGAAAAAATTGAAGTTCCAAGTATTCGCCGTGAGTTAAGTGCTGATTCGATTAAAGTAATTGGTGCCTGTGAAAATAACTTAAAAAATATTGATGTGGAATTCCCCTTAGGAGGAATGGTCACATTAACTGGAGTGTCAGGTTCTGGAAAGTCCACCTTGATGAATCAAATTCTTAAAAAGTCTTTGGCTCAAACCTTGCATGGTGCAGAAGATGTTCCAGGAGCTCATCAAAAAATTGAAGGTGTTGGTTTTATTGATAAAGTCATAGAAATTGACCAAAGTGCTATAGGGAGAACTCCAAGATCTAACCCGGCAACTTATACCAAAATTTGGGATGAGATTAGAAATCTATTTGCTCAACTCACTGAATCGCAAGTCCGAGGTTATTCTAAAGGTCGCTTTTCATTTAATGTGAATGGTGGACGGTGTGAAGAATGTGAAGGCGCCGGCGTCAATGTCATTGAGATGCAATTACTTGAAAATGTTCAAGTCCCTTGTGAATCTTGCAATGGGAAACGCTTTAATCCGGCTACTCTAGAGATTCATTTTAAGGGTAAGACTATTTCTGATATTCTAGGAATGTCGGTGAGTATCGCGCTAGAATTTTTTAAAGCCCACCCAAAGATTTATCGAGGATTAAAAATTCTTGAGGATATTGGATTGGGTTATCTTGAACTCGGTCAACCAAGTACCACTCTTTCGGGCGGTGAAGCTCAAAGAATGAAGATTGCTTCTGAATTAAAAAAGCCAGAAAAAGGACACACTCTTTATCTTCTTGATGAACCAACAACTGGCTTGCATTTCCATGATATTAAGCGCCTCATTTCTTGTATGAATACCTTGGTGGATAGACAAAATTCCATGATTGTCATTGAGCATAATTTGGATGTAGTTAAAGTCTCTGATTGGGTGATCGATATGGGGCCCGATGGTGGAGACGGCGGCGGTGAGATAGTCTTTTGTGGTCGACCTGAGGATCTAGCCAAATGTAAGAAGTCAGATACGGGGAGATATTTAAAACCATTACTCAATCCAAAAAGAAACCCCAGTGAAGAACTTTTTACGAGTAAATCCTATCTAGAAACTCAAAAAAGATTAAAAGAAAAGTCGAAAGAAAAAGTCGATCTAGATATACTCATTCAAGGTGCCAAAAAGCATAACTTAAAGAATATTGATGTGAGAATACCTAGACATAAGTTGACGGTGTTAACAGGTGTCTCTGGCTCTGGTAAATCATCTCTTGCATTTCATACACTTTTTGCGGAAGGGCAACGACGCTTTGTTGAGAGTATGAGTACCTATGCGAGAAGATTTTTGGGTCAGATGGATCGTGGTGGAGTTGAAGCAATCCAAGGTCTAGCGCCATCTATTGCAATTGATCAGTCGAGCACCAACAGAAGCCCTAGATCCACTGTGGCTACAATCACCGAGCTCTATGATTATTTCAGATTGTTATTTTCTCGAATAGGGAGGCCTCACTCCCCAGCTTCTGGTGGATTAATGGTACGATATAGCCATTTGGATCTATACAAAAAAGTGTTAAGAGAAAATGAAGGTGAAAACTTATTTATCATGGCTCCCGTTTTGCATCCTAGGATTAATCTAAACCTTATTGCAAAAGACCCTGCGAATTTAAAAGCACTTGTATCAAGGTTTTTGGAGTTAGGTTACAGACGCTTATGGGATGGTAGTCGTTGGATAATTTTAGATGAGGACACGAAACTTCCTAGTTTACAACAAGCTTGGCTTTTGATTGATAGAGTTAAAGTGGGTTCTAAAAATCGGGCGAGAATCATTGAATCGTTTGAACAAGCTGAAGAGTATGGACATGGTCTGATTGCCTGTTCCGCTGGGAACCCAGAAGATGGCTTACCTATCAGTATTTACTCAAATTTTTATGGAAATAATGACGACCTATACTTCTTTGATGGTGAACTAGAGCCGAAACATTTCTCTTTTAATTCGCATTGGGGGGCATGTATCGTCTGCACTGGCCTTGGTTTTGTGGGGTCGAAAGTTTGTCCGTCTTGTGACGGTGATAGACTCAAGCCGGAATATAGTGCTGTTCTTGTGGGTGGCATTAATGTGACTGAATTATCAAGAATGAGTATTGCCACTCTATTACAATTCTTTAAAGATTTAGAACTGTCTAAAACCGAAAACCTAATCGTTAAACAACTCTTGAAAGAGGTGATGGGGCGTTTAGAATTTCTAGTAAAAGTGGGCCTTGATTATATCCAACTTGATCGCAGAGGTGATACTTTATCAGGAGGGGAGGCACAACGAATTCGTTTGGCATCTCAAATTGGCTCCGGTCTAGAAGGAGTACTTTATGTGCTAGATGAACCTACAGTGGGATTACACCAAAAAGACACAGACTTACTTCTACAGACTTTATTTCAATTGAGAAATCTGGGCAATACTGTCGTCGTGGTAGAACATGACTTAGAATTCATACGTCACTCTGATCACTTGATAGAGCTTGGACCAGGAGCCGGTGACCTTGGGGGTGAACTCATCGCCGAGGGTACACCTAAACAATTAGCAAGGAAAAAGAAGTCTCTTACTGGACAATACTTATCGGGTAAGAAACAACTCGGCCTGGGCTATGGAGCAGAAGTAGAACAAATTGAAATGGTTGACTCATGGGTCACTTGGAATCAAATAAACTTTAGAAGTCTGAAAAATTTTGACTTAAAAATACCACAAGGAGCCTTGACTGTGGTTACTGGTGTTTCAGGCTCAGGTAAGTCAACTTTGATAGAAGAGTGCTTATACCCACTTGCTTATGCCAAAATTAATAGAAAAAGAAAACCAAATAAAGAGTTTGGTGATATATCTTGGGATAGTGAATTTAAACAGGTTCAGTTAATTGATCAAAGCCCTATTGGTAAATCACCAAGGTCAACTCCTATTACTTATACCAAAACATTTGATTTAGTTCGAGATTTATATGCTTCTTTAAATGAATCAAAAATAAAGGGCTATAACAAAGGTCGTTTCTCTTTTAATAAGGCGGAGGGACGATGTGCTGAGTGTGAAGGCAAGGGGTCTCACTATATCGAGATGCATTTTTTATCTGATGTTTGGGAGCTATGTGAATCATGCCAAGGGCAAAGGTATAATCAGGATACTTTAGCGATTAAATTTAAAGGTAAAAGTATTGCTGATGTCATGAGTATGAGGATTAACGAAGCAGTAGAGTTTTTTGAATCTCAACCCAAGATTGTTAAAACGCTTAAAACCTTCAAAGAAATTGGCCTCGGCTATCTCAAATTAGGTCAACCCGCAAATACTTTGTCTGGAGGTGAAGCTCAACGTTTGAAGCTTGCTGCAGAACTTGCTAAAGCAGGGCGGAGTCAAGGGCTGTTTTTGTTAGATGAGCCTACTACGGGGCTTCATATGGATGATATACAGAGGCTCTGGGCTTTACTTCGAAGATTAGTGAGTCAAGGTCACACCGTGGTTCTTATCGAACATCACCCAGAAGTCATCGCTAAATCAGATTGGGTCATTGACCTTGGTCCTGTTGGTGGTGATTTGGGCGGAGAGCTATTGTTTTCAGGTTGGTCCAAAGATTTGTTGAAATTGAAAAAGAATGAGACCACTCAGGCTGTTTTAAAAGCAATGACGCATATGTAATTTAGACTAAGACAAGAATTAGTAATTGTATTTGTGAGGAAGTTTTCGCTCTACCATTTGTTCAACAACTACGTCGGGTTGATAAAGTTTGACTAAAGAATCTAGTTTTGATTTGGATAGTTTTTCCCAATAAAAGTGGGCCTCACCAAATTGGCGTGCGATAAATGGGATTAAGGCAACGGAATATGAATCTCTAAACATGAGTAAAGTAAGCTTTTTATTATGGCATTTGGTGTGAACCGTAGCAGTTTCTAGTTCGTGGTCCCTTTCTTCAGAGTATTGACAAAGACTATCTGGAAATTGAGGGCGGGGGTCTTTATCAATTTTATTTAAACTTTGTACCATTGTGACAAGATCACCATTGAGTTTATCTTGATTCTTGAATTCATTTTCTTTAACTAGATAAGGTTTTATGTCTTCAGGGAAAAATTTTGCAATTCTATTTAATAATTCATACTGAACAAGGTTGGCACCATGCATATTCCAATGAGTATCGTATTGATAGTATAGGCGATTACGTTCCTTGGCCGCAGTTAGCAGAGGGAGGACATTTATGTAATGTTCTTTTAGGATGGGCATTGCTGTTGAGTTTAATTGGTCATAGACATTCAACTTGGATTGCTTTTTAATATAAGAAGGAAGATTTTCTGGATAGATGGTATGCTTGCTTGGTGTGATAAAGTAAAAGAAGGGGATAGCCTTTGCTTCTAATTCAACCTTCACTTGATTCATTGATTGAACAAATTGGTTTAATTCATTTGTAGTGAAATTATTCTGATTAGTATAGTCACCAATCGGGTCACCAAAACGTTCGTAATTCGGTCTGATACTACCGAGATAAAACCAATCATCCTTCCCTAAAGTCACATCTTGTACAAAATATTTTTGAATAATCCTTGAATAGAGACTATTTAGTTCAATTCTAAAACCAAATTGATCAGAATAATAGTCATCAAATTGCTTCGGCCATTGCTTAAAATCAGTGAGCGATATGGGTGGGGGGGGGAATTGTTTCAAACTACGTTTTTCACTAGGTGATTTTTTTAGATCATCTTGACTTAGCCATTTGAAAATGGGAAAAAACAAGATACTGACAAACCCAAGAACTAAGAACCATTTCGATATATTTGATTTTTGACTCATATTAAAACCTAAAATAAATAAATGGGTTATAAGTTGAAGATGCAATCTTCAATACGCAAAAGCAAAAAAGACAAAGCAAAAAGAACATTTTACTTAACTTGGCAAGCTCATAATTGATACCTATTCTTTTAAAATTGTTTCTAATTAAATGTTTTAACAGATTAAAAGTAGGGAATGCAATAAATAATGAGATTGTTCCAATCAACATAAATTCTTTACTAAAGATGGAAAGAATTTGAAATTGATTCGTCCAAATATTGTTGAAGTTGAACATGTCAGAAAGGTATAAAATAGAACCATTGAGACTTTCTGATCGGAAAAAAACCCAGCCAATGAGTACTATTGTAATAGTATATGAATGTTGAATTACTCCAGGTAATTTGTTGAGTAACTTATACCCACCAGCGTGTTCAAGAGCTAAAAACGTACCATGAAAAAGCCCCCAAATTAAAAAGTTCCAACTCGCCCCATGCCAAAAACCTGTGACAACAAATACACAAAATAGATTGAAATAGATACGAGATGATCTCACTCGGCTTCCACCTAATGGTATGTATAAATAATCCCTAAACCAAGTCGAAAGTGATATATGCCAGCGTCGCCAAAACTCCCTAATAGATCTAGATATATAGGGGTAGTTGAAGTTTTCTAAAAAGTGGAAACCAAACATTTTACCTAGTCCAATAGCCATATCAGAATATCCTGAAAAATCAAAATAAATTTGAAGTCCGTATGCGATAATTCCAATCCATGCAATTGGCAGAGTGCGTTCATCGGAAGAAAGTTGAAATATTAAGTCACTCAGTTCACCCATTGGATTGGCAAGCCACATTTTTTTACTCAATCCAAAGATGAATCTTTCAATACCAAGGCTGAAATCACTGAGCTTGTGAGCTCTTGATTCAATTTGGTCAGTTACATCTGAAAAACGAACAATAGGGCCAGCAATGAGCTGAGGGAAGAGAGAGAGATATAATGCAAGGTGGAATATGTTTTTTTGAACTTTAGCATCATTACGGTAAACATCTACTAAATACGAGATGGCTTGAAAAGTAAAGAAACTAATTCCGAGTGGTAGGTGAATATCTGGAGGAGTGAGTGATAGACCATGGTCGGTCCCGATAAATTTATTCCAATTTTCAATGAGAAAGCTAAGATATTTAAAATGTAATAAGATGACTAGGTTTAAGCCAACACCCACTAAGAGTACTTTTTTCTTTTGGTTAGAGTAATCTAGCCAAATCCCCACACTATAATTAACAGTAATTGAGGCTATCATGACTAATAAATAAGTAAATTCACCCCAAGCGTAGAATAATAAACTCATCCCTAATAAAATGAGATTTTTTACTGACTTGGGGCTCAAGAAATAGAACACCAAAGTCAATGGTAAAAAACCAAATAGGAATGTTGGGGAGGTGAAAACCATCTTTGTGATTAATACCTATGCTGATTTTAATTCTTTTAATTTGTCTAAAACTATTTGAGCATGGTTCTTCACTTTAACTGGAGACCAAACCTCAGCGATTTTACCATCAGGATCAATGAGCCAAGTTGTACGGACCACACCCATATATTTACGGCCCATAAATTTCTTTAACTGCCAAGCACCATACTTTTCAATAATTGCGTGATCTTCATCAGCGAGTAGGTCTATGGATAGATCCTTCTTATCAATGAATTTACAATGCTTTTCAGTTGTATCTGGACTGACACCGAGGATAGTGGCTCCTTCGGCTTCAAATTCAGATTTAAGTCCACTGAAGTCAATTGCTTCTGTAGTGCAGCCGGGTGTCAGATCTCTAGGGTAAAAATAAAAAACAACCCATCCATCTTGAAAATCCTTGAGAGAGACCTTTGTGTTGTCTTGTTTTAATAGGGTAAATGCAGGAGCTTTTTTACCGATTGCGATTACTTGTTCAGCCATGTTTAGATCTCTTTTTTAATGTTGATTTCTGGTGATAATTCTTGAATTGAAATCTGTAAAAAGTCACGGTCATAAACATCTTTATCAACCACTTCTAAGTTCCAGGTGAGTATGTCTAAATCCATGGTTCTTGGCCCAAATTTGGGGCCAGATCGAAATCGACCACATCGATCTTCAATTTCAATGAGTTTGAATTTAAGCGCTATAGAATCTAATTCCGTAGCAATTAGTATTGCACCATTGACATAATGAGGTTGATCAATAATGCCGACTGGTGCGGTATTTAGCCAAGAAGCAATTTGAATAACTTCAAATTCTTGGTGAAAAATTTCAAGCACCATATCAATATGCTTTTGCGGTTCAATATTTGTTCCTACACCTATGATTATTTGATTTGTCAAAATCTACGAGTTCCTACTTTTGAATTGTTCTTCAAGTGAAATCGAAACGGATTCGGAAAATCTTAATGCATGTGGTTTATCTACTTCTACTTTTGCCCAATAGATACCATCGTGGCTTGCAATTAAACTAATAATTTGCCGAGTGAGTGCTTCAAGTAAATTGAAGTCAGAGTCCTCAACGAAGGATATAATCTCTTTAGTAATTGATTTATAATCCACAGTATCTTCTGCGCGATCACTTACTTCGGCTTGAGATGATTCAATGTCCAGATGAACATTGATAAGTATGTCTTGTTTTTTTTCACGTTCTTCTTTATTAAAACCAATAATGGCTCTCAGAGCGAGGTTTTTTATTTTTACAATTGCCATGTGCTTTTTATTCCTTAAAGGTGTTCGCCGCCGTCACAATATAAGATTTGCCCATGTACAAATGGTGATTTAATCAAATATTTTACGGCGCTTTTAATGTCTTGAATACCACCATGCATTCGGCGCGGTACTAAGTGTTGTCTATCAATCAAATGTTGATTACCTATGCCTGGTGGAGGCAAAATAAGCCCAGGAGCAACAGCGTTGATTTTGATTTTATCTCCATGACCTAATGACATTTGTAAAAAATGATCATTGAGTGATTTTTTAGACAAATTATAAACATGTTTATCTTGTGAATTTTTTAAAATTCTTTGGTCTAGCATGTAGATTATTTCTGGTGTCACCTCGGATAGGGTTTTTGGCTCAGATACTGCTTCGGAGTTTTGTTCAATTTGAGACCGAGTTTCCCAATATTCTAAAAACATTTGATCTATCACAATTGGGGTATGAAGGTTGACTTGAAAAAGTTTCATTTGAAATTGATGAAATTCAAAGGGGCTGTTTAATGTGTTTGTTGTTTCAACACCTAAAGAGCCGCCCTCAAAAATACTAGCTGAATGAACGATTAAACTAGGAAATCTATTAGAAACTTTTAGTTCTTCCATCCCTGCTATAACATCGCCAATAAGACTCAAGTCACATTGCCACACAAATGAGTCACAGTTGGATTGTTTTAAAGTCTCGCTTAACGATTTAGCCTCTGTTATGGACTGCTGACAATGTATAATAATAGAATAGCCTAATGTTGAAAGCTCTTCTGTAATTGCTTTGCCAAGACGTTTAGATGCACCGGTTACTAGAGCCCAAGGCTTTTGATTAGTTTTCATTTGGAACTACAATTCCTAATTGGCTTTTTAATTCTTTCCAAAGAAGAATTTGTCCTCGCCAAATATATTTACGTTGCAGTCTTCGAGCTACTCCACATGTAAGCTCGTAAGGGATTGTACCCATACTTTTAGCAACACTTTCAATGGAGAGTTCTTCGTGAGATTCACCATCAATGATGATGACGATAGAACCTGCAACGGGGGGGGTGGACAGGTGAGTGATGTTGACGAGTATGGTATCCATACAAATAGCCCCAACAATAGGGCAAAGCTCGCCATTGATTGATACACGTGGAGTTTCTTTAAAGTTTCTTCTATATCCATCGCCGTATCCGATAGCTACACTGGCAACGAAAGTATCAGTTTGAGCTATCCATTGATGTCCATAAGAAACCCCATTTCCAGCAGTGACTTGATGAGTTTCTCGAACAGTCGCTTCTAATTTCATTACGGGTTTTAGATTAATTAAATCACGTAAATCATCATTTGGGTAGTAGCCATAGCAGCTTAAGCCAGGGCGGACCATGTTCATATGCGAATCTTTGAAGTTTAGCATTCCCGCTGAATTAGCCAAATGAAACAGTTCCGGGGGGGCTTCAATTTTACTTTGAAATTCTTGAAAACGTTTGATTTGAATTTGATTGAGAGAGTGGTCTGATTGGTCGGCGCAAGCTAAATGTGAAAAGATACCATCTACTTTGACATGTGAATATTCAAGTATTTCTCTTATCTCATCAATACTATCATAACGGAACCCATATCTACTCATACCAGTGTCTAATTTGAGGTGAACTCGTTGAGTCACACCTCGAGCTTGAAGGAAAGTTTCAAAAAGTCTAGCAATATCAATTCGTGTGATTGTTGGGGTCAGTTGATATTTGAGGCAGGTGTCAAAATCAGCGGCAGTTAAAGGCCCCATAACCAAAATTTCTTGTAATGAACCATATTGTCGAATAGCGACACCTTCAAATAAGTGAGCAACTCCTAATCCGTTGACTCCTGCTTTGTGGGCAGCAAAACTACAAGCGAGACTTCCATGTCCATAAGCATCAGCTTTAACAGGAAATAAAAATTTACAATTTGGGTCAAGTAGTGATTTAAGTTCACTTATGTTATGAAGGAGGTGGTCTAGATTGATGGTAATCCAATTAGGATAGGGCGCCATTATTTGTTTCCTTAAGGATTTTGTTGTAATTCTCTTAATTCATCATTTTCTTCGTTTAATATCGATGAATCATTTTCAACAATACCCTGGTCTGGGCTGATCTCTCCAAATACGTGAAGTAAGTGCACCTCAACTTGCTCGACGACCTGCTCTATCTTACCTTCCATCCTCGAAAATTGAAAATATATCGAAAAAATTAGAACAGTAAAGGCCAAAAGAACTAAAGCAAGGAGTACTATAATCCACATATTATATCAGTTCTTCAGCGATTTGAATTGCATTAAGGGCTGCACCTTTAAGGATTTGGTCACCACAGATAAAGAATTCTAGGCCGTTTTCACCAAAAACAAGATTTTGACGGATACGCCCGACTTCTACATCCCACTTTTTAGTGACATTAAGTGGCATTGGATATTCGTTGTTATCAATGTTGTCGACCAACTTAACACCTGGCGCTTCAGAAAGAATTTTTTTGGCCCAAGCAACATCAATAGGTTTCTCAGTTTCAATAACGATAGACTCAGCGTGCGCTCTGAAAGTAGGGATACGCACAGCAGTGCAAGATACAGCGAGATCTGGAAGATCCATTATTTTACGTGTTTCCCAAGTCACTTTCATTTCTTCTTTGGTGTATCCATTTTCTTGAAATTTATCAATATGAGGAATCAAATTAAAAGGCAAAGGGTGCGCAAAAGTTTCATTTTTAACCTCTTTACCTTCTAAATAGGCTGTTGCTCCAGAACGAAGTTCTTCCATACCTGTGGCACCAGCACCTGAGGAAGCTTGATATGTAGACATAATTACTTTTTTAAGACCATAAGCTTTGTGAAGAGGCCATAGAACTACTGCTGCTATAGCAGTGGTACAATTTGGATTAGCAATTACACCTTTGTGGTTTTTAATCTCTTCTGAGTTGATTTCTGGAACTACAAGAGGAACGTCATCATTCATTCTAAAATAGGATGTATTATCAACGACAACAGCACCTGCTTTAATCGCAGAGGGCGCGAATTCGGCAGAAATAGACCCTCCGGCTGAGGCCAAAACAATATCTATACCTTCAAAGCTATCGTGTGTTAACTCTTCAATAGTGATATCTTGACCTTTGAATTGACAAGTTTTACCAGCAGAACGTTTTGACGCAAGTAGTTTTAAACTAGCGATAGGGAAATTTCGTTCTTCAAGTAGTGATAAAAGTTCTTGGCCCACTGCACCAGTGGCACCCATAATTGCAACATGTTTGCTCATAATATGATGTTCCGTATCAGCTTTCAAATTGTATTTAAGAAATGTGTTCTTTGTATTGTTCAGCAGTCAAAAGTGCTTCAAATTCAGAAGGATCGTTGACTTTGATTTTGACAATCCAACCTTCTGAATAAGGGCTTGAATTAATTGTTTCGGCTTCGTCTTCTAATGATTCATTAATAGCAACGATTTCACCCGAAATCGGAGCATAAAGTTCAGCTACAGTTTTGACAGCTTCAATTGTTCCAAATGAATCGCCTTTATCAATAGAATCTCCTACTTCAGGTAGTTCTACAAAAACAATATCACCGAGTTCACTCTGGGCGTGATCAGTAATTCCAACAGTGATGGTGTCACCTTCAATTTTGGCCCACTCATGATCATCGCTGTATTTTAAATTTTCAAGTACTTCAGACATAAATTCCCTGCTTATTTGTCATGTTAGACATGTTTGATATAACATGGTTTAATTGCATTATTTGATATAAATATAATAAATGGAGCTACTTCAACTTCGCTTTTAAGCCATATAAAGACGATAAAGCTTTTTTACTTAACGATTGAGCTTGGTTTTTGAATTTTTGTTCTTCAGTTGAACTCTCTGCGCTATAAAATTTTGAAGAATACTGAGCTGCAGACCTTACTAGGCTCAAGGCTTTAAGCAGCGACTTTTGGAAAGGTGTAAAATTTGGAGTAGCCCCTAAATTTTTAGCTTTTTTAGAAAGTGCAGATGCTCTATAAACTAAGCTGTTGACCTTCTGCCTGGACGTCTCATATTGTTCATCTGTCATTGATGCCGGATCACCGTGCTTAAATTGCTTAATAGATTGAGCTAAGCTTTGTGCTTGACGAATTAATTTTGAAGCAGCTGCGGCGTACTGAACATCTTGAGGGTTGGCTTGATCTTCTTCAATCTCCTCCGGTTCAGCAGGCTTCTCATCTTTTGACTTTGTGGGGATCTCTAAAACATCACCTGTGGTTTCAATTTTGTCTGGAATAGGAGGAGTTTTTATGGTTTGTGAGGTATTTAAAAATTTAAGCGGACTTTCAATTGAATTAAAGCCAAGTACGCCAATGGCAATGGTAATGATTAGTATTATGGTAGTTAAACCATAACTAAGTGTGGCTCGAATAGGTCCACTTGCATTAAATGCTATCATCAAGGAAACTAGGCTTAAACAGACAAGTATTGCCAAATTGGGTAGAGACAGTTCCATATTCATTATTAACTCCAATGAAATTAAGGGAAAAGGTGAAAAACTGCTAAACGTTGATCTGTTTAGCAGTTAATATAAGCGAAATTGAACTATTAGAAGGGTAAATCATCCTCTGGTGGCGGTGCATCCTTAAATGTTGGAGTCGAAGGCTGATTAAAACTTGGAGCAGAATCAAAACTTCCAGCACCTTGTTGGCCGTATCCACCTTGTTCGCCTGGAGCTCCACCTTGTCCACCAGATTTGCCACCAAGCATCTGCATACTATTACCGACAACCTCTGTTTTGTATTTTTTTACACCTGATGGGTCATCCCAACTAGAGGTTTGAAGTTTTCCTTCAATGTATACCGGAGAGCCTTTGCGAAGATATTGCTCAGCGATTTCACCTAGACGGTTCCATAGAATGATATTGACCCATTCTGTTTTCTCTTGTTGAGCACCGTTACGATCTTTGTAACGTTCTGTGATTGCGATTGAAAATGACGCGACTTTTGCGCCTGATTGAGTCATCCTTACTTCAGGATCTCTTCCTAAATTTCCAATCAACATGACTTTATTAAGTGATGCCATGAAATGTCCTTTCATATATAGTAGCCGAAAATGCAAATCAAAGGTAACTTTATTTGCAAAGAATTAGTAGTGAACTCAAGAGAAGATTTTATGCAAAACCAAAGAGTAATACTTCCTATTGAAAAAATAGAGCAATTATGGCCCCAAGAGCTGAAAAATGCACGAATTGGTGCATTATTACATCCTGCTTCTATTTTGCCAAATTACCAACATACTTTAGACGTCCTCAATGAACAAAATGGTAAAATTTTTCAACTCAAGGCTCTTTTTGGGCCTCAACATGGAATTTTGGGTCATACTCAAGATAACATGATTGAATGGGAAGGTTATTTAGACCCTGAGTTAGGAATACCAGTTTATTCTTTATATGGAGAACATCGACAACCGACAAAGGCAATGTATGAAGGCCTTGACGCAATACTGGTTGATTTACAAGATGTGGGTGCTCGTTATTATACTTTTATTTGGAGTCTTTACCTTTGTATGAAGACAGCGGAGGAAACAGGAATTCATATTGTAGTCTGTGATCGTCCCAATCCAATTAACTCTAAGGATAAAGAAGGTCCCATCCTTGATTTGGAATATTCGTCTTTTGTCGGCTTGCATTCAATCCCTGTCAGACATGGGAAAAACATCGGTGAATTAGCAGAACAATTCAAAAAAGAGTGCTTCCCTAGTGTTAAATTGACGGTATTGGAAATGGAAAATTATGACAAATCAATGTGGTTTGATCAAACAGGTCTTCCGTGGGTCTTGCCAAGTCCTAATATGCCAACACTAGATACAGCGACCGTATACCCTGGTATGTGCTTGCTGGAAGCGACCAATGTGAGTGAAGGACGCGGAACGACTAAGCCGTTTGAATTATTTGGTGCACCTTTTATTGACGCCAATAAATTTGCTTCATACATGAATAGTCAAAATTTCCCTGGAGTTATTTTTAGAGAAGCTTATTTTCAACCGACCTTTCATAAAGGTGCCGGTAAAATATGCGCTGGTCTTCAATATCATGTTTTAGACCGAGATATTTTCAGATCATTTGAAGTCACTATTTCAATTTTAAGGTATTTATTTCATACTTACCCAGAAGACTTTAAGTGGCGCACCGAAGCTTATGAATATGAGTATGATAAACTTGCAATTGATATCCTACTTGGATCAAAAGATTATCGTCTGACTGAGATAGAAGGCAAATTACCTTAATGGATGTATTAATATTATGCGCAGGTTATGGGACAAGACTCGCGCCACTGACCGATAGAATACCTAAGCCATTGGTTCAAGTCTCTGATAAATTAAGTATCGAACACCAACTTGAAGCGATATCGTCCTTAGATCCTCAAAATGTATGGGTTAATGCACATCATTTGGCTGACAAGGTAAGGGCTTTTGTGGATGAGTGTGAATTGATTAATGATTGTTTTATAGAAGAAGAAATATTAGGAACAGGTGGCCCACTGAAGCGTGCTCTTGATGAGAAAAACTGTGATGATCTTTTAGTGATTAATGGCGATGTATTTCATGATCTAGATTTAGATAGCTTTATTGAAGCCTCAAGACAATCAGGTAAAGAATTTTCGCTGCTGATGATGGACAATAAGTTGGTAAATTCGGTAGGAATACGTAATAATGAAATAATTTCTATAAAAGGCGTATATGGTGAAGAAAATGAAGTAGATTCATTGAAAACTTTTACCGGTATTTCTTGGTATTCAAAGAATGCGTTGAAAAAGCTCAAAGCAGAACATTTTTCAATTGTCAAATTTTGGAAAGACGAGTATTTATTGGAGAATTACCCATTTGCACAGGAGCAAAAGGCGACCTGGATTGATATCGGCACACCACAGGGTTTATGGGACGCAAGTCAAGCTAGGTGGATTGAATTAGGAGGCAACGCTTCATATAATTGGATTCAACTTGAAACCAAATCACCGGCCCCTAAAGATGAGGGACCCGGACTTTATGGACGTGACTTTCAATGGAAAATAGAAGCTTAGATGAATTCATCTCACACAAATGATTTGAAATAGAAGAAATAGAAGCAATAAAAGCAATAGGAACAGAAATGAAATTAAAAAAAGACGAAATCTCAAAAGAAATAATTGAAAAATTAGGTAATAGTTTAGACCCTAAAATAAGCAGTTTTGACCTAGTTGGCTCAGCGGCTTCTGGTCGTCAGTATTATAGAATACCGACAAAAACAGGGTCTAAGGTTTTAATGAAAACTTCTGAAGTTGATGATGACTTCAAGCGTTTTATTCAGATTCAAAAGTTTCTACAAAAGTTTGAGATTCGTGTTCCAAAGATTGAGCTTATTGATGAATCAAGTGAATCTATCTTATTAGAAGATCTTGGAGATAAAAATTTGTTAACTGTCATTGAGGGGCTTGATGTAGTAGGTCGTCAAAAGGCCTATTCTGAAGTTGTTGAGTCATTAGCGAGAGGGCATCTAAGTGTTGTTCGTAAAACTCAAGCAGAGCCCTTATTACATGAACGTCATTTTGATTACCAAGATTTGAAATGGGAATCTCAATATTTTACAAAATGGTGTTTAGAAAAAAAGTTCCCAGAAACAGATTGGGCTGATGTTGGAATCCAAAGAGCTTTTGATGCTTTAGCAATTGAAGTTCAGGATCACCCTTGGGATTTGATGCATCGTGACTTTCAATCACAAAATGTGATGCTCAAAGATGGTGAGTGGGTTTGGATTGATTTTCAAGGCGCCCGAATTGGGTCCACTTGGTATGATTTAGCTTCCCTTTTGTGGGACCCCTATGTCTGTCTGCCATTAGATGAAGTGAAGATGCATTTTGAAGCCTATTCTGAGCATAGGAATTTTACTGGGATGACTCAGTGGGATAATTTCTTAAATGCAAGTTTACAAAGAATCATGCAGGCCTGCGGTGCTTATGGTTATTTAACTGAAGTTAAGGGGCTCGAGGAATACGAGCAATATAAAGAAAAGGGTTGGCAACAATTACAATTGATATTGGAACTTTGCTCAGACAGAGTTCGAGTAAAAAAATATCTAAAAGGTTTATAATAATGCTTTTATAAATTGAAGTGAATAATTTGAAGACATTAAGTCAAAAAAATAGATTAGATATTTAGATTAAAGGAATTCTTAGAGTTCCTTTTTCTGTTTTATTATGGATGTATAAACATCCTGTTGTAATTGAGAAATTTTTGACCAGCTGAAATTCTCAGCAAATAATTTTGCCTTTAGACTCATGTCGTTTAGTCTTTGCTCATCATTAATAAGTTCAATAATTTTATTGACCAAGTCAATTTGATTATCAAATAGAACACCTGTTTTGTTCTCTTGGAGTGTGAGTCTTAATCCTGGTATGTTTGATGCAATTACAGGAGTGCCGCAGGCTTGAGCTTCTAGGGATGAAATACCCCAACTTTCATATCGTGAAGGCATTATTAACAGTTTAGACTCTTGTAATAATGTTTTTTTGTTTGAACCGCTGACAAAAGGAATAACTTTGATAAAATCACCTAAATTAAGCTCGTAGATTCTTGTTTTAATTTGGACTTCATCTTTTCCTTTACCTGCAAGGATAATTTTAAAATCGGGTAGTTTCTTTTTTAACTCAAGGGCAATATTCAGAAGCCGATCAATACCTTTTTGTTGTATTTCAAATCTGCCCAAAAAGAGAAGTTGGTTTTTTTTCTGAACAGTAGATTTTTTGTCTAAATAGTTATCCTCAACTCCATTATAAACAATGAATTCATGTTGAAATTTTGATGAAATGAATTGATGGACTTGAGTTTGTAAATCTTCTGATGAGTAGAGTATGTTGTGAATTTTTTGATAACTCTTTGCTTCAAAAATACCAGCTAGTTTACCTAAAAATCCAAGCTTATCTTTAAGTACTTGAGGTCCAAAATAGTTTTGAGATATAAATAGAAGTTTTTCTTGTGCAATAAAGTTTTTTAAAAAAAGAGGGGAGAACGGAGAATAGTCTTCAATTATGAGGTCAAATTCTGAATGATTATTTTTGATGAAGCTCCTGGCTGAACGGAAATATTCAAATCGACTTAATAAATAATTTTTTCTTGGTCGGCCAAGAAATTTTTGGTTTTGTGTGACATTGGCTTCAGGATAGTTCGCTGAAAAAACTTGGACATTCCAATTTTTGGGGAAATGCTTGTTGATTTCTTGAGCTCGCACAGCTCCACCACCACCTAGCCAAGGGTTGTCAATGGAGTCATATAAAAAGTGGGCAATTTTCATGCTTTTTTTGTTGCAAGTAATATTGGGTTTCCACCTAAGCTCGTTTTTAATCTGCCCGCAACTCTTTCTAAAAGAGATGCCCATTTTTGTGTACTAAGTGGGACAGAAGTTTGATCAACAATGTCAAAGCCATTGGCCTCAACAATTTCTCTAAAAGCAGCGTAAGTAAAATCCCTGATGTGCCCCGAAGAGTGTAATGATTTTCTAAACGGATTACCATAATTTGATTTTCTACATGATACTTCTGTTGCAAGTGGTTGTAATCCAAACACAAT
This sequence comes from uncultured Fibrobacterales bacterium, assembly GCA_963934255.1. Taxonomy (GTDB): domain Bacteria; phylum Fibrobacterota; class Fibrobacteria; order Fibrobacterales; family CAWVXU01; genus CAWVXU01. Next base: position 55,273 of record CAWVXU010000004.1, read on the forward strand.
AAAAATTTTGTTTAAAATAGAAGAAAGGTTAGGCGTACTAATAATGAGATTTCCACCTGGCTTTAACACTCGGTTTATCTCAATCAGAAGTCGGTCTGTATCAAAGACATGCTCAATGATTTCAGTACAAATGACTGTGTCAAATGTGTTTTCTTCCCAAGGAATGTTGTCGGTGTTTAAATCACAAGCACGAGCATCATCTAAGAAGTCCATAGCGGGCTTCATAATATCTAAATTTAGGTCAATCCCACAGATCTCACCTTGATAATTTTTGCGGTATTCTTGTGTTGTGAGGCCCTCCCAAACGCCAATTTCTAGCAGTTTACCACTCGTAGGGAGGAAAGAAATCACTTTATCAACGCGATCATTTTTATGATCTTCTTTTTCCATTTTTTTTAAATAGCGGTCATTAACAAAATTTTTATTTTCAAATTCCATAAAAACATCAAAGGTTTAAGCCCTTGCCTCCTTGGGGATCAAAATATAAGTCAGCAGTCCTAAGAATGCTTGGAAAACCATCAAAAGGTATGCCAATAAGCTGACTTGCAGACAATGTGAATCACTTACGCCACTTAATTGCCCCAATATATAGATACTCGTAGCTTCTCTAAGTCCTACTCCCCCGATACTGATCGGGAGGTATAAGAGTAAGCTAAGTACAGAAAAGTAGATAGCGTTATCCCAAAAGGATATTTCAGCTCCAACTCCTTGATAAAAAAGAAGTTGAATAATAGATATAAGAATTTGTATTAAAAAAGAATACATCAAAGCAAGCCCGAGAGTTTTAGGTTGTTTGACTGTAGCTTGAATGTGATGGATAGATGCTTTGAAAACTTTAAATGGTATAAATTTAGCAACCCAATTTGATTTGAAAATAGTGATCAGACAAAAGAGAAAAACGAGCAATGAAATTATACTCAGTGGAAGGTAAGTAGACTCTGGAAGAAGCTCTCTCGATGAAAAAGGTAGTGAAACCCACATTAAGAGCATCATCATTGATAGACCTAGAATCTTCGCAAAGACAATAGAGCCAATACTTTCTGATTTGGCTTCTATTACTTTTCCTAATGAATATGATTTAATAATATCAGCTCCAACTCCAAGGGGAACCGCTAAATTAAGCGCATATCCGTAAAGTATATACTTAAGTAAAAAGGGGAAAGTGATTGAATTACCGTGTTTGAGTAATAATATTTTCCACCTTAGTCCTTGTAATAAAACAATTACCAGGGAAATAAGTAGACCGCTGAGTACATGGAAAACACTAATGTTTTTTAACTCATCAATTACTTGATGATAATCAAATTTTTTAGTCACAAAATAAATTAGTCCGAAGCTAATGATTACTTTGAGTGCTGTTAGTGTGTGCTTCAATGTTAACTCATTTTTCTGATGTATTGAGAATTGAATTATTATTGCTTTTCCATGCATAGGCAATTAGACCTATAAGAATAGCAAGTCCAAGATAGACCCATTTTTTGGTAGAACGAACTGATTCACTAATAAATTGAACCGTTATATTTGAACTCCCTTGAGGAATTTCAAAAGCTAATAGGGTATGAAATGCTTTAAGAGGTGGCGTTTGTACTCCATTAACCATTATGACCCAATCTTTATGAAAGTTTTCATTAAAAAGAATATAACCAGATGATTCCGATTGTGTCTTCATCTCATAGAAATCGGAGCTATTTGAACTTGTTATAGTGGATGTAGCTTTTGGTAGCGGTAATTCTGTTCTAGTTATTTGACCCAAACTATCTGTTTGAGTAATTGGGTTGGGACGCTCTATGGTCTTGATGTCATCATGCAGCTCTTTATCAAGAATGATTGTATTTTGATAGTCTGATTTACCAGATTTTAAGTAGGTCGGGATATCAATGTTTTTTCGTTTTTCGGAATAATGAAAAACAGTTGTGCGCGCAAAGGCCGAATCATTTTGAATGATTTGATTTTGCCCATTTCTATTTCTTACAATCAGAGATTTAGCTCCTAATAAATTCAAGAATGGGTTACTTTGAATGTTTTTTAAGCTTGCCCCTAGTTGTAGTTTATACAATAAATTTTCTGAACTACGACCGCCTTTAAATGATCGAAAACTTGATAACTTATTATCATGATCACCTTGTAAAAATCTCAAGCCAAAATAAGGTCCGAAATTTGAGTTTATAGATTGGCCGTTAATATTGAATACTCGATATGAATTTAAGCTATCGGTATTGAGTGCTTTGATGGGTTGAGAAAAAGACTCCGCGGGTGGTAGTTTTGATGATCGATCCAGAGTGACATTAAATGGGTTAAGAATCATTAAATTAGTTCCTAGACCAAGAATGAAAAACGCGATTAAAATTTGTGTTTGATCTTTGTGTATTTTTAAGACGAAGTAAGTGAGACCTGAACAAAAAACAAGCCAAATAAAACTCGTGATAGTATTTCCGGGTGCCAAGGCGATTAAGTTAAGTTTTTCACCTGCTAAAGGGGTAAAGTATGGTGCTGCTTCGAATGATGGCCCATGAGAAAATCCAAGTAAAAGAATAGATAATAGAGGAACTGCTAGTCCCAGCCAAACGGATTTGGGAACGTCTTTTAAACTATTAAAGTGCGTCTTAACTATGTATAAAATAAAAGCAACAAACAAAATGGAAGCAAATCCAGCTAAGCCACCCTTGGCACTCGGCCATTGAAACCGGAGTAATGTGAGAATGAAACCTAATGCAATCAAAGTAGCAAAGGGTTTCCAGTTCAGGTTTGATCGGAGAGTTTCAATTTTGGGGAAATAAACTAAAATTTGAGAAGCGGAGATAAGGAGTAGAACGGGAATCCAAAATAAAACCATTGATGGTGCACGAAAACTTTTTGCTCCTGGGATAATTTCATAAAATAGTTTAAATAGGGGAGTATCAGCACCAACTGAATAGATCACAAGTAGACTCATTGCTGAGACGAGAAAGAGACTTTGTTTCCAAAAGCGGCTTGAAAATAATCCAATAATTCCCAAAATTAATAAAACAAGCCCTGGTGAATCGTGATTGAGTTTAAAATGATTGTGGCCCCAGTATGGGTTTTCCATTGTATTAGACTTCGGGCTAGGTAGAGAATAACCTACAAAGTTTGGAAGAATCATTGATGCAGTCTCTTCAAAATGATTTGACCAAGATGCGGAGTGACCAAAGGATTGCTGTTGGGCATCCGAGCGCACTGATTGGGTCGTGGTATATTCATAGGGAGGGATGATTTGCAAGGAACAAAGACCCAGGCCTGCAATGAGGGCAATGCCGATTAAAACTTGTCTTTGAACTTTTAATTTATTAGAGGATTTTGTGTCATTGATGAAATTTTCAAATAGACTAAAGAATAAAATACCCCAGAGAAAAAAGTAACCGAGTTGAATGTGGCCCATGATGGCCCAAACGGAAGTAAAAGCAAATATTGGAAGACCCCAAGTCCAATTTTCTCGACAATACTTGATAATTGCGTATGCACCTAGAGGAGCGATGGCAATAACCATCATTTTCCCATCATGCCCAGGATAAATGTGAGTGAAAAATTGTGGATTAAGAGCAAATAAAGATGCAAGAAGTCCGCCAATTCTCCAATCTTTAGTTAAATAACTTCCCAATATATAAGCGCTAATAAAGCCGCTAAGCAGTGTAGTGGCGAACATCCATGCGAGAGAACGAGCAGGGTCCATCAATAATTGTAAAAAGGTGATTGGGTGGTAAGGGGAGCCATAGGTTGCATCTAAAGTCGGATAACCGCCAATTTTACTAGGGTCCCAATGCGGTAACCAGAAACTTGTTCTGAACCATTTGCCACCAATGTGATTGAGCTGGTCTTGAGACATAATTAATTGATTGGAATCAAATAGGGCATCCTTCATCAAAAAGCTAATGATAACCGCAAATGAGAGAGTCAAAAGGCCAAAATATTTTAGATTTAGTGGTGTTGCTTTCAAAAGTAGTCTCCTATTTTTTTTGACCTGTGATCAAAAAGAGAGGTAGTCCATTTTCAATGGACATTTGTTCAAGTTTAATATCAATAAAATTTTGTTCTGTCAGTAATTTACAGATTTCCTCTGCTTCAAAGCCTAACCAAAGGTCACCTAGCTTCTCTCTCGTCCATTCTTGATCATGCTTAAGCATATCAATGATGATGAATCGTCCGTTGGGAGCCAAAACTCTTGATAACTCTTGGAGAGCTAAAGAGGGTTGCGCAGAATGATGCAGTACTTGGCTCATAAAAACTAAGTCAGCAGACAGATCGTTTACTGGAAGTTGATCAACATCTCCGATACTAGCAGTAATATTGGATAAGTTTTGAATTTTGGCCTGAGCTTGCACATGTTCTAACATTTTTGGACTAATATCAATCGCGGTTACTTTTTCACAAGAGCGAGCTAATAATAAACTCAGGTCGCCTTCGCCACAACCAACATCAATGACATTTTTGGATTTAATGCACCAGGCAAGACCGCGCAGTAAAGCTTCTAGTCCACCACCTGGTGCAACGAGGTTGTGATAATCACCAGCTAGCTCATCAAAAAATTCTTGAGTTTTACCTCGACGAGCATTGAGAGTATCTTGGATTTTTAATTCTAAAGCTTCTATCCCGGGGAGCCCAGCCCAAGTGGACTCCAAAATGGCTTTGATCTCAGGACTCGTGCGAAGTTTGTCAGACCATCGGTTAAAAACCAAAGTCCCTTCTCGTCTGTCTTGTAACAGCTCAGACTCACGAAGTTGATTGAGATGTCTTGAAATATTACTCTGGTGGAGGTCTAGAATTTGAACCATTTCACCCACGGTAAACTCAGCATCCTTAAGTAGAACCAGTATTTTAAGCCGATTTTCATCGGCAATGACTTTTAATAATTTTAGAGATGGGCTCAGTTTCAAATAATTCTCCTTATAATCAAGTAAAATAGGAATTTTATTGAATCTAGTTTAGTGAAAAGCCGAATATTCCAGAGAGAGTTGAGTGATGAGTTTCCACCAAAGAAAGAAGTTCTCAGAATATGAGCTCAGTTCAGTCGAATGACAGATTAATAGTAGTATCCAGCAGAGATTAAGAGAGAATATCCATAACATTGAAATAGGGAAGCTTGCGAGATTAAAGTCAGTTTGATTCCTATGAATTTCCTTTTTTAATCTGTAAAAATAATTACCTAAAAACATAGCAGAAATCATTAAAAGATAAATTTGAATATCATCTTGAAAAAGAGGGGAAATACTATAAAAGAGCAATGCATAAAGAGGAAAGAAATAGGGGGCCAAACAAATGATTGTGGTCGTGTTGTTTAGAGTGATATGTCCAGTGCCTTTGGAATCAATTTTTAACTCACCTGGGGTCTTAAAATGCAAGTAAGCAAATAGGATGTGAGAAAACTCATGTTCAAAAGTGTCCCAAAAAGTGAAAAAATTCTGACCATGCCTTTTAAAAACAACAAAACGAGCAAAAATTGTAATTGCGATAATGCATAGACAAATGAGTAAAGTGGTGTCTTCAATCCCTTTATCTAAAAGGGATTTCCAATTGTTTTCTACCAAAATTGCCCAAATAAAAGAAAAAGGCAATATGAGAAACGCAAGTCTAAAAACAAAAAACATGATACAAATACTATATTAATCTTCAAATTAATTCACTCTCAATTTGGAGAAAATATGTCTATTATCAAAAAAGTTATTGCACGTCAAATCCTTGATTCACGTGGTAATCCAACTGTAGAAGTTGATGTTACTCTTGACACTGGAATCATGGCTCGCGCTGCTGTACCATCAGGTGCATCAACTGGTGAACACGAAGCGTGTGAACTTCGCGATGGCGACAAATCTGTCTACCTTGGTAAAGGTGTTCTTCAAGCAGTTCAAAATGTGAACACTAAAATCAACAAAGCTCTGAAAGGTCAAAAAGTGACTGGACAAGCCAAAATTGATCAAATCATGCTTGACCTTGATGGTACTACTAACAAAACAAACTTAGGTGCAAATGCTATCCTTGGTGTTTCAATGGCTGTTGCTCGTGCTGCTGCACAATCAAAAAAACAACCTCTTTACAAATACATTCAGTCTCTTACTAAAGACAAATCAAACAAAATGCCTCTTCCAATGTGTAATATCATTAATGGTGGTGCTCACTCTTCAGCACCAATTGATATTCAAGAATTTATGGTAGCTCCTGTTGGTGCATCATCTTTTGAGCAAGGACTTCAGTGGTGTACTGAAATTTTCCATGCGCTTAAAGGAGTTCTTCATGATGCAGGCTATGCAACTACAGTTGGTGACGAAGGTGGATATGCTCCTGGTGTCAAAAACACTGATGAAGTTTTCGCACTTATTAAAAAAGCGACTCTAGCTGCTGGACTTAAATGGGGAACAGACATCAAGCTTGCATTAGACGTTGCTGCTGCCGAACTATTTGATAAAGAGACCGGTCTTTACGTATTTGCTAAATCAGAGCCTGGTAAAAAAGGTAAAACTTCTGAGCAAATGGTTAAGTACTATGAAAAAATGGCTAAAAAATACCCTATCTACTCAATCGAAGATGGCTTAGATGAAAATGATTGGTCTGGTTGGAAAGCTCTTACTAAATCACTTGGTAAGGGTATTCAATTAGTTGGTGATGATTTATTTGTAACTAACCCAGAGCGTCTTGCTACGGGGATTAAACAAAAATCAGCAAATGCTATCCTCATTAAAGTCAATCAAATTGGTACAATCACTGAAACTCTTGCTGCTATCTCTATGGCTCAAAAAGCCAAATTTGGTGTTGTTTCTTCGCATCGTTCAGGCGAAACAGAAGATTCATTCATTGCTGACCTTGCTGTCGGCACTGGTTGTGGACAAATCAAAACGGGTTCACTTTCACGCACGGACCGTGTTTGTAAATACAATCAGCTTCTTCGTATTTCTGAAGACCTTAAAGGTAAAGCTGTTTGGGATACCAAATCTTTCAAATAATTTGATTGATTTGAGTTCATGTTAAGATTACAAATTAAAGGTTCGCAGATTCTGCGGGCCTTTTTTTGGTTTACCGGCTAAGGTTTTTATCTTGACTATTAAGATGAATTTGATTGGATTTAAAAAGTGGAAATAATTAAAAATATGAAATTGATTATTGGATGTCTCTTAACTTTGATGCTAACTAATGGATATTCTCAACTTAGAAACCCATATGAAGGCACTTCTTGGAGTCAATTCTCATCTATTATAAGTTCATTGGGGATTGCTACTCTATCTACTCATATTCTCAATCGAGATCTTACCGGGGGGCAGATACTCTCAAAAAGTCCTTTGCTTTGGGATCAAAATTTCCATAGTCAATATAATCAAGGATATGAAACAGCTTCCAATACAGTACCATGGTTAAATGTGGTTTTTCTTGTACCTAGTGTGCGGGATGAGAGAGTTTTCGAAGATATTATGCTTTATGCAGAAGCGGTTTCATGGAGTGCAGCGGTAAATATGTCGGTTCGAGCAATAAAGCTTTGGCCAAGACCGCTGGTCCATAATGATCAATCAGGTCCACATAAAGGTGAGGCTTACGGAAGCTTTTATAGTGGCCATGCTTCCAATAGCTTTGCTTTTGCTACAGCCTTTGTCCATCGTCAATACCATGTACATCCACATTCCAAATCCAATATTTGGTGGGCTAGTGGTGCCTATCTGATCGCTAGCCTAACTTCCTCAACAAGAGTTTTGTCTGGTAAACATTATCCGACCGATGTTATTGTTGGTGCCTTAATGGGGTCTAGTATAAGTTATTTATTGATGGAATATCGAAGTATTGATGATCAAAAAAAATCTCAAATTGGACCTGTCATGATGTCACCCAAATTCATACAAATGAGTTTCTCTTTTTAAATTTTACATGTTTTTTATTCAGGGCAGTCACAGTCTTTTTTGCCGAGGAACCATCTTCTAAACCAAGATGCCATTTTATAGGACTTGTGAAGTGCACCTTTGCGGTATTCTGGTGGTAAAATCCAAAATATATCCTTAATAGAAGGGTAGAAATCAGCTAAATAATTTATTGCTTCTTTTCCTATGAAAATTTTTTCACCGTCCTGTACATAGAACTCTTTATACTCTAATAATTTTTCATCAGAAATTTGGTTAAAGCTTAAATTGTCTAGGCTGGATTGCTTTTCTAATAGCTTTACAAAGCTTTTACATACGGGGCAATTGGAATCGTAATAGAGTATCATGACAAAAGCTTAACTAATTTAAAGTTGTGAGTTAAGGGTTCTTTTCATTTATAATGAAAGATTGATATTTGTTTAATACGCTGTCTTTAAATCTCATGATGATAATCTCGGTTTTAATTGTATTGAGGATGTTAATGACTAAACGATTTTGTCGAGATAATATAAATAAGCCTCTACCACTTAAATCTTCAATCCCCGCTGGAATGGGTCGATCGTTGAAAGCCGTATGGCGTTCAATTTTTTCTAAAACACGGTTGAGTGTGAGTGAGCCTGTTTGGTCGGTGACAGATAGACCCCATTTTTCATCGTCTTCAACAATATGAAACTGAATGGCTTTTTCAGGGGGAACTTCAACAAACTTAGGTGACAAAGTTTGATTGGCTTCGCGATCTTCTGGTGTGATGTCATAAACACCATAGCTTAGTGCATTGACTGTGAGCTCAGATATGGCAGTTGTAAAATTGTATTTTGATTCTTCATCTAAACGAGGGATGAAGTCTTGAAACGCCTTGATCAATATGTCGTTAAAATTAAATTTTCCCGAAAAGGTAAATGACTGATCAAACTCATTAAAACCTTTTGGGAAAAAGGCTTTGAGTCCAAAAAAATCTTCAAATAAAAGCTTGCGAGTAATTGCCCAAATCATGGGTAAGTCAAAATTGTCATTGAATAAAATATTACCAATCTTAAACTGTCTGGCAACATCAAAGTAGTTTTGGTTAGGGTCAACAATGAGAACTTCTTGAACCGGATTATTAGCCCATTTTTTTTGAAACTCACCTAATGTTTGAAAAGATTCGGCAGAATCTTTTTTGTGGGTTTCTATAAAAACAAGACTATTTTTAACACTTTTATCAAGTTTGACACGAGTCAATGAGTTGACTTTTATAATCTCAATGTCTTCGCGGTTATGCTCCCTTACTAACCTAGAAAAAATATCTAGAAGCTTTGAGCCCATACCTTGAGTGCTTGCGCATAAAAATATCTGATACATCTCAATATTTTAACGTATTTAAGGCTTTTAATCAATCAAAAACAAAAAATTATTGAAATCAGACTTCTTTTTTACGCCGAGCGATAAATGCGAGAATTAAATAGGAAATGAAAATCGTGGCCATAAATTGGACAGAATTAAGTCGGTTTAAGCCTTGAGCGATGAGTTTGACAAAAACGGTAGATAAAAAGCCATATCCAAAAGTACACAAAAGTACAAAGAGGGCAAAACGAAGGAACCAGTTCATCTTGGCAGTAGATTTTCTGAAGTATCGGTTGAGTTGATGGCCATAGACCATGAGTAGGGTGGCTACTAAAGAGAAGGCAATTTCCTGAGTGTGATCTCTTAAGTATTGTATTGCTGGGAGTATTTCAGAGGGTATTTGCATATATGAAAGATAATAAAGTGTGTGAGTTATCTCACAACTAGATAGAAGGATGCTTAAGCCGAAGGTGAATTATTGCGATGATAGATATATGGAGGATTTATGTTTGATTATATACTTAGCCCAATTGTTTTGACTGTCTTGGCCATCATTGAATTTTGTACTTATGTTTACCTCTTTTCTTGAGCCAAATTACTTTGTGGAAAGATCCCATTTCTGAGATGCCTTATCGGATATTCGAATTTACAAGAATTGACTTGTGTTTTCATTATTTAAAATTCTATATTTATAATAACCCAATGGTCAAGTAATTGGTTGTTGTTGAGCACGGGGATGCTCAGGTTTCGACAGGTTAATGGAAAAATAAGTTGCATGCAGAGGACTCGGTTGGCCTCTTAAAAAAACCGTAAACAAATAATTGCAGAAGATAACTATTCTTACGCAATGGCTGCTTAATCTAAACTCGTTTTAGTTTAAGTGTCCATCCCACATGATGCTTCGCGCGTAGGGTGATTGTGGGTATATATAAAAACGGGCTAGGCTCTCTCAGTGTTCTGGGGTGAGGGTTGAAATTTACGGAACTGGTCTTTTGGTTAGCCGACCTTTTTGGGCGAGGCAGTAGACGAGAATCAAATCAAAGGTAAAGCATGTAGGAGCGAATTTGGAAGTCTTCTTGGACGCGGGTTCAATTCCCGCCATCTCCATATATTAGCCACCTTTAGTTAACGCTAGGGTGGCTTTTTTTGGTTTTAATGTGTTAATCGTGTAAGGAAGGTCAGCAATGTCCTGCCCAATTGTGGGTATTACTAGGGTTTTCTAGGAGAATACCCACAAATGGGGCTGACTGATAGAAAAATACAAAGCATTAAACTAAATGGAAAGAGGCAAAAAATCGCTAACTCCGAAGGCCTTTTCTTGTAGGTGAGTCCATCTGGTGGGAAATCTTGTATATTCCGATATAGAACTGCTGGAAAACAGAAAGATTATACAATTGGTCAATACCCACAAATACCTTTAGCGTCATATGTAAATTCGGAACTTGGCAACATTAAGGGATCTATGGGCTCATGTGCCTTTTTTGTGGTGGGAGCTGCCAGTAATTCTAAGGTTCGATGAGGTGTAACAAGCGTTATTTCGTTTTTTTCTTTCTTTTTTGTGTGAAATTAAAGCAAGAGTGCCTAAGAAGGTGTTTTGCCTTCCGTACGCCAAGGACGGGATGGAGGGTGTTAGCGAGGGCAATCTCTCTGGTCAGGCGTTCAGTTTAAACAAACTATATGGTGAATAATTGACTTGCTCCTCTTGTCCCTCTTAGCCTGGGTCCGATCTCAAAAGAGGTAGGACTTGTTTTGTTTCATGTCAAGAAGGCACAGAATAACAGAAATTCAGTATTACCTTTCATTTTTACTATTTATTAACTAAATTAAGACTTAATCTCAATTTAGAATTTAAGGGTAAACGTGGAAAAAACAGTCAGTAATATCGTCGCTCAAGTTAAAGGTGGCGTCAGCTTTTATACTCCTAGCAGAGAGTTCATCATTTTAAAGTTCCAAGGAATTGGAGTCAAGTTTTCTCCGAGTCAACTCGGAGAATATAGATCCTACTTAGTGAATCTGCTTATTAACGAGGAAGGCATCTTTGATATTCCCGCCGATGGAATCTTCCTGAGGTTTACCAATGATCGTTCCTTAGACTTGTCAATCTGCCATGATTGTGCTCCAAACTATCTTAAACTCCTTGACATTACTATGGAGATTGTCAGTTGTGAGACAAGCCTCTGTAAGATATGGAGCGAACAATGAAAATTGGAATATTTTTTGGTTCAACCACAGGAAATACAGAAGTAGCTGCTGAAAATCTTCATGCCCTTCTGCCAGAGGCAGAACTCTTCTGCATGGCAGATACAGAAGTGGATAAATTACTAGAATTTGATTTGATTTATATCGGCGCATCCACATGGGACATTGGTGAGCTGCAGCATGACTGGGATTGTGTGGTCGATAAGATAGAGGGTCTCGATTTCAGAGGCAAAACTATTGCCTTGTTTGGAACAGGAGATTCTATGGGCTATCCCGAGTCATTTGTAGATGCCATTGGTATCTTGCATGATGTGTTTGTCGCATCGGGAGCCATCCCTGTTGGGTTTACATCACCTAAAGACTATGAATATGATGAGTCTAGAGCCGAACGTGAGGGTGTCTTTTTAGGTCTTGGTTTAGATGATTCTCTGGAAGAGGAGCATAATAGTATGCTTGAAATTTGGGTAAAGCAAGTACAATCTGAATTAGATCAAATCAAAAAGCTCATAGTGGCTTGAGGTGCCTCAGGTATTTCACCACCGAGTAGAATTGAAATGAATAACGATTGAACGGGGAGAGGATAGGCTAAGAGCTTATCCCGAAGAAGGCATACTTGATAGGTATGCCTTTTTGTGACCCTAACGAAATGCTCCACAAGGAAATAACTAACAAGAGAAGGTAGAACTCAAGGTGTTTCAGTGCTAGATTGATGACTGATCTTTTTGCGCCTGTGGTCCAAGTTGTTCGCTGATCCGACGAGGGGAATCTCAAAGTCCCAAGTCACATGTAAGTAAGATGATTAGGCTTTCTCATAAGAAGACTGAACTTGCCCCAATTTCGTAGACACTTCACTTGATGAAATTATATTCTGTTCAAATTTGATTGGACTCACATTTCCAATATAACTCTGTCTCGGTTTTGGATTGTAAAATCCTTCGATCTAATTGAATATTTCTGCTCTATCCATATTTTAGCCACCCTTTAGTTAAGGCTAGGGTGACTGTTTTTATTTTCTGGACGCCATTCTCTTTTAGACATCAGTTTGGGGAAACACTGCGGTTTATAGATTGATTTATCCAACAATAGACGAATACACTCTTGAATACCCTCTGTCATACTGGGGTGAGGGTGGATCGTTTTAATAATTTCATCAATGGTTTGTTTTGAATCCATTAAAAGTGTGATACACATTACTAATGATGAAGCTTGAGGACCGGCAGCTCTCATTCCTAGTATGTGATTATTATCATCTACTAGGATTTTGACAAAGCCACTTGTGGATCTCATGGAGATAGCGCGATTGACTAATTTATTCGAGTAAAACCCAACACGATAAGGGATATTGTTTTTTTGGCAGTTGCGCTCATTGAGTCCGACTGCGGCGACTTCAGGCTTAAAGAACATGATAGTTGACATGTTGCGATATTCTAGGGGGACTCGTTCT